>JBFEYJ010000028.1:0-21737 GCA_041562215.1 Thiohalomonadaceae bacterium | reverse complement strand
TGCTGTTTCCATCGAGGTTCGAGATTCCCAGACCAAGATTGATTCCGACTGTATTCCCATAAGAGAGACGATAGAGGCCATGGATGCTTGTTAATTTGAGCGAATCCGATGGGTTGGTCTCCTTGAAGTTCGTCACTCTGATCTGGCCACCAAGTAAGGAACGGCCAAGCTCAATCCTGATGTCATCTCCTAATAGACCATTATTGAGGGCGTGCCAGCTTCCGTCCAGACGCAATAGTGGCAGAAGCGGGCTGCCTGGCTCCCTTGGCGTTATGTAGGTATTTGAGTTATTGCTGGATGCTCTGACTTCAGTGTTGTGGCTTCCTACGGTTAAAATTGCATCTGTTACGGAGCCGAAAATTGACGAGACTATGTCAATGCAAAAGTTGCCAGAGTGGTCGTCTTCATCACACTCAGAGGCGGATTGGCAATCCTGTTGATTACTGGCCTGTTCTTCGGCTCCTCTGTCTTGTGTAGCGTCTTTCTCAAAATCGTCCAAAGCACCTCCAAATGCTGCTCCGGATAGAACGAGCAGAAGAGACGGGGCAGTGAGTGTCGGCTGCAGCGATTTGAGATTCATCGTTAACTGAAAGGGGTAGCTGTTGATTGTCGGTATTTAGAACAGGAATAATCTCTCGACGTTAAGTAGCGAGAAAGTGAGTGGTTGTTCCTTTGGCCTTAGCCATCGTTAACGCACATTACTTCTCTCCCTTGTGCTCCTCGGCCTTGGCTTTTTCCGCGACATACCACTCATTCGTTGCTGCCACGGCCTTGGTAATGAACTGGTCGATATAGGGTAGTAGTTCGCCCACATCCTCCGTCTCGGTCCCCAGGCGGAACTCAAAAACCGCGACATCCGGCTCCTCGCCCTGAAAGGCGACGCTGTAGGTGATCGGTAGGCCTGACTTGTCGGGGTGGTCATACACCGCAGCATGCTCAAATACCCGGTCATCCAAAGCATCGACCAGAGCGGCGAAGACGGACCCATCACCCTCACTCATCACCGAAAATTCGTCAGGGGGCATTGCGCCGGTGCCTTGGCGACTTACACGGCCCTCGCGGTCCATTAGAAGGAAGAGGGCACTCTTGTCTTCGCACACGATATCGATGCGGAATTTGTTGATGTCTGACTTCTTCATGATCCCGTTTATCACTTGTGAAATTTCAGGCCATTTTACAGATATTTTTGGCGTAATGTTGGGTTCCGTCTGCATGCCTTGGTCGAATCCGCCCACAATAAGACTAATTAGGGAAGCCTCCTGAATGACGAAAAACATTCCCGCCAAAGCCCCCAGGACGACACAATATCAAGGGCGTCCGGTTGTAAGGTGCCTATCCACGCTACTCATCACCCTTGTTACCTCACTCCGCAATCAGTGCCGATCAAGCTTGCGGTAACTGATCGCTTCACTGAGGTGGGTCTGATCTATCCGTACACTGCCTGCCAGATCGGCGATGGTGCGCGCAACCTTCAATATACGGTGGTGGGCGCGTGCGGAGAGCCCTAGTTGTTCGGTGGCCTGTTCAAGAAGTAGTGCGTCTTCTTTTTTTAGGCGGCAGTCACGTTTAATCTCCCGGTTGTCCAGTTGTGCATTAGCTTTGCCGCTGCGTTGCATTTGGCGCGTGCGGCTCAGCACGACCCTTGTCCTTACCGTGGCGCTCTCTTCAGCTTGCTGGGCCTCGTCGGCCAGAGTTCCACGTGGAAGTGGTGGCACTTCAATGTGCAGATCGATGCGATCGAGTAGCGGCCCGGAGATTTTTGCGCGGTAACGGGCCACCTGTTCCGGAGTGCATGTGCAGCGCCCGGAGGTGTGCCCGAGGTAACCGCAGGGGCAGGGATTCATTGCCGCCACCAGCTGAAAGTGCGCCGGAAACTTTGCCTGACGAGCGGCGCGGGAGATGGTGATGTGGCCTGATTCGAGTGGTTCGCGCAGTACCTCAAGGACCTTGCGATCGAACTCGGGCAGTTCATCGAGGAACAGCACGCCGTTGTGCGCCAGGGATATCTCACCGGGTCGTGGGTGACTGCCGCCGCCGACCAGTGCGACGGCTGAGGCTGTGTGGTGAGGGGCGCGAAACGGTCGCTGTCCCCACTGTTCAAAGCGAAAGCCCTGTTCACTTATCGAGGCGACCGTAGCACTCTGAACTGCCTCAATTTCTTCCATTGGCGGTAGGATCCCTGGAAGACGGCTGGCAAGCATGGTCTTACCGGTGCCGGGCGGACCAAATAGTAGCAGACTGTGGTTGCCGGCGGCAGCGATCTCCAGTGCGCGACGGGCATGCGGTTGGCCATAGACCTCAGCCAGATCCGGTATCTGTCGGGGCAGTGGCTGCACGAGTTGTGATGTGTGCGGGGTGATAAGCGCCTCGCCATGGAGATGGGCGATGACTTGCAGCAGGTTGTCGGCAGGCAGGATGAGGGCATCGCTGACGAGGGCGGCTTCGTCGGCGTTTTCAGCAGGTACGACAAGGCTGCGCCCTGCGTTACGGGCCTGTAACGCCACCGGGAGGCAACCTCGTACCGGCCGTAAGAGACCGCTGAGCGCCAGCTCACCGATAAATTCGTAACGCGACAAGCCATCAATCGGGACCTGTCCTGAGGCGGCGAGGATGCCGAGAGCGATGGGTAGATCGAACCGTCCGCCCTCTTTCGGGAGATCGGCGGGTGCAAGACTGATGGTGATGCGGCGTGCTGGAAATTCAAAGCGGGCATTGAGCAGGGCGGCGCGAACACGGTCCTTGCTCTCTTTAACCGCGGCCTCGGGCAGACCGACGATGGACATGCCGGGCAGACCGTTGGCAAGATGCACCTCGACGGTTACCTCTGGGGCATCAATGCCGATAGCGGCACGGGTGAAAATGGTGGCGAGTGACATGGCTTCCTTTCCACGTTTGAGTACACAAATCCCTTGTGAAATGCTGTAACCGATTATGCGATGTTCGAGCCGGGATCACAAATGCGTCGTGTCACTTGCCTGGTGGTCGGTGGAACAGCTTACCGTGGCATTCCAGGCCCATTTGTTTAATCGGTTGCTATCCTTTCGATGCCCGTGGCGTTGCCATCTCCGTTCATGCTGTGTGAGGTATGCCTTCATCAGCATACATGAGTGATGCTGTACTTGCTGTACGGGCAGGAATCACAAGGTGTTCCTGCATGGCCGTTCGGATGACTAAATAAAAAACAGTGTCGGTTCGATTTACGTACGTTTGAATGCCATTTATCGGGCAGCTGCCGACGGGATTACTGTAGCTGTTTTGCACTCAGCGTGCTCCATTCACCATTTGTATCACGAAACATGAATTTTCCGTCAATCTCCATGATGACCCTGCCCTCATGCTCTGCCACGAATTCAGTTCTCGGGATCTGGAAAGCCAGTGCATCGGCGGATGGTGCCTTGTTGCCGAAGGGACTGTTTTCAAGGTAGCGGGAGAGCAGCCAAGAGATCGCGAAATAGCTGGTTGGCTTTGAGACAATATTCTGCCGAAGTTCCCGGCCATTAACTTTAGGTCCGATGAGCATGACTCCTAGGGGTACCTTGGTGATTTTTGGCAGTGGAATATCTCGAACATCAGCTGGCTGAAATGGGCTACCAACCAGGGCTCTTCCATGTTCTGGTACAAACACCACGATGGTGTTCCGCTTAGAGGATTTTAGGCTGTCGATAAAGGCCTGGATGTCCTCCAACAGTGCAGTGGTTACGTCGATATACTGAGAGCGATCGTTGCGGCTCTTTTTCTCCCCGACCCAGCGGATGCCGGCGTGCAGAAGAACACTATTATAGTAAAGTGCGGCACGCTCTGCGGGGGATGACTCTCTTGCTTTGCTCCATTTTTGAAGCACGTCATAGTCATTGAAAAGCGCCACCTTTCCATCAAAGAAAATTGCCTGTTGTTCCAATCTCTTGAGTGGAAGCAAGACAGCGTCGTCAGGTGTCAGATTTTTTATGGTGTGAAGGAAGTTGCCATAGGCACCGTCGTGACTCATGCCGACAAAGGTTTTGTATCCTGCACTGTCGAGACCGTTGAACAGCAGGCATGCCTCTGGAGGATTCTCGTCGTGCACCTCTTTGTGAGAGCGCTGGCCACAGTTTGCCTGCAGCAGTCTACGTACAGCGGGAGTGCTATAACCCGTGGCGCTGTTGAAATTGGTGAAAAGGTAGTCGAATTGGCTGAAAAAAGGACTGTCGTAGCTCAGTCCGATCTCCTTCATGTCATCCCATGATAGCGAGCAAAGATGTAACACAACGATATCGAATGGTTCTTGTCCCGGGGCAGGGGTGTTGAACACGGTTTTACGTTCGGATTCCGCCGCATAGAAGGCGTCCAGATATCTTGCCGGAGCCATCTCTGCGGCCTCCGCCGTTGAGATACCCACAAGTGAGTAGCTCTCGTCCGGGTCGACGAGTTGGGCGGAAATATACGGTGCGACAACAAGGGCTAGCGGCAGAACGGCTATGCTGACAATGCGTTTTTTGCTCAATACGAAGCTGATAGCTGCCAAAACGAAGAGCGTGAACAACGTAGACATGGTAAACATCCCTTTTAAGAAGGTAAGCATATAATCAGATGAGGGGAGGCCATACAGTTCGAGCAGGTGATATACCTGTGCTGGGGTAGGCAACCATGTTTGATTCCACAACAGCAACATGGCAAGGAGCAGGGTTACCCCGAACCTGCCGATGCGTAAGCTCAGGTAACGTGTGAATGTCTGTGGAGAAGGTAGCAAAATAAAGAACAGAAACAGCAGGTTCCAGAAGAGATCCAGGCGCATGGCACCAAGCAGATAGAGTGAAATTTCGAGGAGGAAAAAAAAATTCCACACCGCAAAGGGTTGACGATCTTCTGTCACTCGACTGATGGCGCGCCTTAGATATTTCATGGCAACGGTCTCCATGACTAAGCGTAAGTTACATAAATATGGCTAAGAGACACCATAAATTCAATCAATTTTGACGATTCTCCTGAGGAGTGCACTCGCACCGTCATAGGCTTATTCCGGGGTCAGATCCCAGTCGTAATACCATGTCAGGTACAAACCGTATATCGACTCTGAAGTGTCACGCCTCGGGTTGACTTGCCACATGTACTCCAGGCCGAGGCTGAAGGGCGAGCGTTGCAGCTCAAGACCGATTGCCGGGCCGTGTGCGTCATACCAGTAATTGTCCTCAGTCCTGAAGCGGAATCGGTATGCTGCGTAACTATTCAGGGTAACTTCCCCCACCGCTGTGATGGAGGTAAACCAATCCATCCCCTGCCGCACAAAGCCTCGCGCGGTGGTGCCGCCGCCATCGCCCATTTCGTTGGAGATTCGCCCGTATGTGGAGCCGGCGTAGGCATTCACATTGAACGGATTACTGATCGTAGAGTGCCTTCTTCGCAGGTATTTGTACCAGCTGTGATACCAGCCAAGATAGGCGGTGGTGATGTCTTGCTCTTGAGCATCGCTGCGCCATTCTGCAGGCGAGTGTTCGATACCGAAATTGAAGGGTGAGCGCTGAAATTCAAGGCCGACGACAAACTCTTTATCGTCGTAAACTGACTTCAAGTCGCTGTGCATGGAGCGGTATTCGACAAAGGTGTTGAGGGTGATGTCACCAGGGAGAACCAGCCAGTCAATGCCCTGATTGAGCAGAAAAGAGACATGGGTATCGTTGTCAACAAAGCTGTGGTCGACGCTGCCCCAAGTCAAGCCGGGAATACCTTCAAGTTTCTGCAAGGCTCGGGTGAAGGCTGATGTTTGTTTGGGCGGTTCCTGCACGATGAGTACTCCCTCGGGACTTACGCCGACCCAATCCTCTTTGCCTTCGCTGAGCTTTTTTCGTACCTCTTTGTCAGCGGTGAGGTCGGCGAGGGGGCCTTGTAGCTCATCTGCAAGCGCAACCAGCTTGCCTGGCTGGCGCTGGTGCATATGGCTGAAAACCAGACCCTTGGCCCTGGCGAGCTTGGGTTTGATGCGATAGGCGGCCTCAAATGCAGACACTGCCGGTTCGTACTTGCCTTGTTGGTAGCGACTCCAGCCAAGCATCTCGAGATCATCGCCATTAAGGGTGAAATCCGGTGTGCTTAACAAGGACTCGGCCCGTGCATAATCACCTTGGTGGTAGGCGGCGATGGCCTGAAGCGGTATCAGCCGGGCAAGCATTTTATCCCGCTCCGGGGAGGGGGGAAGGCCATCGATGATCTCTCTGGCCCGTTCCGGATTCTGCAACGCGATCTCGGCTTCAACCACCATCAACCAGATACCGGCATCGTCCGTCCACTTGGCCGCGATCAGAAAATCATCCCTGGCCTGCTCAAAATTGCCGACGTGAAAGGCTGCCCAGCCGGCTAATGTGAGCAGCCCGGAGTCTTGGGAAGTAATGATGCCTGGGCGTAATTTCTGAAGTAACTTGTGCGCGCGTTTATAGTATTTAGCGTGATACAGCTCAATAGCCTGGGATAACAGGTTGGTATCGATGGCCGCTTTTTGCTGAAGGGAAGTATCTCCCACGGAAGTCGGCGACGCTGCCAGCGTGATTCCTGTGCTGCAACACAACACTAGAAAGGCGCATAGCGTTATGGGTTTGTGTTTCATCGTGCAGTCTCCGTTGCAGCGATATGACATAACAGGGTTAGACTCCAGGAGTAATATCCATCATCCACGGTAGGTCGCGGCAGACTCAGTGCGCCTGATCGGGAATAGGTGCGATGCCGTACAAAAGCGGCAATGGCAGCCATTCCGGTGCTCCATGTAAATGTCGAGCTTTTGTCGTCTTTAAGGTTAACCCACGCTGGTGGTGTTTTTGCCTGTGACCAATAGCGCAGATAGGGAGCCAGCTCCGTTGCGCTAATACCTGCCTCTGACCATGCCTGGTAAAGCGGTATACGTACGGCATCGTAGGAATAGCGCGGAGGAAATTTCTCCGATAGCCTCAGCGTGTCATTTTCCAGCTCAACCCAGTCGGCAGGAAGCTGGTGCGCGCCAAAACGCCCCTGATGCAATAGCCATTTCCCTGAAGCAATGACCTTCTCCCAAAGTGGCTGGGAAAATTCCTGTGAAAATGACTCCAGTGCAGGAAAGACCCAATAGGAGGCATTCAGGGTCAGCTTGCCACCACTAGAAAATCCAGTGTTACCGGGAAGGAGTAATAGCCGACCCTGATAATGCACCAGCAATTTGTTTGCGATCATTCCGGCAATGCGGTAGGCGTGGCGATAATAGCTATCGTCATGCCAGTGGCGATGGGCTCGCAGCAGTGCCCAGGCGATCAGGATATCTCCGTCACTGGCATTGTTGGTATCAGTGATACAGCTGGCGTCCTGTTTAGGGCAGTGTTCATAACGCCAGGAAAACAGACCATCCTTGCGTTGCAGCACTTTCTGAGTCCACTTCCACAGCTGATCGAAGCTGTCCCGATCATCGGCAGCCTCGGCCATCAACATCCCATAACCCTGACCCTCACTGTGACTGATACTGCCTTGGTAACTATCAATGACACGGCCGTTTTGTATGAAGCGGTCCCGATACGCATCCCACAGGAGAGGATCGAGCTGAACCCGGGCCTCTCCATTGTCTTCAGTGGAGATCGGTAGCATCGTGAGCGTGAAAATAATAGCTGAGGCAACGCCGAGCATAATGAGTTGTCGCCGCATTACTCAGCGAGCTTATGCGCTTCTCTTCTACGCAAATAACCGCGAGTGAGAAGGCTGATACCAAAGATGGTTATCAGCAGCGCCGCGAGCATATACCACGGGTTATTCGACAGGGTGAGGACCAGCATGTGCCAACGGTCCTTTTCACCCACCTCGTAGTGCTCTCCTATCTGCATGGAGACCACAGGGTCTTCGGGACCCTCCCATAACACCAAATCGCCTTTGAGCTGCCCCCAAATCTGCGGGGTAAGCAGGTCGGCAACACGTTGCGCAAGTAGGGTGTGGGTGTCGGCAGAAATAACCGTTAGGGCTGCAGGGGTTGGGCTATGTGGATTACGCATTGCCAACAACACACCGCGACTGTCGAGGCTGCCGGTATGGATAAGGTCGTCGACACGCAAATGCTTGGCATCCCCTGATGGCTCTGCTTGAACAGACTTCACCAGATTGAGCAGACGGTAGGACCAGTGCCGGCTGCGTTCCAGTGAGTCAGAGACAGATACGAAGATGTTTGCCGGCATCTCCTGGTGAGTGGCCAGTAAGATGGTATTACCAGCCGGCTTGGTGGGGATGGTTGTTCGTACGAATAGCTGATCGGCTGTTGTGTGGGAAAGCTGCGCGAGTTTACCAGCAAGACTTAGCGCATCACCCAGCATCTTTTCGGATCCAACGACCAGTTCTGTGCGAACAGCACTTTTGTGATCTATATACGGAAAGGCGGTTGCCGAAAACGCGGCAATATCGGGCTGGATGGCAACCGGGCTGGCAGCGGGCAAGCTGATACTCGATGAGTCGAGCATTTGCGCGATCAGGTGGGAGGAGGGAATACTGCGGCATTCGCCGGCAACCGTCTCGGCTCTCATACTGAACTCAAATTCCAACGAATTGGTACCGGGATGGAGGCTGCGAGCCGGCAAGCTGATCCGATAGTCCCGGAATCCCATGCCGTTGGGGTTCTTGAGCTCAAGGCCCTGGATATATTCGCCATTGAGTAAGACGCTCATCACCGACCCGGCACCCATACCTGCACCATAGGTAAAATCCAGTGAAAGGTCGACAGAGGCGGATTCATGGGTGTAGAAATTGCCTCGAATCGGGAGTTTGACCGTCACGCGTTTGGTGCCGACTCCGTGCATGGTGGCGGTGGGTCTACCAAGTTCAGCAAAGGTATAACGCGTGTTCGGTTGAAGGAAATAATTGCTGGTTGTTGAAGCCCATGCGGCATGCATATCTTTTTTGAGTACATTCACAAGCTGGAGTGCGAACAGTTCATCATCCATTTGTGCGAGAGCACGGGAAGCGAGGATCACATCAGACCCTGACATGCCGGAAACGATCAGGCGAATCCCCGGGGTACGGCGTAGCGCACCATTGCCGCCGGTTTGCGCGTTGACCCGATCCAGATAAAGGAAAGGGCCGTTAATCCGATCGATCAGTTTCTTGGGAAGAATGGTTGCCACCTCCGCCTTTGTCCCGATCAACACATGCCCATCAGGAGCAAGAGTGGCCGGGATATAGCTAGCGGTGTCCGCTTGCCAATTTGCCCCCGGGAGGTTGTTGGCGGGCTGGTTGCCGGTCCAATGAGCATGCTTGATTATCAGCGGGGAGTAGTCACGGCGTAGGGCCAGGGATTGGGCGATCAGCGGAAGTGATTCGTTCAGATAGGATGAGTTTGCTTTGGAAAGATCAGCCTTAGAAGAACTGAGAAGCAGAATGCTGTTGAGGCCGCCAATGCCCGGAGAGAACAGGCCGGAGAGATCACCCATGTGCAGCTCGCGCTCAATGGGTACTACGGTGTAAGCCAGGATTGACTTGTGCAGATCGAGCTCGGTCCACAGCTCGGGTGAGGTGGCGTCTTCACAGCGATCGATATAGTGCTGGATAACAGACAGGCTAAGTTTATTAAAGCCTGTGCGCCAGAGCTCCTCGGGAATGAGCACCTTTGCCCTGGCATTTGGTTGATCGGGGTCGTACGGGATCTGGGCCAGTGTGGCGTCATTGAAGTGCACCTGAATCGATGAGCGATTGCCAAGCAGCATGATGGAGTGAATGAATTGTAGATCCAGCCAGGAATGGCTGATCACTGCCGTGGAGGAAAGAGGAATGTAAATATCAACGCTTTCCGATATACCATCCATGCGGATCGGCCCGTTCTCCATGGTGAAATCGGATAGGCGTACTGTCTTTTCGCCAAAGCTTTCTTCCGCAAAAGACAAAGAGGTGCCCAACAAGGCCAGCAGACTAAGAATGCAGCAGGCAGCATAGCGTGCAACATGATGGGACTTAAGCATTGATATTCTCCTTGCGGCGGTTTTGTACAAAGCGACTCTTGATGTTTTGGTAAAGAAAACGAATATGTATCAGGGGCGGATACCAGATCAGGCCTAATATGATCCGCAGGGCACTACTGAAGTGCATCGGCCTGGTGCGGCGCATCTGAAAAAACTCCCAACGCCGGGTGTCGCCAAAAGCGAATGCAACGGACTGGTTGATCTGCTGTTCGTTCTCCAGAACGAATTGCAGGCCGTACTCAGTGCCGGAGTTCTGGTGTTCGATAGTGCAGATTCGGGCGGGAAGGACGACTGTACGCTCAAGGGCCAGGTCGAAGGATTTGACCTCGACGGGTTGTCCGACTGAAAGTTCGGCTGCCTCTTCACAGAGCATGTGACAGCCACGCGAGGAGAGGTCGGTAATTGTGCATTTCAGTTGCCGATCTTCACTGACCAGGTATCCCGGTTCACTCGTCGGCATTCTGGGTGCCGCACGTTTTTGCCTGCGTTCAAACAGCACACCCATTGCCGCGAGCACTGTTATGAAGTTAAAGGTGTTCCAGAGCATGACAACCACGGTCATATCGCGTGTCATTGGGTTGTTGATAAAGCGATCGATACCAATGATGTATCCCAGGAACATCAGAGCAAAAAGAATATAGAACGGTTTGAATAACGGAGAGATGAAATCCTTGTCCAGCGTGTTCCCCTTCGGAGTCACCATGAACGAAGGCTTGCGCGGATTGACGATGACTTTGACAATGGCCGCCAGTGAAAAAATCGACTGTAACAGCTCGTACAGCTCGGATACTAAAGGCCATCGCGTGCGACCGAAAAGCATCGAAGAAACCATATAGGTGGCAACCAGGTGAGGTAGCGTGTAGGCAAGGACCTCGACAAGCGAGGCATTATAGATATGCGCACCGAAGATCAGGTAGGCCAATGGTGCAAGCAGGAAGACGGTGCGTGCAAAGGGAAACAACCAGAAAAGAATGGTACTCATGTAACCCATCCGCTGGTGCCATTTCAGACCGCTGGCCAGGAAAGGCCGCTTAAGTAGCATGATCTGGATCATGCCCTGAGCCCAGCGCATGCGCTGGGTGATGAAGTCAGTAAAGGTTTCAGGCGCCAGGCCGGCTACCATTGGTCGATTGACATACACCGATCGATACCCTTTGTTATGCAGCTGAAAAGCCGTTTCCGCATCCTCGGTAATTGAATCACCATTGACTCCGCCGACCTCGCTGAGATGGCTTCGGCGCAGTAGTGCAGCCGAACCGCAGAAAAAGGAGGCCGACCAGAAATCGAGCCCCCGTTGGATAGTTTGATAAAACATCTCATTTTCCGATGGCATGCGCCGGAAAGAATGCAAGAGATTACGATCGATGGGATCGGGGTTGATCATGAAGTGTGGTGTTTGCACCAGGAATACCTCTTTGTCCTTGACCATCCAGGGGACTGTATAGTCAAGGAAATCGGCGGTAGGCACGTGGTCGGCATCCAGGATCGCCACCAGCTCACCGTGTGTGTATTGCAGTGCATGATTGATGTTGCCGGCTTTGGCATTTTCATTTCGAGGGCGGGTGATGTAGTTGACGCCGAGTCTGTCGCACATCGCCATCAAGCTCTGGCGACGCTGTCGTGCTTCTTGTGCAGACGTCGGAGTGGGGGCGGCGATTTTCTGATCGGTGCCGCCGTCATCGAGTAGGTGCACAGTTAGTTTGTCGCGTGGATAGTTGATTTGGAGTGCCGCGCGTAGAGTTACTTCCAATAACTCCGAACTTTCATTGTACGAGGGGACCATGACATCTACGCTCGGCAGAGGGGTGTCATCAGGGAGGTCAGTCAGTGTGAGCAGGGGCCTGTTGAGGGGGGATGCATTGACCAGGCAGCCGAGCAGATGAATCGTCGTTGAGTAGATTTCGGCGAGATAAAGCAGGAGCGCCATTACCAGCAGCCCCAGCTCTGAGGCGCTAATCGTATAAAGCCCTCGCCAAGCAATGTAGCGCAGTGAGATATAGGCACCGGTGACCAGTACCATCAGTCGGAATAATCGACCGCGTCTCTCCTCACTGGCTGTTTTGCCATACCACATCACTAATATCAGGCTTGTTGCAATAATCAGTTGTGCCGATGATTCGATTGGCACCACTACCAGGAAGAGGAAAAACAGGCTAAAGACGACCAGCAGCCATAGTGGCGCGCTCCTCTGGAGAACGTTCGGCGCTGTATTCATTGGCCACCTGCCATCCTGCTGTTTTTTGCCATAAGCCTTGGATGGGTGGTGTTGGTAAGCAGCTGATAATCCTCATCAATACGTAGACCTGCGGAAAACAACTGGCGTGAGAGGTTGTTACGGTCGCGTACAATCTTGCGTAAGGCGAGTTGGCAAAGAAGTGTCAGCGGCAGGGACATGCCGATGCCGCTAAGCGCGGCTAAATACCAATATATATGGTAATTGGGTGACGCACTGAGCAGGAACAACAGTTCAGCTGCTGAGTAGATCAGGATTGAGTAACCGAGTGCACGCCACCTCAACAGGCGCTTGTGGCGATGTTCGTACTCGCAATAGCTGTCCAGTATTTGCTGCCGCCGGGGAGCGGATATCATGCCTTCAGAACAAGTGTTTACGGTGGCTGCCATTTTCCGTCCTATACGATTCTGTTTTTGAAAGACATTGCGCATTTCTGGCTATAGAGACCGCTTCAGATCCCTCAGGGAGTGACTCTCTCCGGAGAATGTCCGGGTCTGCTCTCTGGCCGGCTGTCGGGTAGCCGTCCATATCTTTATCGATGTGTAAAAAACAGCTTAGTACATGGTTGTCGGGTGGGACTTGGATTCGAGGGGTAGGATGAGGAAAAATTCGAAATCTGTTCGTAGTACGAGTGCCATTTTTAATGGTTTAAATGGTCTTTACTCTGTTGAATAGGGGTAAAAAGGTTAGATATTCAACGTGTTAAATGGTGTTATGTTTTATTGACGTTATGGTGGGTACCGAGCAGCGCTATAAAAATTATCCGTTTTTTAATGGGTCTTTTTTGGCTGAGCATGCACTGGATGATTCCCTTTTCCACAGCCGGAATTCAATCGGTTCACTGCTAAGAGCTTGGAGATGTCATGGCGCAGAGCGGCGGGTTTGATGTGCACTTTCCATGACCGCTGTCGCGGATTCAACTCATCGGAGAGTCTGCATGGACTTGCGGTGCTCGGCACGGATTTACTTGAACAATGTTGATACATTCACTTCATCAACACGGCTGAAATCCATCAGTAAGTCGAGAGACAGTTTTTTCAGTGGGGAGAAACTTTTGTCGCAGCGATCGAAAATTGTGACCCGGTTCACAGTTTTGGGATGCTGCAGCCCATACATTAATAACCGTGGACGGTACTCAGGTATTATCCGCATGTTTTGACAAGGGCACGCTTGGGTGAAAACCCGAGTTCGCAAAGTTACCGGTCTAAGGGGCAAGACCCTATGACGGCGGGACCGCCAAAACGAATGGCCATGTTTTATTCATGCCATAAGAGAGCCATGCCTTCAATTGAAGTTGTGGCCGCCGAGCATCTAACTTGATGCCGGTCATCTCTTCTGCCCGCATTCGTCGGGCGGTTCGTTTCGCCTCCTTCCCTCGGTAAGCCTTCAAAACTGCTCAGGCACAATGCCTGTGACGTTGATGACTTTGGACGGCAATGTATCGTCATAGGCGCCGGCGGTGCGTCCATAACACGTAATTCAATATAGCTAGGGTGGGGGACAATCATGAGCGCACTAACAAAAGATGAGCTGGACGCCAGAACGGCGGGAGTCGAGTACTTTGATCCGCAGGACTATTTAATCAATATCCTGCGCCGAGCGACAGCAAATCAACAGGATCTGCTAATCGAACTTGACGGGATCGGCGAGGTCATCCTGCTTAGCAGCCGAGGCGAATATTTTGGTTTTGCCACTGATATGGCGGCATTTTGTACCGCACCGGTTGAGCGCTATACATTGACCATCCTCACACCCAACCACTTGCGACTGCCCAGCCCGCAAGCTATCGGTCGCAATATCGATGAGCTTATGTGGCAGACCGCCTTCTATGCCTCAAAAGGCCGGCTGATGGATGGGTGCTTTCGCGATGATGTGGTGGAGTTGACCTATTGGCCCAACCTGACGCGTGTGCCCCTGAGCGAGAATAGCCCCCGCATCGCCGCATTGCTCAATCGTCACCCCACTTCGGTGTTTTTTGCGGCGCGCCTGCTCAAGGTCGAGTTGAGTGAGATGTATCAATTTTACAGTGCTGCCCGCTGCGCCGGGCTGGCTCGCGCCATTAACCGTAAGCCGGAAGAGCCTCGGCTAGAACCGCACCGCAACCAAACCCTGTTGTCAGCGCTGCTGGCAAAAGTGGCAAGGCTGTAGGAGGAGCGACATGGAACACAAGATTATATTTACCGGTCCGGTTGGCGCCGGCAAGACCACGGCTATCGGCAGTATTAGTGATATTGAAGTGGTGCAAACCGAGGCCAAGGCCAGCGACGATGTGGCAGTGCGCAAAGCCAATACCACTGTAGCGATGGACTACGGCATTCTGAATCTGGATGGTGCTGCCAAGATCCACCTTTATGGCACTCCCGGTCAGGAGCGTTTCAGCTTCATGTGGGACATCCTCACCATCGGCGGCCTCGGTCTGGTAATGCTTATCGACAATGCGCGAGAGGATCCTCTGGCAGACCTGGAGTTCTATCTCAAGTCATTTCATCGCTTCATCGACAAGAGTGCAGTTGTGATTGGTGTTACCCGCATGGATACCAAGCCGCGTCCGGGGCTTTACTCCTATCACACCAAGCTGCAGGAACTGGGTATCAAGGCACCGGTATTCGAGGTTGATGCGCGTGATCGCCAGGATGTTAAGACCATGTTGATCAGCTTGCTGGCGATGCTCGATCCAGGTGCCAGGCGCTAGGCGTCGGAGAATGTATGATGAGTGAATCGGTATTGTCTCTGCAGGGATTTGGCGTTGCCTTTGGTGAAAAGGTAGTGCTCTCCAGCGTCGACATGATGGTGCAAGAGCGGAAGGTCACGGTGTTGCTGGGGCCGAGCGGTACCGGTAAGTCAACCCTGTTGAGGACCCTCGCGGGCTTCAACGATGCCAATCCCAATCTGCGTACCTGGGGAGTTGCGGAATATCTTGGGCAGCCGATTTCCGATGAGGAACGCCCAGCGCTGGTATCGCAGAGCGCCCGGTTGATGATGGCCAGCGTGCTGGAGAATATTGTGCATGAGCTGCCTGAGCGCCGCAGCCTCAGCCCAATGCAACAGCGCGAGCTCGCAAAGAGGCTGTTGAAGAGTGCCGGGCTTGATGAGTTGGTGTCTCGACTGGATGATGAGGTCATTCACCTGACGCTGGCTCAGCAGCGGCACCTTGCTATTATGCGCCTGGCGGCGACTAGCACCCGCTTGCTGTGCATAGACGAACCGACCACCGGCCTGGAAGAGTCCGAGGCGCAGCGCTTGCTCGACTATATCGCTGCAGAGAGTGCCAGGCGTGCTGTGTTGGTGGTGCTGCACAACCAGAGCCATGCACTGAGTCTGGATGGCAATGTGGTGTTGCTGGCGGGCGGTATCGTGCAGGCGTCCGGTGAGACAGAGACCTTCTTTAAGGCGCCGGCCAATGATGTAGCCAAGAGCTTTGTCCGCACCGGCTCCTGTAGTGTGCCGGCACCCGATGCCGACCCCGAAACGCTCGATCCGCAGAGCCCGCCGCCACCGCCGATACCGCAGGCCGCTAAGGAGTTCATGAGCGACAGTTTCGGACCGCGTGGTTTTCTCTGGCTGAAGAAGGGAATTTTGGCTGGAACCCCACGCCCGGGCGTTTTTCACGATATTCATTATGACCTCAAGGCGCTGAAACGCGTCGGCGTGACCTGCCTTGTTACGCTGACAGAGCGTGCGCCGGAGACTGAGGAGATGAGTGAGTATGGGATCGGGAATATCTGGTCACCGATCCCTGATATGGCCGCACCCTCACTCACTCAGGCACTCGACCTTTGCCGAAAGATAGAACAGTCGTTACAGGATGAGCAGGTAGTGGCAGTCCATTGCCGCGCAGGCCTGGGGCGTACCGGGACCATTTTGGCCGCCTATCTCATCTGGGAGGGGCGAGAGGCTCTTGATGCACTTGAGACGGTGCGACGGGTGGAGCCGCGCTGGGTCCAGTCCGAGGAGCAAGCCGTTTTCCTGGAAAAATTCGCTACAGCACTGTCAGAGCTGGCCTCTTCCCCCAGAGCCCAATCAACTGTGCCGTTAACCAACGCTGAATAAATTTTTTACCAACCCATCACTGTAAAACGAGAGGAAATACCATGTCCAGTTTAGATAACGCATTGCAACAGGCTATCACCAACATACCTGAGTGCGTCGCCGGTGGTTATGTCGACCTCAACAGCGGCATGCTCCTTGGCATCAAGACCGTCGACTCACATCCGCAGGAAGTGCTCGAGTTGTTGGCCGCAGCCACCGCTGACCTGTTTCAGGGCTCCAATGTGGTGACCATCGAGAACATGTTCAAAAAGGCGCGCGGCGTCCCGATGGACAATTACCACTACTTCCAGGAAATGATCGTCAACAGCGACAATCTGATCCATATCTTCATGCGCGGTAAGACCAACCAGGATCACGTGGCAACATTTGTTTGCCGTAAATCGGCAAACCTTGGTATGGTGCTGACCAAGGCTCGTTCCGCTATGCCGCAGGTTGAAGCCGCACTGTAAAATAATCGGCCACTGGACCGGATGTCCATGGCCGACTCTATTCTCAAGGAGATTGGGCTAAATGGTTCAGAACGATAGCAGTCAGTCACATCCGCGTGCTAGTGCCGTACGTTCGGTGCTACGCGAGCTCAATGCGTCGTCCGGCGATATCGAAGCATCGGCGGCGATTACCACCGATGGTTTTATCATCGGTTCGGTCCTCGACAAGGGGGTCGATGAAGACCGTTTCGCGGCTATGTGCGCCTCGCTGCTGGCACTGGCGGAACGGGCCGCAGAAGAGATCTCCCGTGGCGAAATGAAACAGGTGATGATCGAGGGCTCGTTGGGCATGATGTTACTGGTGCACGCCGGTGCTGATGCTGTCCTGGCCGTTGCTTCCAAACCAACGGCCAATCTGGGCATGGTCTTTATCGAGGCGCGCAAGGCGGCAGTGAAGATCAGGACAGCACTGACTTCCTGACAGACAAAAAGGAGTCAATCGCGTAATGGCGACTATTACCTACAAGGGAAAGGAGTATCAATGCAGGGAGGATGAAACTCTGCTTGATGCGATGATACGGCAAGGTATTGATTTCCCTTTCTCTTGCCGCAACGGTATTTGTCACGTCTGTATGCATCGGGCCGAGAGTGGTCCAATCCCGGAAGAGGCGCAAAAAGGTCTCAACCAGGAGCAGCGTGATGATAATCGTTTCCTGCCCTGCAAATGCAGGCCGCAGGCGGATATGCATATCGCTCCGGCATCCGGTCCGGTAGTGACTGCACCACAAAAAAAAGAGAGTCGTGTTCAGTTACCCGACCCGGAGATGTGGGCGGCGCTCGATGAAGGTCGGCTGCTTAACCCCATTTTTGAGGATTTTTACAGCCGGGTATTCGAGGATGAGCGGTTGGCGCCGTTCTTTCATGGCGTGACCCAACAGCGCGCGATGGAAAAGCAGGTGTCGTTTATGCGTCAGCTCTTCAGCGGCGAGAAGGTCTACTTCGGAGATCGGCCTCGCAACGCCCACCACTGGATGGTGATTTCCGATGAGCTGTTTGATTATCGTGAATCGCTGATGGTCGATTGCCTGCGCCGTCACGATCTGCCTGAGCATCTTGTCCAGCGTTGGCGTGATGTAGAGGACAGTTTTCGTGATGATATCGTCAAGGACAAACCCAGGAACCGGAAGATGGGTGATGTTGAGTTACCGGTCGATGGATACGGTGAAACCGTGCTGGAGATCGGCTCCCTCTGCGACGGCTGCGGTGAAGAGGTGGACGCTGGGGTGAACGTACGTTATCACTTGCGCCTCGGTTCGATCTATTGCCCCTCCTGCATGGATTCAAAGGCTTGATTCAATAGTCAAAAGCGCGCGACAGGGAACAAGCACTGTTGCGCGTATCACCACCTTTCATCAAAGCATTGCGTATTTGAGCGTCGGCTAAAAGGGACTTCCCTGTTCTGTTCGCAGGCCGGTTCCTTGGCGTTATCTGGTGTCGCTCTCGAACCCGCCGCATTTTTCTTATTTGGTAGCGCCCATCAATGCTGCGTAGCCGGCGTGAATGGTATCCCCAATATCAGGGCGGATCGTAAGCGTATTATCCGCCTTTGCCTCGCTCCAGCTCAGCAATCTTTTTTTCCAGCTCCTCCAGTTTGGTCCGGGTGCGCAGCAGTACCTGAGCCTGTACCTCGAATTCTTCTCTTGTTACCAGATCCATCTTGCTGAAGGCAGCATGCAAAACGTTCCGCATATTATTCTGCACATCTTCCTTGAGCACATTGACGCCTGGTGGCAGTGAGGCGCTGAGGCGCTTGGCAAGTTCATCGATAAAGTTCGTGTTCATGTTTGTTTCCAATGGTTGGTATTCCGCTTGTTCAAGTTTACGCGATTTTGATTTTATCTGCCGACTTGTTGTGCACCATCGTGGTGCTACCGTTATTACGGGTGGCTAAATTGGTGCGGTATGTTTGTGCGATCGTTAGCTTCGAGGTGTTAACTCATTGTAATTGTGTTGTTTTCGCGTATTGGCACGAGTGATGCAATTCAAGATGCGAGGGCACTATAGCCAATTCAAAAACCTTAACTTACAACACAACACTTAGGAGTTTAGACGATGAGCAAGATGAGCAAATCCCTGATAGCCGCATCCGTCCTGGCTGCTTCAACCTTGGTCAGCGGCACGGCAATTGCTGAACTCAGCGGTAACGTGGGTGCTACTTCTAACTATATGTGGCGTGGTGAAACCCAGGCTGCTGATGAGTCTGCAATCTCCGGCGGCATCGATTATGCCCACGACTCAGGATTCTATCTTGGTACCTGGACTTCAAGCCTCGGTGGAAATAGCAACTATGAGCTCGATCTCTACGGCGGTTATGGCTTTGAGGTTGGCGGTATTGGTCTGGATATCGGCGCCATCACCTACCAGTATCCACAAGAGAATAACGATGGTGACTTCTCTGAAGTCTACCTTGGTGCAAGCTATGGCATGTTCAGCGCCAAGCTTTCCATGTCTAACGATTACTTTGGATCCAGTGACAGCGCCACTTATATCGAAGTGGGTGCCGATATCCCGGTTAAAGATGATCTGACTCTCGGGCTCCACGTCGGCATGAAATCCGGAGATTACTTCGATAACAAGGTCTCTCCGACCGATGGTAGCTACGGCGATTACAGCGTGAGCTTGAGTAAGGGTGACTTCAGCTTCGCTTTAAGCAATACCGATAATGACAAGGTCGGTCAGACCGACAACGCACGTGTTGCTGTCAGCTGGTCTCACGCGGTCGATTTATAAGAAATTCCGGCAATTCCTGGCCCGTCACGCTAGTGGTGGGCAAAACCGAAGGAGTATTTAGGATGAAAATGGTAACGGCAATCATCAAGCCCTTTAAGCTCGATGACGTGCGTGAAGCCCTTTCCGACATTGGCGTGCAAGGGATCACCGTCACTGAAGTAAAGGGTTTCGGGCGGCAGAAAGGCCACACCGAATTGTATCGCGGTGCGGAATATGTGGTGGATTTTCTGCCGAAGGTAAAGGTTGAGGCGGCTGTCGGCGCCGACCTGGTTGATCAGGTTATCGAGGCGGTATCTAAAGCAGCGAACACCGGCAAGATCGGCGACGGCAAGATTTTCGTCACCAGTCTCGAACAGGTTGTGCGCATCCGTACTGGCGAGTCCGGTCCGGACGCACTCTAGGACCCTAGTGGGAGGGCAAACGAGATGGAAGCAATAACAGAAGTCAAATACGCGCTCGATACCTTTTACTTCCTGGTATCCGGTGCACTGGTAATGTGGATGGCCGCGGGTTTTTCGATGCTCGAGGCCGGTCTGGTGCGTGCAAAAAACACCGCCGAAATTCTTACAAAGAACATCGCTCTCTATGCGATCGCTTCGGTAATGTACATGTTGGTTGGTTATAACATCATGTATGGCGAGAGCGTCAGCTCCATTATCCCGGGCATCAGTTTCCTGTTGGGCGCTGAAAACACACTTGAAGAGGTTCTCGCCAGCAATGGGGATGTCTATTACTCCAAGATGTCCGATTTCTTCTTCCAGGTGGTGTTCGTCGCTACCGCCATGTCCATCGTTTCCGGTGCCGTGGCTGAGCGGATGAAGCTGTGGGCATTCCTTGCCTTTGCCGTGGTGATGACTGGCTTCATCTACCCGGTACAGGGTTTCTGGAAGTGGGGTGGCGGTTTCCTCCAAGAGCTCGGTTTCCAGGACTTCGCCGGTTCCGGCGTGGTGCACATGACGGGCGCTGCAGCGGCACTTGCCGGGGTGCTCCTGCTGGGTGCTCGCAAGGGCAAGTATGGTAAAGACGGCGAGATAAACGCCATTCCCGGGGCCAACCTGCCATTGGCCACGCTGGGCACCTTCATCCTGTGGCTGGGCTGGTTCGGCTTCAATGGTGGTTCAGAGCTGGTGCTGTCCAATGTGGGTGAGGCCAATGCGGTCGCCATGGTTTTCGTCAACACCAACATGGCCGCTGCCGGTGGCGTAGTCGCCGCGCTGATCACCGCCCGTCTGCTGTTCGGCAAGGCGGACCTGACGATGGCCCTGAACGGCGCACTGGCCGGCCTGGTTGCTATCACTGCTGAGCCCCTGAACCCCGGTGCCGGTACTGCGACCATTATCGGTGCTGTCGGTGGAATACTGGTGGTCTTCTCCATCGTTACCCTCGACAAACTGAAAATCGATGATCCGGTCGGCGCCATCTCCGTGCACGGGGTCGTTGGTATTTGGGGTCTGCTGGCTGTACTGATAAGCCACCCCGAAGCCACTGTCGGTGCTCAGCTTATCGGTATTGTGAGCATCTTCGCCTGGGTGTTCGCCGCCAGCTTCGTCGTCTGGATGGTAATCAAGGCTGTGATGGGCCTGCGTGTGAGTGAAGAGGAAGAGTACGAAGGTGTGGATCTGGCCGAATGCGGTCTGGAAGCCTATCCGGAGTTCACCGGTTCCAAAGGTTCCGGAATTTGATATAGCACGAAATTCATTGAGCTATTTCATAGGGCACCCTTTGGGTGCCCTTTTTGTTGCGGTTTCTTTTTGTCAGTCCTCTATGAGCCAAACTCTTTCGTCGAAAATTCGCCTACGCAGTCGCTCCTATAGTGTTTTATGCGAGCCATCGCAGAAGGGGGCATTGTTGCTGTGTTTGCAGCCGCAAAGCCCGACCTTGCGCTTTTCCTCAATGGTAAATTTCAGTGGCGCTAACCCGCTACCTTTGTGGCTGCCGTCGCACAGGGGCGGGGTGGCGCTTTTGCCGCAAGTGCAAAACCAATGGTCGCCTGCCTCCAGTTCGACAATGTAAGGTTTTCGCTGAGCATTGGTCTGTTCTGACATGACTGGCTTTCCCGTATGATGGTGGGTGGTAAACCCTGCTTTTGCAGGGAAAATATGATGATGTATCAGGAGAGATCTGGTGGCGGCAGGATTGACAATCAAGCAGCTGAGGACGGTTCATCTCGGCCCCATTGATCTGGACGTGGGGGTTGGGGAGTGTCTGGTTCTGACCGGCCCCAGTGGTTCCGGCAAGACTTTGTTGTTGCGGGCCATCGCCGATCTCGATTGTCATGAGGGAGAGGTGATCCTCAATGGGGAGGCCTGCAGT
>JBFEYJ010000027.1:0-22781 GCA_041562215.1 Thiohalomonadaceae bacterium | reverse complement strand
TTGCTACATCGATCCATCATTTTGGTATTGTTTATAATAAACGGAGCAACATGTAACTTATTGATAATATGTTATTTTCATGAATATGTCCCGTTGAGTCAAATAGAATACCCAGCTTTCACTCAACTCCTAGCAGACGACGGCCTACAATTCAATGCTTTACATGGGAGTGATTTTTTTGCATTATAGCCCCACAAAATATACGGTAACAATAAGATGGATTTCAGGCGGGCATTGAGAGCTCAATAATATAATTTTGTATAACAACCTTTTAGCGGCATAAACGGTTGACCAGAAAGACACCTCTCATTCCAAACCCTCCCGATACCACGAGTGAACTTAGTTAAGTTGTTGATTTTAAGTAATTAACAATATCAAGAGTTAATGCTGCAGAAAATAGGGATGTTGAATTAATGTATCGGCAAAAAAAAATATCTCTCACGGTTTTCGGTATATTTCTCCTCTCACTGATTTTTACCAGCCATGGTAATGCCCATGCTGCTGTTGAGAGTGGTTTTGGTGTTTCCGCAGGCCTTAAGGAAGCGGTAGTCTTCTCTCCTAATAACGCGGAACTATCAGGTAACATTTCCCTCTCTTCCGAAGCACTGGCCTCAGCAATTGATGATGATCGGTCACTCATCTGGATTGTTTCGAAAGGCCGTCAGATTACTGTTATAAATGCTGATTCTAAACAAGCAACCCAATTTTCAGTTCTTCCTCATATTGCTTCTTCGGCGGCGATCTCTAGAGCAAATGTCATCGTAGACAAACGAGATGGGAGTGCCTGGATCTCCGCTGATAATGTGCTTTACAAGTACAGTGTGGTAGGGCAACTGCTACACACTATTTCTCTTAAGCAGAAAATCAAGAGCTTAGCTATTGATGTTGCAAGTGGCGTTTTGTGGCTTTCCGATGGCAAGGTCATCCAAGCATTTGACGAAAAAGGCGTACAAACCCAATCATTCAAACTTCCGTCACCCTTTGCTGGAGAAAGCCTTGCCTTTGATTTGCGCCTTGGTGCTTTATGGGTTGGTTCTAAAAAGTTAATTCACCGTTATTCTCGCCAGGGACAGTTACTGGCTAGTTCGGCAGTAAACGGGCTTAAACACCTTTCGCCTGATGGCGCCGGTAATCTCTGGGTCTCCAGCAACACCACGGTCTATCGTCTTGCTGCAGAAGGCGGTGTGCAGTTGGAAGTCCCCATTTCAAATGAGAAAAACAGCAATACGGCAGCCATAGATGCGATTTCTGCCGATGTAAATGATGGCTCACTTTGGGTATTAAGCCGGCAGGCATTAAGCCATGTTTCCGCAAGCGGCATGATCACTACTCCCATACAGCCATTGCGTCAGATGAGTGTTTTGTCAACGAATGGCGACATAAATCATCCAACGCTTACGCTAAATGACTTAAAAGACGGCGATCTCATAACTTCAACACCGGAATTTGAGTTTAGCTACAGTGATATCGGTGTCGGCGTCGATGTGGCAACCATCACCATAAGTGTCAATGGGGAACAAACCGAGCTTAGTTGTACCGATAGTACGGCTACACTCACGTGCAAGCCAAAAATCCCCTTAACTGCCCAAAATTTATCCTTGAGTTTTGTGATTCATGATCGCGCTCTCAATCCCTCCCAGCCTTTTACAGTTACCCTCAGGCTGGATACCGATGGGGACGGTGTTGCTGACGAGCGTGATACCTATCCCAATGATCCGACACGCTGGCGTCTTGCTGCTGTCACCGGTATTGAGCCTGTGCTGAGCCAGAACGCTGTGGATTTGCGGTGGACTGCACATGAAGACCCGGCGAACGCAAAAGGCTATAACATCTATCGCGCAGAGGCAGGGAAGGAGAGTGAGGAGAAACTCAACACCGAATTGCTAACGGCCACTGCATATACCGACACCAATGTTAGCAATGGTAGCGGATATCACTACCGTGTCGTTGCGGTCGATACCCGCGACTTTGAAGGTGAGCCAGGCGAGCGTCACAATATGTTTGTCGCCTATAACGCCACCTCTGTCAGTAATGTCGTGGCAAAGCGTGAGATCGCTGATGGGCGTATTAGTTGGGATGCTGTCGATGGTTTCCGTTACCAAGTCTACCGTGGCGAGGGAGAGGGTGCGCCCCTAGAACTGGCACAAGTTGACAGTGCCGGTTATCTCGACACCACAGCCCACTGGGCCAGCAGTTACCACTACCAGGTTGCCACCATTGCCGATTTTGTAAATGTCTTTACCCAAGAGGCGGTTGCTGTGGTCGGTCCGCTCTCCGATTTGGCGGTACTGCCAGAGCTGCCGCCACTGACCATTAACTTGGCTAATACCACTGCCGCACAAGATGGTTCACACCAGCATACAGCTGCTGTCTCACCGGTCAGCATCAGCGGCAGTTATAACGGTGCAGTAGGGTCTGTCATAATCACCGCCGTATCGGGTGACGAAGTCGTGACCATCGATGCTGACTCCGGCCACTTCCAGCTCGCACTATCGGTTGAGGGACGTAAGCAGTGGGTCATTACTCTTTCTGAAAAGCTACTAAGCGACCGTCACATAATTACCACATTGCACCTGCTGTTAGATAGCGATAGTGATGGTATTACCGAGGAGCTGGATCAGTGCCCCGATACCCCGGTAGGGGAGGAAGCCGATAGTGAGGGTTGCTCCGATTCGCAGAAGGATGCCGATGGAGATGGAGTGAGCGGCGTCGGCGACCTCTGCCCGGAGACCCCCGCCGATGAGCCTGTGGATAGCAATGGATGCGCCGCCTCTGAGCGCGACAGCGATAACGATGGTACTGTGGATCTTTATGATACTTATCCCGATGATCCAACACGCACACGTCTGACGGCAGTCACCGGCATCACCCCGGCTCTGGTTCAGAACACCGTGGTAGTGCGGTGGGACAGGCACGAAGATCCGGAGAACACAGTAGGCTATAACGTCTACCGCAAAGAGGTGGGACAGGAAGGTGAGTTAAGGCTTAACACCGCGTTGATCATTGACACGGAGCTTGCTGACAGGAGCGTCAGTAACGGCAGCGGATATCAATACCGAGTCGTTGCTGTTGATAGCCATAGCAATGAGAGTGAGCCTGGTAATTATCACAACATCTTCGTCGCTTACAACAGTACCGTCGTCAGTAATGTCGTGGCGGAGCGTGTGTTGGGTTATGCCCAAATCAGTTGGGACGCCATCGAGAATGCACATTACTTGATCTATCGCGCAATCGGAGATGGCGATATCGCACCACTGGAATATGTCGATAGCCCCGTTTATCTCGATCTCGGGTCAAGCGAGGGCATCAGCTATCGTTATCAGGTCGCCGCCATTATCGATTTCGTCAACGTCTTCACCCAGGAGACGGTGAGCGTGGCTGGTCCGCGTTCAAGTGAAGTCATCCTTTCTGCACCGCTGAACCCGCTGACCATGGTGGTGAATGGTGCCGTTCCTACAGTAGATGGTGGACTGCAGGTGACCGTTTCCTCATTTGGCGCTGTGACGGGGAGCTATAGCGGTGCGTTGACTGATATAAGGGTATTCGCCGAGTCAGGGGACGAACATCGTGATGGATATGTATGGTCATTTTTTGGTGATTCTTATTACGTTTTCCTGCCGGTTACTCACGGCGCTCAGTGGGATATTACCGTTCAAGAGATAGACTTTCCCGCACGCGAAGTAACCACGACCGTAACCTTGTTCCTCGACAGTGATTATGATGGCGTGGATGACGAGCAGGATCTCTGTCCAGGTACCTTGCGTGGCCGACTTGTAGACAGTAATGGCTGTTCCAAAGAGCAGGGCGATACCGATGGTGACGGGGTTATAGGTACCCTCGATCTCTGCCCGAATAGCCCCCCCGGTGCGGTGGTGGGTAGCGACGGCTGCACCGACGCTGAGCGTGACAGCGACAAGGATGGCGTTATCGACACCCTGGATCAATGCGCTGCCACTCCGGCGGGGGAGAAGACCGACGTTAGTGGATGTTCAGCCTCGCAGAAAGACGGCGACGGCGATGGGGTTAACGACAGCCTTGACCGTTGTACGACGACCCCCCCTGGTGAGACGGTGGATGCTGAGGGCTGCGCCGACTCAGAGCGCGACACAGATAGCGACGGTGTTCTTGATCCTCAGGATCAGTGCGCCTCCACGCCGACGGCAGAACAAGCAGACAGCAACGGTTGTTCAGCTTCGCAGAGGGACACTGATGCTGACGGGCTTAACGACAATATTGATCTATGCCCTGATACCCGCACCGGTGATGCAGTAGATGGTGATGGCTGTGCCGCCTCACAGCGAGACAGTGATAACGACACCATTACCGACGATTTGGATCAGTGCGCAGCTACTCCACCAGAGGAAGAGGCTGACAGCAAAGGTTGTTCTGCTTCTCAGAGAGATACTGACAGCGACGGGTTTAACGACGCTCTCGACCTCTGCCCGACGACTCCGGCCGGTGAGGCGGTCGATGCCGAAGGCTGCTCCGACTCTGAGCGTGACAGTGATGGAGACGGTTATGCCGATATTGTTGACGTCTTCCCTGAGGACGCCAACGAATGGCTCGACACAGATAGCGATGGTATTGGCGACAATAGCGACCCGGACAGCGATAACGATGGGGTGTTGAATGAGAACGATCCCTTCCCTCTTGACCCCACTGAGAGTGCTGATCTTGATGGCGATGGCATCGGAGACAACAGTGATCCGGACCGCGATGGCGACAACGTTGCCAACGAGGAGGATTATTTCCCCGATGACCCTAATGCCTGGAGTGTACCCACGGTCACCATTACCAGCCCGAGCAGCCTCACAACCTTTGGCGCTACGCCGATAGAGATCTCCGGCACCATCGACGATCCGCTGGCCAGGTTAACCATCAATGGTATTGAAGTGGCGCACAGCGGCGGCGCCTATCAGGCCAATGTCGCCATCGAAGAGGGGCATAACGCTATTGTGGTACGCGCGGTCGATCTCAAAGGCCACGAGGGAAGTGCCACTGTCTCGGTCTCGCTAGACAAAACACCGCCCTACATCACTTTAGAGTCTCCACAAAATGGTGACGTGGTTCGTAGCCCCACCATTACCGTTAGCGGACTGGTCAACGATATCGTGCGCGGCACTGTTGCTGAGGATCAGGCCGTGGTGCTTGTTAACGGGATGCAGGCCATTGTCTCCAATCGCACCTATATGGTGGAAAGCCTGTCCCTCGTCCCTGGTGATAACATTATAAACATCAGTGCATCTGATGCTGTCGGTAATGTTGCAAACAAGAGTATTACGGTAAATTACAAACCTGTCACTGGAGCGCAGATCCAACTCTCCTCGGGGCAGGGGCAGGGAACGCAGATCCTCAGCACACTGGAGAAGCCACTCGCCGTTAAACTGGTGGACGAGCAGGGCGCTGCCGTGGCGAACAAAAATGTTATCTTCCGCGTGATCCAGGGTGATGGCGTGCTTGCCGTTGGCACCGAAGAGGAGGCACAGGGCGTACTGGTGGTTACCGATAGCCAGGGTATTGCCTCTACCACCTTCCAGGTCGGCTCACGCGCCGGTGAGGGGAACCACCGTGTGCGCGCCAAAGCGGTAGGATTTGATGGGGAAGTGCTGTTCCACGCCTCGGCCGATCCCAATCCGGGCGATAAGGTCAACGTGATCGCAGGCAATAACCAACGTGGTATTGTTCGCCAGCCGTTGCCGCAACCCTTTGTGGTGGCCGTTACCGATAACGGTGCCAACCTCATTCTCAACGCTGAGGTGGAATTTACCGTGAAGAAGGGCGGCGGCCACTTTCTCAGCAATGGTGAGCAGACCCAGCGAGTGATGACCGACACCGACGGTCGCGCAAGTGTGCAGTACGTGCTCGGTACTGACGAGGGGCTCGATGTACAGTTTGTCGAGGTTAGCCTGGTGGGCACCGAGGCGAAGGCAGGCTTTACTGTCAGCGGCTTCATGCCTGGCCCGGCGGGCGATACTAAGGTCAGCGGGGTGGTGCTGGATAATCAGGACAAACCCATTCCCGGTGTAACCCTGCGCATCGACGGCACCAACCGTCAGGCGGTCGCCGATGAAAACGGGCAGTTCACCATTACCGAGGTGCCGGTTGGCCCACTGCATTTGTTGGCAGACGGCAGTACTGCAAAGGTGGATGGTGAGTGGCCAACCTTCTCCTATAATATCGTCACAGTTTCCGGCGTCGCGAACCCGCTATCTGCACCAATTTATATGGTGAAGCTGGATACTGATAACGGTGTTTGGGCGGGTGAAAAAGACATCGAGTATATCTTGCCACAAGTGCCTGGCTTCAAGCTAAAAGTAAAGGAAGGCTCCGTCACCTTCCCCGACGGCAGTAAAAGCGGCACGATCTCGGTTACCGCCGTAAACGCCAACAAGGTGCCTATGCCGCCACCCAATGGCATGCAGCCTCAGCTCATCGTCACCATCCAGCCAACCGGAGCGCGTTTTGACCCACCGGCTGAACTTACACTGCCAAATGTCGACAGCCATAAACCTGGCGCCGAAGTAGAGATGTACTCCTACGACCACGATATGGAGGAGTTCGTTACCATCGGCCTCGGAACCGTTAGCCGCGACGGTAGCGTTATCACTTCAAACCCCGGTGTGGGTGTGATCAAGGCTGGTTGGCATTGCGGTAGCCAGCCCGGTGGCAGTGGTTGCTGCCAGGGGGGAGACGATTGTGGCTACTGCTATGACAGTGTCGGGGATTGCCCGGTTGACTGTGTGTTGAACGAAGAGAGAGCTCGCATTGATCAGGATCCAAAAGATTGCCGTTTCACTTTCTGTGGAGGTGAATGGAACCCAGCTAATTATGAAACACCCGAGCAAGAAGACGGGGACTGTAAGCTCCTTTACTGTGAGGGTGGCTTCCCATTCCCTGAGTTTAAGGAAGATGATGTTCCTGATAAGCCGGGTAACTGTCAAAGAGAGTTTTGTAACCCGGAGACTTCATCAGTTGATAAGGAAGATGACGATACAGATGATCCCACAGGGGATATAAGAACAGGCGACTGTTATCTACCTGAGTGCCTCGGTGGTGAGATAGATCACTATGCAATAGAGAATCGTTCAGACTTTCCGGATGTCGACCCACGTGAGGACTGCAAGGTCTGGGAGTGTACTTACGAGTATGACCTTGGTGAGTTCCAGCTGACACCTGAATACCACGATATTGGAACGGATCGTCCTGAGACAGAATGTAAGTTCTGCAATGCAGACGGTGACCCCGAGAACGTACCGGATGCTGATGAGCTTCAGTGTGAGGATAATGTCTGCAAAGTGTGCGTCGGTGGCAAGTGTGTGGAAAAAAATGAGCCTGAAGTGTTGGAACACGATATAACTGACTTTGCTTTGCAAGTTGGCGGTATTGATTTATGGGTAGTCAAATTGCCATCACTATTCCTGAATAAGAAAAGTTTGTTAAATGTAGAGAAAAGCTGCTGTCCCACAAAAAATGGCGAAACTTCATGTGTGGCATCTGATAATTATCTAACGCAAGCCGAGATTAAAGATTTTGGGATCAACCTGCCAACAAAGGCAGTAAAGCAGGCTATTTGCGATAAAGTTATAAAGAAATATGGGGAGACATCTACCCTTGCTAAAATATGTGATGCACTTGATCTGAGTCTGAGTGCCACACTCCAAACCTTAGATGCCAATGGGAGTGGTAAATCAGAATATGATGAATGTTATGGTGATGGGTATCAACATACTTCAGGGAACGGAGGCGGAAACCTTGTCATTTCTGCACAAGGTGGTGCCAGTGCGCAATTGCCCATGCCGGCATGGGGAGGGCTGTTAAGCTCGCTAATGGATAAGATTCAGAATCCTGTGCTCGAGGGTGTGCTGAAGTATTACATAAACGCAGATGCGGTAAAAATTGGATTGGGTCTCAAAAGTACAATTGGCGGAGGTGTCAGGTATAGCGATAGCGATCTTGGCGGTGGCCTCAATGAAATGCTGATTACACCATATATAAGTAATTATGGGCTTGCGGTTACAAGTACGACTTTTACTGAATTGTGTGGGCTTGAGAGATACATTCCAGGTGGATGCACGATAATTCCAGCACCGTTGAATATTAGTGATGCCGCCATTTATGAGTTTCAGCAATTGTTGGCCGTATATGGCTTTACCTTCAAGAATTATAGTTTGAATCTTAACTTTGATTTAGTGAGCTACCTATCTCCAAACAGTAGTACATTAGATATTTATGAATTTAAATTTGAGAATGTGGCGGATGAACTCGTTTCTAAATGCAATAACTAAAACAACCAACCCCGCTATATGGTTGAGTTTTCTCATTTTATCTCAGGGTGAGGTTTTTGCTGAGGATGTCGTGGCTGGGGAATATGTCGAGGCAGTTCAACGTAGAGTATATGTGGATAAAGTGGTCGAACGTGTTGAGTTTCGACGTTTGGACAAGCCTGTGTTGCTTTCTGAGGTTGCGGCAGGGGATGATGATTTTACATTGAGCCTTGAAAGTAGCTTAGCATCGTATTTTTCGGCGACTTGGATCTGGAATGCAATTGATGATCCTGGGAGAGCAAAGGATGCAACGGAAGCGATGGGGAGAAAAGCTGTCGCAGTCAATACGATGGCCGAAATTCTAAAGGATGACCTGGCGAAGCATCACGTGAAACGTGAAAAATTTCCTGAGTACTATGTCGATTATATCTTTAGGCATAAAATATTTTATGTGGCCGTAGGTAGGAAGATACATTATGCAGGTCAGCGCGCAATTACTAATCGATTTCAAGAGTGGGTTGTGCGGGAAGCAGGTAAGTGGAAATTTGTAGATAAACAGTATGATGAACAAAAAGGATTATTGTTTTATCAGATTGCAGCGCCTACTGAAAAGGTAAGTAACAGGGCAGTGATTAGCGAGGTGCGGGAAATAACAACTTCTCCTGATAAAGTTGTGAACTTTATCCTGCCTATTAGATAGAAGGTGACTCTATGCTTATAAGGATAATTGCTGCTGTGTTCGCCGTTCTGGTTTCTTCCGCATCGGCTGGCTTGGTAGATGATGAAGGCTTCTCGGAGGCCTATGTGGTGGAGCGTTCCATTCGACAATTTTATGAGGCCGATGTAATAAAGCCACCAGAGATTGACTTGGCAGCAGTTGTCCTTGGGAGGGAAAAGCAGTTTGAAAGTCCTGAGGTTGTTCTCGCCAGAGTGTTGTGGTCATTTTCCGGTGACAGGTGGAGGACATTTTCAGGTCAGTTGGATATGTCAAAATACGACCTTGCAAACAAATTTGAGCTGGCAAAGATAAGAAAGTATTACCTTGGGAAGGTCAGGCAGTACAAAGATAAGAAGGTGACCCTGTCTAGGAAGGTGTATGTTAAGGACGGACAAAGCTATCGTTATGTCTACGTCGTCACAGACGAAAAGGGCGCGGATGATTACTTCGTTTTCAAAACTGTCGATTATGAGTGGATGCTGACTGATGTCTCCATGTCGGATTCGGAGTTTAAGTGGTTTTATGATGCTTTGAAAACTCGGGAGAAAGATATGATCGTCACCATCGAGAGTGAAGAGGAGTGATTCTGTGAAGCCTGTTTGGATGCTGGTTTCAGTGATGTTTGTAGCCTTGGTTGCAGGCTATTTTTTTCTGGCAGGAAAAAATCAGTGGCTTGATGCTGATGGTCCGGCCGACGAAGTGGATGTTCCGGCGAAGACGGCTCTGCCGATTGATGAAAAGAAACTTGGTAAGGCATATCACGAAGGAGATTGCGACCTGGTTTACAACGAAGGAATGGAAGCTGCCAGGAGCGGTAACTCCAGGGCGCAACTTATTGTCGGTCTGTGCAAGACTCGAATGGGCGAGCAGGATGAGCAGGCTCTGGAATGGCTTGAGAAGGCTGCCGGAAATGGTGAGGCCAGGGCTGCCAGAGAGCTGGGTGTTTATTATATTCGCCTTGCTTACGAAAATGAGGATCTTGCGCTGATCAAAAAAGCATGTGATTACTTCGATGCAGGAAGGAAAGGAGGAGACTCACGTGCTGAAAATTATTATATGGCGTACCAATGCGGCGAACAGAAATGAGCTGCTTGAATATGATCTTGGATTTTATGATTGATGAGGAGTGTCGCGTTTAGGATGCAAAAACTTCATGGGATGATTTTGGTCGTATGTGCCATCTTCGGTAGCGTCGCAAGCTATGCCGATGATAAGCAGTGGGTTTATGATGAGGTGCTTACTCAGCTGCATGAGCTGCGTGGTGAGATTAAGGCGCTGAACAGTGAGCTGGTTCAGATTAAGGCAGAGATGAAAAAACTCTCCTCGCAAGGTGTCAATGGCAAACCTGCTGCCCCTGAATTGAATTTGAGCAATACCTATAGTTTGGGCAGCAACAAGGCGTCCGTTGCTATCGTGGAGTTTTCTGACTATCAGTGTCCCTTTTGCAAGAAGCATCATAATACCACCTACAGTGAGCTGAAAAGAAATTACATCGATACCGGCAAGATAAGGTACGTGATGATGGATTTCCCCCTGTCATTTCATCGGGAGGCCGAGTCCGCCGCCGTGGCGGCGCGTTGCGCTGGCAAACAGGGAAAGTTCTGGGAGATGCAGCACGCGCTGTTCGATACCCGGCAATCCCTGGAGGACGCACTCTATCGAGAACTCGCATCCAACTTCAGACTCGACAAACAGGCCTTCGATGCCTGTCGTAATGATAAGTCGGTTCTCTCCGAGGTCACCCGTCAGTTGGATTACGGAACCCAGCTTGGCGTGCAGGGTACGCCAGCCTTCTTCATTGGTGAAGTGAAGGGGAATAAGCTAGTGAACACCAAGATGCTATCCGGTGCACAGGCATACAGCCGTTTTTCGCATGTTATTGATACTCTATTGCAACGCCAGTAACTGGATGTGAGTGGTGCATCAGGGACGCTGGAATAAATCAAGGATAAAAAGGATGTTGCTATGATCGCTGTTATCGCAAAGCGGACACTATACATTTCAGGATTGCTGACCGGTCTGCTGTTTTCACACCAGACCATGGCGGAGCAGCTGGATCAAAACTGTGTCGTCAATATCCTCAATCGCACTATTCAAGTGGGTGAAGACGGTTCGTGGGCAATGCCCAATGTGCCCTCCACTATGGGACAGATACGAGCTCGCGCTACCTGTGTGCGTGATGGCAAGACATCCTTTGGCCAGACCGATTATTTCACTATCCCTAACAATACGACCAAACATACCGGTGATTTCCATTTTGGTGATATAGAGCCTATTCCTCAATCACTGGCATTTGAATTTGCCGCGCCCGTAACAATAGAAGGAGCAGCAACCACACTGCAGTTAAAGGTTATTGCCACTTATAATGACGGTTCTTCAAAGGATGTGACCGGCGAAGAGAATGGCGTCAATTACACTTCGAGCAGTGCTGCAATTGCCTCCGTCGATGCTAATGGGCTTGTTACGGGAAATCTTAGCGGCAGTGTACTGATTACTGCTCGTAAGGATGGCGCCATTGCGATAAAACAGGTAATCGTGCGCTCATCTGGTGACAGTGATGGTGACGGGCTGCCTGACGACTACGAGACTTTCAACAAGCTTGACCCCAACGATCCGCTGGATGCATTGGAAGATCCTGATGAGGATGGCCTTACTTCACTCGAAGAATACAACCTCGGGACTCTGCCACAGTCGAAAGACAGTGATTTCGATGGCATTAGTGATGGTGAGGAGACAGTGTTGGGTGAAGATGGCTATATCACCAACCCGCTTCTCAAGGACAGTGATGGCGATCAACTCTCTGATGGACTGGAGATCCAACTGAAATCAAATCCCAATGATGCCGCGGATGCTAATTATGCGGATGCCGTTACCGCTATCAGTGTAACTCCTCCGGTTTCCGTCATTACCTATAACACTCTTGACGGAGAGGTGAGTCTGAAGCTGACCGTTACAGCGCATCTGCTTGACGGCGACGAGCTTGATGTTACCTCAACGGCCTGGGGTACTAACTACACAAGCAGCGACCTCTCCATAGCAAGCTTTGGCGTGGAGTCAGGCAGGGTATTTGCGGGGACTGCAGGCAAGGCGACGATTACTGTGACAACCTTCGGTCACAGCACAACCACCCGCATTACAGTCCAGTCCTTTGCCCCCAAGGTTGTCTCATATCTCGATCTGCCCGGTATCGAGAAGGACTGGATGACTCATGCCGGTATTGACCCCAACATCAAGGTCTCTGCAGGCTATGGCTATATAGCGGCCCTGGATCAGGGGCTGTGGGTGGTGAATCTTCAGGATCCAACCTCACCCTATATCGAGACTGCCCTGAATGTTGGCGGTCCTGCTTCAAACGTACAGCTGAGCGGTTCTTTTGCATATGTGGCCAGCGGTAGCAGTCTGGTCGTGGTGGACATCACCAATCCCGCCAAACCCGCTGTGCTCGGTTCAGTCGAAACCAAGGCTACTGTATTGGATCTCGCTGTATCCGGCTCCTATGCCTACTTGGCGTCAGGGAGTGTGGGGTTGACTGTTATCGATGTCTCTAATCCCGTTGCGCCGCTGGCGCTAGTCTCCCTTGGTGTTGGCGGAACGGCGTCGGGAGTGAGCGCCGAGGGGAATGTCGTGGGGCTTACCCTGGAAGAGGGGGGCTTTGTCACTGTCGATGTCACCACCCCATCTTTACCGGTATTACTGGCGTCAATCCTCGTTCCAAATACCAAGGATGTTGAGCTACGTGGTAACTATGCCCATATTGCTGCTACTCGCGTAAACGATGTCAGTAAGCAGGTGTATCGAGTCATTAATATCTCAAATCCTGATACCCCTGTAATTGTTGCCGGTGCCGGTGGCAATTCGTTTTCTGCAACAGACTTGGCCTTGACCGATACACACGCCTTCTTTGCAGATACAGCGTGGCCCAGTGCAATCCCCGTTGTGGACATTCGTGATCCTAATGCCCCCTTGTACCAGGCAATCATCGACATGGAGCAATACGGGCCTTACGACTGTCGCGGCATCGATGCAGATTCAAGTTATGTCTATTGCGTCGCATCTGATGGTCAGTATGTGCATCGTCTCTACGTGGTGCAGTATCGTCAATTACAAGATGATAAAGGGATAGCCCCGGCGCTTAATCTTATCTCACCGCAACCTCAGTCAACACTAAATGCAAATCGTCCATATAACTTCAGGGTGTCGGCAGTTGACGATTATGCGGTGGGCGTGGTCATCTACAAGATTAATGGTGAAGTGGTTCATACGGATTTGGAGGCGCCGTATGAGTATCCCTATACCGTGCCTGAGGGATTGATTGGCCTTACAGTTAACGTTGATGCCTATGATATGGCTGGGAATGTCAGCACTACCGGGGATCTGCATTACAGTGTCATTACATCCGACTTCCTTTATGAGACGTGGGATAGCGTAACTTTAGATTCTTTCGATGAGGAACTGGTGGCAGCCAGTATCACCATGTCCAGCGCCACCTTCCGTTCTGAGCACGGGTTGGTGTCGGTCTCCGACTTAACTGTTGGCGGCTCAGGCACATCAACCATCGATGTGCCTGAGTTGATGGTTGGCGGCGACCTTATCGTTGACGGTGGTACCCTGGTAGTCGATAGCGATAAGCCGGTTTACGTTTATGGTGATCTGATACTGCGAAATGGTGGCAAGATTACGATCCCCGATGCCGATAAAAACAGCAAAACGTTCAAACAGTTGCAACTCAGTGTGGTGGGAGCGGTGCAAATTGACGCCGCCTCTTCAATAGATGTTAGCGGCAAGGGTTACCCTGGAACTTACTATAGTGGTCCTGACTTTTCCTACAATACCCGCTCTGCCTGTCATGGCGGAATACGCAGCAATGCCACCAGCGATTGCACCTACGGTGATTACACGCGGGCGCGTTTCCCGGGCAGCGCCGGTTCCTACTATAGCTCCACCTATAACGGTAATGGTGGCGGTGTAGTCTCAATCAATGCAGCATCGTTACAGGTGGATGGTGCGATTGTCGCGGATGGCATCAAAGGAACAACCTATCGAGGCGGCGCAGGTGGTGCGATCCACATCGAGGCTGGCAGCCTGGCGGGTGCCGGTAACCTCTCTGTACGCGGCGCTGGTTATTATGCCACAAGCATCACCTCTGATACCGGTGGTGGTGGCCGTATCTCTCTGTATATTGATGATACCACGGGATTTTCTGGCAGCTATTTGACTGGTTCTCCCTCCACGGGCAAGGTTGCCGGCGCCGGTACCGCTTACTTCAAGCAGAGCGGACAGCGTTACGGTAATCTCTACGCCGATAACGGGGGACGGAGCTCACTGGAAAACGGCACCCCTATCCGTCAAGTGGGGCGCCACTCTATTACCGGTGTCATGATGCTCCGCAATAACCTTTGGGAGGTTAGGGTTGATGGCAACCCGTGGCAGCCTAGTGACGAGACGCTTGACTGGGGTATCCAGGGAAGCATGGTCGTGCTGGATGCCGTGGCGCTCTCACCCAAGCGCTACACCGTGGTGAGCAACACTGCCAATAGCATATTTATTGAGTCTGAGAGCGATCTCTCATCTATTGTCGGTAATGAACTGGTAGGCGTTCATGTATTCGAAACCGTGCAGCTCACCGGAGGCGCATGGGTGGACTTTGGCGAAGACCGCCTGGAGGTTCTGCAGATCCCCGCCTCCAACATCAACTCGGGCGCGGTTATCTCCGCAGGTGCATTTCCTCAGGGAGTGATTGAGAAGGCACTGAACAGTGGCGGAGGCATTGTTTCCACACAGCCCATTACTATCCCTGAGCTGATTGTCAGCGGCAGCACACTTAGTCTCGTTAAAACGCCCAAACTGACCGTTCAGCATGACCTGCAACTTGACGGGCAGGGGTTGTCCCTCGCTGTCGATGAGCCGGTTGAGATTGGTGGAAATGTCGCCCTGAGCAATGGTGCTGTAATTACGGTATTCGAGGCAACGAGCGATGTGAAAAGGCTCTATCGTCTTGATCTGAATATCGGGGGTGATATCACTATTGACGCCACCTCCATGCTGGACCTCAATGGCAAGGGTTATCCCTCCGATTCATGGAGCGGCCCTGACTTTTCAAACAAGTACCGTGCGGGCTGTCACGGGGGAATTCACGCCGAGGCAGATTCTGACTGCAGCTATGGCCGCTACACAAAGGCTGGTTACGCGGGAAGCGCTGGTCGCTACTATAACGATGCCAATACCGGTGATGGCGGTGGTGTTACTCAGATTACCGCCAAGAATATGGTGCTGGACGGTGTTATCAGGTCAGATGGCTCGGGTGGGAATATTCGTCTTGATGTTGTTGGTGCCGGTGGTGGTATCGACCTACGGTTGAACACACTGAGCGGCAGTGGTGTGCTCGAGGCGAACGGCGGGGCGAATCTCAACAGTTCGGGTTACGCCGGAGCAGGTGGACGCATCAGCGTTTCGGCGGATGATGTGACTGGCTTTACCGGCAGTGCGCGCGCCAGTGGCGGCACCAGTGGCCTTGCAGCCGGTGCCGGTACTGTCTACATGAAAGAGACGGTCAGTCCATACGGCACACTCATTGTCGATAACGGCGGCCGGGCGGCCGCCCCAGCCAGTACACCTGTACGCAATGTTGGTCGCCATGTGATCACCGATCTCTATATGAGAGAAGCGGGTGTGTGGGTCATTATGGTTGATGGTCTTCCCTGGAAGGCGAGTGCCTCTGACCTGGACGGTGGCCTCAGTGGCATCGATGTCGACCTCGATGCCGATGATGATGCGAGCCCACATTACAGGATCGTCGAAAACGGTAATGGGTCGCTCATCGTTCATACCCAGGATGATTTGCGCGGCGTGTTGGGTAACGAGCTGATTGGGGTTCATACTTTCCAGCAACTTCATGTTCTGGCGGGCGCCGATGTCAGTTTTGGTGAAGATCGCGTCTTTATTCACGACATTGCCAACTCCACAATCGAAGGCACCCTCAGCTTCCGTGGTAACACGCAGGTCGAGGCGTTGATCCAGGCTGCCAATAACAGTGGCGGCTCACTTAAGATTCTGTCACCCGTTACCCTGGAAACCCTCTCTCTCAATGCTGGGGTGATCGAGTTTAAAGGCGGACTTAACGTATCAGGCGCCCTTACACTGGCTGGTAGCGCCTCCATCACGGTTACCCAGCTCAATGCCAATAGTGTGTTGCTTGACGCCGGGGCGAGGTTGCTTACCGAAAATGTCGTTGTTGATGGCGATCTGACGCTGCAAAATGGCGCCGTACTTACGGTGCCCTATGCGACCCCCGATAAGCTATACAAGCTCGATCTGCTCGTGGGTGGCACCATATCTGTTGATGCTACCTCTCTCATCGACCTTGATGAAAAAGACTATTTTGGCAACATCACCATCTTAGAGTATCCGGGTAAATACTCGGGTTGTTATGGTGGAATCTCAGCTTCAGCAACAGCCGACTGCACTTATGGACGCTACCAGCATGCCCTTTTTGCGGGAAATGGCTCGATTGGTGGTGGTGTGGTGCAGCTCCAGGCCGCAACGCTGAAGCTTGACGGTACCCTGAGGGCAAATGCCGTTACCAATGGTACTGGTGGCGGCATTGATATTAGTGTCACTACCCTGAGTGGGAGCGGCAGCATCGAGGCGAATGGCGCCAGTAGTCGTGGAGGTGGTCGTATCAGCCTCTATGTGGATGACCGCACTGGCTATAGTGGCGCCATGAGTGCGCAGGCTGGCCTGGATAGCACCTCGCTAGCGGGCGCCGCAGGGACCGTGTATGTGCAAGAGTCTGCACAGCTGAATGGTCACTTGATTGTCGATAATGGCGGAAACAGCTCGCCTGTTTCCGGCACTCCGGTTCGCAGCGTCGGCCGCCATACCATTGTCAGTGTCTACCAGGTAGCTTCCGATGTATGGATGGTGCAGGTTGGCGGTGAGCCCTGGCGCGAGAGTGACCCGGAGCATGGCTGGGGACTTGATGGTATCGAGGTGGATCTGGATGCAGGCGAAGAGCTGAGCAGCCATTACGCCATCGTTAGCAACACCAAGAACACCCTGACACTGCGCACCAGTGATGATCTTTCTGGGCTGGTAGGTAACGAACTGTTGGGTGTCCACACCTTGCAGACGCTGAATATTGCCGATGGTGCCGACGTAGACTTTGGCGGTGATCGTGTCATCGTTGTGGACCCGGCCAGTTCCGTGCTGAGCGGTGTACTGCGTGGTGTAGAGATTAACCAGTCAGTACTCTCAATGCTTGACAATGGTGGTGGTGCACTGCTTGCAGGTCAACCGGTTAATATCGACAGCATAGTTCTTGGTCGTGGCACGCTGACTGCTATAACAGTGAATACTGGCAGTATCTCATTGAGCAACAGGGCGCAACTGGTTACTGAAACGGTTGCGGTCAGCGGAAATATGACGCTGCTCTCCGGTGCCTCGGTAACTGTGCCCCATGCTGATGCGGATGCCAAGCGCCTCTACAAGCTCAAGCTGACAGTAGGCGGCGAGCTCAATGTGGATGCCTCCTCTGCCATCGATCTCGATGCCAGGGGCTATCCCTCATTTGGTTGGTCCGGTCCCGATTTTTCGATGAATACACGTGTGAACTGTCATGGCGGTAGTAGCACTGAAGCTGAGGGGGATTGCAGCTATGGCCGCTATGAGCAGGCGAAACATGCAGGAAGTACCGGCGTCTATCATAGCTATAGCAGTGCTAGGGGTAATGGTGGTGGCGCTGCTGAGATAACGGTCCAATCGCTAGTTCTTCATGGTGCTATACGGGCGAACGCTAGTTCTGACTATGATGGTGCCGGTGGCGGTATTCATATTGTCGCGGCTAGCTTGAGTGGCGCAGGTAGCATTGAGGCCAACGGCGGCTCGTACCGTGACTGGGTCTATGGAACATATACTAATGGAGCTGGCGGGCGTATCAGCCTGTATGTGGATGACCACAGCGGCTATAGCGGTTCGTTTGAGGCGTTATCCGGACGAGACGGTAACAGTAGTGGTGGCGGTACCATCTTCATTAAGCCAGGTGGTCAACGCTACGGCAGGCTGGTCGTGGACAATGGCGGTGTCGCAACACCTCCCTCCAGTACACCCATCAGGAGTGTGGGGCGTCACACTATTTCCAGTGTCATTCAGCAAGGCTCGGGTGTATGGGAGATCACTGTTTCCGGAAAACCATGGCAAGTGACTGACACCGAGTACGGCTGGGGCGTGGACGGCATTGAGGTAGATTTGGATGCCTCTGATACGACAGGCCCGCTCTATACCATTGTTGGCAATGACGAAAGCACACTGACAATCCATACTAGCGATGACCTCAGCGCAGTGGTGGGTAATGAACTGGTTGGCGTTCATACCTTCCAGACACTGCATGTGCTCAATGGCGCAGATGCCGACTTTGGCGGCGACCGTGTCGAGGTCCTCGAACCTAGTGCCAGCAGCGTTAACGGTGTACTGCGGGTAGAGTCAATCACGCCCTCAATAGCACAACTGTTTAGTGCTCTTGATGGGAAGGTGGTATTCCGTAATGCGGTGCAACTGGAAAGCCTGACACTGGCCGGTGGTAGTTACGCCTTTGATGGTGGCCTCTCTGTTAACGGTGCTGTGTCACTTAGCGGTGTCTCACTGAGTGCAGCGAGCCTCTCAGCAACTAGTGTCACGATGGATAATAGCAGCACGATGACTGTGGAGAGGATGCTGGTTGATGGTGATCTAATCTTGCAGAACGGTTCTGCCATCACCTCACCAGTTGCCTCAGTCATTGTCGGGAAGATCCGTAAGCTCGATTTGACCGTGGGAGGACTGCTCAGTATTGATGCCACCTCATTAATTGATGTCAGTGGCAAGGGATATCCAACGGACAAAGGCAATAACTGGAGTGGGCCCGATTTCTCTTCTAAAACACGTGTCGGATGTCATGGAGGAATCATCTCGAATGCCACTGCCAGCTGTACCTATGGTCGTTATGAAGATGCCAGGTTTGGCGGTAGTTCCGGTACCGCACAGTATCCCCAGTCCTCTGGATCTGGTGGTGGTGTAGCGCGTATCAGTGCGGACCGTATCGAGCTGAATGGCACTGTGCGTGCAAATGGTGAAGATACCCCATATTTATATGGTACAGGCGCGGCAGGTGGCGGTATTAATATCTCCACTCGGTTACTCAGTGGCATCGGCGCCATTGAGGCCAACGGCGGGAAAGCTTTAAAGAGTTGGTATCCGGCAGGTAGCGGTGGTCGCATCAGTATCAACCTCGAGGACCGCAGTGCTTTCGCGGGCAGCATGACGGCGAAAGGCGGCAGTGTTGGTTATGTTGCTGGCGCCGGTACCGTCTACCTCAAGGAAACGGGCCAGGCCTATGGCCATCTGAGCGTGGATAACGGGGGCAGAACCGCAGCAGTCGGCAGCACCCCGATCCGCAATATCGGTCAGCATCTGATCACAGGTGTTGCTGAGACAACGCCGGGTGTCTGGGTGATTACAGTTTCCGGTTCACCATGGCAGGCGACCGACCCCGAGTACGGTTGGGGGGTAGATGGTATCGAGGTTGACCTTGACGCCAGTGAAACCCTGGGCACTCACTACCGCGTTGTACTCAACGGTGTGAACACCCTTACCCTGCACACCATCGATGACTTGAGTGGCTATGTGGGCAAAACCCTACAGGGGGTTCACACCTTTAACACCTACAGCAGCAGCAACGGTGGCTCGGCGAGCTTTGGAAAAGATCGGGTAGTAATTGCCGGTGATACGCCTATCGTGCCGGACGCGGACGGGGATGACCTTTCCGATGCTGATGAGCGCACAATCCACGGCACCGATCCGTACAATCCTGACAGTGACGGGGACAAGATCCCCGATGGCCTGGAGGTGGCGCTCGGGACCCAACCACTGGTTGAGACCAGTGGTGATATCGCCGCCTACACCAAGGCGCTGTCAATCTCACCCTCCACTCTGTCAATCGTACTGAACAGTTATGATGATCCGGTGCAGCTGCAGCTTGTGGCTACGGTGGAGTACAACGGCAAGCACTACCTTATCGATGTCACCTCACCCAGCTACACCAACAGCAGCTATCAGATCACCGATAGCAGCGTGGCGACAAGCCTTGGAGGCGGGCAGATCGACGCCCTGGCGGTGGGTACCACAGAGGTGCGTGCCCAGTTCGGGGGGCTTGAGGCCGTTGCTAACATCGAGGTGGCGGCGCTAAGTTCAATTGAGTGGTCGGGGGCGCAGAGCCTTAGCAGTGACCTGGCGGTTCAGAGCGCCACCCTGGTGCAGAGCCAGGTCAGCGGCGGCTATAACCTGAAGACCTACGGCGACCTGCGGGTGCAGGGTGGGAACTCTTCCATTGAGGTTAACGAACTGCTGGTCAATGGCGATTTCATCGTCGATGGCGTCACACTGACGCTGGCGCTGAACAAGCCCTTGCAAGTCGGCGGCAACGTGCAGCTGATCAACGGAGCCAAGCTGACCGTTCCTGTAGCAGATGTCACAGCAAAAAGAGTTTACGCCCTTGATCTCGATGTGGCCGGATCTGTAAACGTTGATAGCACATCCTCCATTGAGCTCACCGGCAAAGGGTATCCCTACGATAATGGCATCTATTGGAGTGGCCCTGACTTTAGCGAAAGCACGCTTGCGGGCTGTCATGCGGGTATCACCGATGAGGAGAAGGAGTGCACCTATGGCGATTACCGTAACCCCCGCTTTGCCGGTAGCGCGGGCCGCTATAGAAACACTACCGAAACGGGTAGTGGCGGTGGCACGGTTAGGCTCAAGGCCCAAGCCATGCAACTGAACGGTGCTTTGCGGGTGAACGCCTCCAATGGCACCCATGGCGGTGCCGGGGGCAGCGCCTATTTGGATGTTGCGACACTCAGTGGCGCGGGCGCTATCGAAGCCAATGGCAGCCGTGCCAGTTATTATAAAAACCGTGCCGGTAGTGGTGGTCGCATAGCAATTTATAGTGATAATCGCAGTGGCTTCACAGGCACTATGCAGGCCCGATCCGGCAACTATGGATACGCCGCAGGAGCTGGTACTGTCTATGTGAAGGAGAGTGGACAAAGTGCTGGCCATCTAACTGTGGAGAATGGCGATAGTTCCACTTCTGGCAGGGAGACACCGATACCCGGCGTTGGCCGTCATACCATCACTGGAGTTGCCCAGGTGTCGCCGGGTGTGTGGCGCATAGAGGTCTCCGGCACTCCGTGGCGCGCCAGCGATGTCGATTTCGACTGGGGACTGGCTGGTATAGAGGTCGATTTGCAGGCGGATGAACCATACAGTCCGCTCTATCGCATCGATTCCAACAGCACCAATGCCCTGACCATCTCCACCACGGATGACCTGAGCGGCTTGCTTGGCGGCGAACTGGTGGGCGTCCATACCTTCCAGACTCTACAGGTCGGCAATGATGTCGTGGTGGATTTCGGTGGCGATCGCGTTGTGATCAACGACCCGGCCAACTCCCAGGTTTTGGGTGAGCTCTATGCGGGCGAAGCCTCACAATCTGCATTGCAGATCCCGGGGGAGGGGAGCATACGGCTAGCCGCCGGCGCCACCTTCGACACTCTCACTCTGAGTGGTTCATCAGTTCAGTTTGATGGCGAACTTGTGGTGACAGGGGCGCTGACGGTGAGTAATGGTGCGGTGCTACAGGCTACATCACTCAATGCCGGCAGTGTCACCGTGAAGAGCAACTCCACACTGACCACGGCAACGGCAACGATCAGCGGAGATCTCAAGTTACTATACGGCGCGGTACTGACGGTGCCTGAAGTGACATATGATTCGAAACAACTCTATCCGCTTGATCTGTTGGTGGAGGGTTCGATCTACATTGATTCCAAATCGGCTATCGACTTGGTAGATAGGGGCTACCGCTGGGTAGAGGTCGGTCCTGACTTCGGTGATGGGGTTTCGCGCATGGGTTGCCATGGTGGATTGAGAGCGGGTAGCGACGGTGATTGTACCTATGGTCGCTATGAGTGGGCCCGCTTTGCCGGTAATGGTGGCGGTGTTGCGCAGATACGCAGTCAATCGCTGACGCTGTATGGCACGATCACTGTGAGTGACCCGTACGATGCAGCTGGTAGTCTCCATCTAGAGACCGGCACGCTGAGTGGCAGTGGCAAGCTTGAGGCCAAGAGTGGTGGTTTGTTTAAACTATATGATGCCACTTACGCTAGTTCTTATAGTTCTGCTGCTGGGGCCGGCCGAATTAGCCTCTATGTGGACGATCGAAGCGGCTTTACAGGTAAATTCGACGCCTCGACTTATGCGGGCTATTACGATGAACCGGGAGGCGCCGGCACCATCTACATCAAGGAGGCGGGCCAGAGCCATGGTCACCTGATCGTGGATAACCTGAACCATCGCACCGCTGAGCGTGGCACGCCTATTCGTCATGTCGGACGTCATGTGATCTCTGGTGTTTCAGAAGTAGCCCCCGGTCAGTGGCTTATTACGGTAGCCGGTACACCATGGCGGCCGACCGATAGCGATTACGGCTGGGGCATTGATGGTATCGATGTGGACCTGGATGCAGGCGAGACCACCAGTCAGCATTATCGCATCGTCAGCAACAGCACAAATGCTCTTACCCTGATGACTAGTGACGACCTTTCCGGTGTTGTGGGTAATGAACTGGTCGGTGTACACACCTTCCAGAGCCTGACGGTGGGCGATGGTTCCGATGTGGACTTTGGCGAGGACCGTCTGGTGGTCGTTGATGTGGCGGCATCCGGGCTCTCCGGCATGCTCCGTGCGGGGGAGGTCGACAGTGC
>JBFEYJ010000026.1:0-23553 GCA_041562215.1 Thiohalomonadaceae bacterium | reverse complement strand
GGCAAAACGCATCTGCAGCGCAAGGGTAATCACCGGTAGAGAAACTCCCTGATCAACCGCTTCCACCACCGTCCAGCGCCCCTCACCCGAGTCAGGGACAACGGGAGCGATATCTTCCATGGCAGGCCCTCTGGCGAGAGCATCGGCCGTCAGATCCAGCAACCAGCTGCGCACCACTGATGCGTGGCGCCAGGTCTCCGCCACTTTGGCCAAATCCAAATCGAACTCCTGCTTGCTGCGCAAAAGATCAAACCCCTCGGCAAAGGCCTGCATCATGCCGTATTCGATACCATTGTGGATCATCTTGGTGTAGTGGCCTGCCCCGACCGGCCCCATTCGTGCCCACCCCCTATCCTCGGCAGGAGCCAGTGCCTTGAGCACCGGCTCCAGCCGTCCCACATCCGCCTCACTGCCGCCGACCATCATGCAGTAGCCATTGTCCAACCCCCACACACCACCAGAGGTTCCGGCATCGATAAAGCCGAGATTATGCTCCGCCAGCAAGGCGCCCCGGCGCTGGCTGTCATGATAGTTGGCGTTGCCACCGTCAACCACGATGTCTCCCTTCTCCAGCATCGGAATCAACTCATGCAAGGTCTGTTCAGTGGCATTGCCGGCGGGCAGCATCAGCCAAACGATACGAGGCGCAGCAAGTTTCTCCACCGCCTCGTGCAAGGAGACCGCCGGAGTCAGCCCCTCTTCTCTTGCCAGTGTGTCGACGATATCGAGTGATCGATTATAGCCGATGACCTCTATGCCTTTACGCAACAGGCGGCGCGCCATGTTGCCCCCCATACGCCCAAGCCCGATGATGGCTATCTGCATACATCCACTCCTTCTCTGGCAACGCCAGAATCCGTGTAGCCGAATACTGGTAACTGTAGTCACTTCCCACTATCCTGCTCGAAGGCTAACTAGGGAAATGCCATTTAGTTCAGCGGTTTCCTCCTCAAACAGGAACTCGTGCCCCTGAGCGAACATTCGCCAAAAGGGATCGGCCACGCTTTTTTTCGCTCCTTTCATGTTAACAAATGAGTTGGGGAGACACCCACGTTGAGCGACAACCAGGTAAAAAAGCGAGCAGGGCACTTTTGCTGAACATTAATGAACGCTACATTGCGCATGATCCCAACCACGGGTAGATTAATGAGTCGCATCCTCTTTGCCAGCAGTGAAGCCGCCCCGCTCATCAAGACCGGCGGTCTGGCCGACATCAGCGGCAGCCTGCCAGCTGCACTCAAATCCCTCCGCCAGGCGGTACGGCTGATCATACCTGCCTACCCTGAAGCGATTCGCAATGCCGGACATGTTAAAAACATTGGAACCCTGAAAATAGGTGGCCATAGTGTGCGATTGCTGGAAGGACGTATGCCCGATAGCAAAGTTGTCGTCTGGCTGGTGGATTCACCCGCGCACTTTTCACGCGCCGGAGGCCCCTACACCGATAACAGCGGCCACGACTGGGCAGACAATGCCGAACGATTTGCTCTGTTCAGCCGTGTGATTGTGGAAATTGCCATGAACCGGGCAAGACTGAACTGGCAGCCCGAGGTGGTGCACTGCAACGACTGGCAGACAGGGCTGGTGCCCACGTTGCTAAACATGGAAAATCCACGTCCGGGAACAGTGTTCTCCATCCACAACCTCGCCTATCAGGGGGTCTTCCCCTACCGCACCTTTGCCGATCTGGGACTGCCGGCCGCCCTGTGGTCTTATCGTTCACTGGAATACTTCGGCAATCTCTCTTTCATCAAGGGAGGCCTGGTTTTTGCCGATCGCCTCACCACAGTCAGCCCCACCTACGCTGAGGAGATCTGCACGCCGACCCTGGGCTATGGTATGGATGCTTTGCTGCGTCATCGCCGCGACAGGTTGACCGGCATCCTCAATGGCGTGGATTATGATGTATGGGACCCCTGCGCCGATCCCCTCATTGACACCCCATACACTGTCGAAACACCTGCAGGGAAACAGAACAACAAACTCGCCCTGCAACGCCGTTTCGGCCTGCCGGAGAAGACGATCCCCCTGCTGGGGATGGTCGGCCGTATGGTGGAGCAGAAGGGTATCGATCTGGTACTGGATGCAATTCCTCTCATCGACATCCCCGTTCAACTGGTCATTCTCGGCAGTGGAGAGAAACGTTTCGAACAGGCGGCACTGGCTCTGGCAAAACGTTTTCCAAAACAGATTGGGGTATACATCGGCTATGACGAGTCCCTCGCCCACCTTATAGAAGCCGGGGCCGATGTGTTCCTGATGCCCTCACGCTTCGAACCCTGTGGTCTCAACCAGCTTTATAGCCTGCGCTACGGAACGCCACCGGTGGTGCATAAGACCGGTGGTTTGGCTGATACTGTAACCCACACCGACACCCATACCCTGGAGGCAGGTTCCGCAACCGGCTTTGTCTTTGACTTCCCTGACATACAGGGCCTGCTCTGGGCGATCAGACAAGCTCTAAAGTGCTATGAGAGGAGTGACTGCTGGCCGCAGGTCATGAAAAATGCGATGCAACAGGACTTCAGCTGGAGTCACAGCGCCCGTCTCTACCTCTCTCTCTACCGCCAGGCCATACAGGACGCGGCCTCCATCTGAAATTACCATACACCCCTTTTCCGAGGTATAATGGGCGGCTTTGTGTGAACCCGCTCACACACTAAGGGAATTTTTTCCCGTGTGAGCAACCGGCAAACAACCCAAGGTGACAACCACATTATGGCGGTTATCAGCGATAAAACACTCCGTGCGCGGGTAAAACTGTTCGGCAATCTGCTGGGCGAAGTCCTCCACGATCAGGCAGGCAGCGGTGTGCTGGAGGCAGTGGAGACGCTGCGAAAGGGCTACCTTAACCTGCGCAAAAAAGAAAATAGCGCCAAGCGCCGCAAATTGGCCCAGTTCATCGAGACCCTGGATCCGCAGACGCTGGTGCACGTTGTCCGGGCATTCAGCCTCTATTTCAGCCTCGTGAACATCGCCGAGGAGGCATACCAGCATCGCGAGCGCAGGCTACAGGTGCGTACTGGCGGCCCACTCTGGACCGGCTCCTTCGACTCCGTACTGCGAGAGTTTCACAAAGAAGGGGGCAGCCTTGAAGAGGTCAAGGCGGTGCTGGGAAAACTCGCCTACATGCCGGTGTTCACCGCTCACCCGACTGAGGCCAAGCGACGAACGGTGATGGAAAACCTGAGGCGCATCTTTGTCACCAGCGAGCGTCTCAACGATCCCCGTCTGGGCAAGGAAGAGCGGGAGGAAATCATCAGGCTTCTACGTACAGATATCCAGGTCCTCTGGAAGACCGACGAGGTGCGTACGCAAAAGCCTGAGGTTCGCGACGAGATCAAGAACGGACTGTTCTACTTCCGCGAAAGCTTGTTCAATGCTGTCCCCCAGGTCTACCGCAATCTGGAAAAGGCAGTGAGACGTATCTACGGTGCCGACGCCGATATCACCGCGCCGACAGTGTTCAAGTTCGGCTCATGGATCGGCGGCGACCGTGACGGCAATCCCTTCGTTACTCCAGAAACCAGCGCCCTGGCGATCCGACTGCAGCATCGTGAAATCCTGCGCGAATACCTGCGTCGCATCACCGAACTGAGCCATGTACTGACACACTCCAGTCTGCTCTGCCAGACCAGCGAGGCCTTCAACGCCGGGCTGGAGCGCGACGAAGCGGCCTACCCCGAACCCTTCAACGACAAGCCGGAGCGTTTCCGGAGCGAGCCCTACCGCCGCAAACTCTATATCATGCGCCACCGCCTGCGCGAAAATTTGCATCGTGTCGAGGCGCAAATGGCAGGTAACGACGTCGATACCTTCAGTGGCTCCTACCGAACCGAACAAGAGTTTCTCACTGATCTTAACCAGATCCGCCAGTCACTCATCGGCCACGGTGATGCTTCCGTCGCCCGCGGAGAACTGCAGGACCTGATCTGGCTGGTGGAAACCTTCGGTTTCTACCTGGTCCAACTCGATATTCGCCAGGAATCGACACGACATTCCGAGGCGATTGCCGAGCTGCTTGCCAACCAGCCTGAGCCTATCGCGTACAACAGCCTCGATGAGGAACAACGCTTGTCGGTACTGTCGGAGCTTATCGGCCGAAACGAACCGCTGAGCATCGATCGCAGCATCCTCAGCGAGCCGACACGAGAGACCCTGGAGGTCTTCGACGTGATGGTGCGAATGCGCAAGGAGATCAGCACCAAAGCCTTCGGCAGCTATGTGATATCCATGACCCATGCCGCCAGCCATATCATGGAAGTGATGCTACTGGCCCGTCAATCCGGTCTGGTCGGGCGCGTCAGCGACAAATGGTTCTGCGATATCAGCATCAGTCCTCTGTTCGAGACCATTGAGGATCTGGAGCACATCGAACCGGTGATGACACGCCTCCTGGACACCCCTGTCTACGCCACCCTGCTCGCCTGTGCCGGCAACACCCAGGAGGTCATGCTGGGCTACTCCGATTCATGCAAGGATGGCGGCATTCTCGCCTCCGGCTGGAATCTCTACCAGGCACAGCAGAAGATCACTACGCTTACCAATAGCCGCAACATTCACCTCCGCCTGTTCCATGGCCGTGGCGGCACCATTGGTCGTGGAGGCGGTCCGACCCACGAAGCCATTCTTGCTCAACCCGACGGCACCGTGCACGGCGAAATAAAATTCACCGAGCAGGGCGAGGTGCTGTCCAACAAGTACAGCAACCTGGAAACCGCCGTTTATGAACTGACCATGGGCGTCAGCGGCCTGCTCAAAGCCAGTCGCTGCCTGGTGTGCCAGCCCAGGCCTGATAACGAGGAATACCACCGTATCATGAACACCCTCGCCGACAGCGGCGAGGATGCCTACCGCGACTTGACTGACCGAACCCCGGGTTTCCTGGACTATTTCTACGAAGTCACCCCGGTTTCGGAAATCGGACTGCTTAATATTGGCTCGCGTCCCTCCCACCGCAAGAAGGGCGATCGGTCAAAATCCTCGGTGCGGGCCATCGCATGGGTCTTTGGCTGGGCTCAGTCACGCCACACCATTCCCGCCTGGTATGGCATCGGGACCGCCCTCGAGCAGTGGCTTGACGATGACAACCAGCGCAAGGAAAAACTCAAGGAGATGTATCGTGAGTGGCCCTTCTTCCGTGCCCTCCTCAGCAATACCCAGATGTCGCTGTTCAAGGCCGACATGGGGATCGCCCGGGAGTACACCGAGCTGCAGAAGGACCATACAATCGCCGAGGCAATCTACAACCGCATCAGCGATGAACATGGAATGACGGTCAGGCACATCCTCGATGTCGCCCAGCTGCATAGCCTGCTGGAGGAGACACCGACATTGGCCCTGTCACTGAGCCGGCGTAACCCTTATATGGATCCGCTGAACCACATCCAGATCACACTGCTTAAACGCTACCGCAACGAAAACATGAGTGAGAGCGAGAGAGAGCAGTGGCTGGAGCCTCTGCTGCGGTCGATCAATGCCATCGCTGCAGGTATGCGCAATACCGGCTGACGCCATCGCGGAGTCCGTCTGGAAAATGGCTATTGCCTGACTATAGTAAATACGAACTGTTTATTTCGTCGATTCTATTAACAGGCAAGGAACACCATGCAAATCCAGACACTCCGCAACATTGCAAAAGAACATGGCATCAAAGCCGGTCGGATGGCCAAAGCTGAGATCATCCGCACCATCCAGCGCGTAGAGGGTAACTTCGACTGCTTCAAAACGGCGGTTGAGGGTCACTGTGACCAGGGAGAATGTGCCTGGCGTGAGGATTGCCTTCCAAACAGCAAGAAGGCCGTTTCCTGATCGAAAAAAGCCCGGCATCACCGGGCTTGTTCATGTGTACTACCGCAAGATGAGGCTCAGGCGGCCTGTACCGGAATAGCGTTACTGCAACGAGTCACCTCATTTCGCTCATTGAGATAAACGAGCGTTGGCTTGTAGCTGGCCAACTCCTGCTGGTTAAGGCCGACATAGGCACAGATGATAATAATATCGCCTGGATTGGCCTTATGAGCGGCAGCGCCATTAATTGAGATCACCCCGGAGCCATCCTCGGCGCGAATGGCATAAGTACTAAAACGCTCGCCATTGGTAACGTTATAGATCTCGATCTGCTCGTACTCGCGGATCCCTGAGAGCTCCAGCAATTGGCCGTCGATGGCGCAAGATCCCTCATATTCAAGCTCCGCGTGAGTAACACGGGCTCGGTGCAGCTTTGCTTTCAGCATGGTGCAAAACATCTTCTGTCAGCATCCTCGGTGTTTGTGAATCACTAATTATGAGGGTCAGGGACTCAAGGTTCAATCCATGTACCATCAGAACCACACTAATCTTTTTATAATATCACAGATTTATCAAGAGGTTATCGATTAGTCGCGTCTTGCCGATGAATGCCGCGGCAAGGATAACCAGCTCAGTGTCCGTCTCTGCAGGAAGGGCAAGGTCTGCTGCACGTCGAATACTGACGTAATCCGGACTCAGACCGTCGACAGCGAGTCGCTCACGGGCCTGTTTTTCCAGCTGCGCCCAGTCCCGATCACCGCGGCGTAACCACTCAGCCAGAACCTGCAGAACCTGATAGAGCTGTGGTGCGATGCGGCGTTCCTCAGCAGAAAGGTAACCGTTGCGCGAACTCATCGCGAGACCGTCAGATTCGCGTTCAGTTGTCACCGCTACGATCTCCACAGGAAAGTCCAGTTCGTCGACCATTCGTCTCAATACGGTAAGCTGCTGATAATCCTTCTCACCAAAACAGGCCAGATCCGGCTGCACGATGTTAAACAGCTTAGCGACCACCGTAGCCATGCCCCGAAAATGGCCTGGTCGGCTGGCACCGCAAAGAATATCGGAAATGCCGGGGACCTCCACGAAAGTCAACCCTTCCCTTCCCTGGGGGTAGACCTCAGCCTCCTGTGGGCAAAAAAGCATATCAACACCCGCTTGCCGAAGCTTTTCGGCATCCTCGAGTGGTGTGCGTGGATAGGCATCCAGATCTTCTCCCTGTCCGAATTGCAGTGGATTGACAAAAATACTCACCACCACGCGATCGGCAAGCTCATGGGCCTTGGCAACCAACGATAAATGGCCGGCATGCAGATTTCCCATGGTCGGAACGAATGCGATCCGCTCCCCACCCTGCCGCCAGATGGAGACCTGCTGTCGCACCCGGGCGATGGTTTCGAGTGTCTGCATCGGGAATATTCTTTCGCTTGCTTCAGTCAAAACTGTGCTCATCGCCCGGGAAAATGCCGGACCTGACCTGCTGCATATAGGCCACGATAGCGGCAGACACTGAGCCGGTCTCCGCAAGAAAATCACGGGAGAAGCTGGGGCGCTTTCCCGGAGTGATACCGAGCATGTCATAAAGCACCAGCACCTGTCCGTCAGTATCCGGACCGGCGCCAATACCAATGACCGGGATCGACAACGTTTCACTAATATGCTTGGCCAACTGGCGGGGAATACATTCCAACACCAGCAAATCCGCACCGGCTTGTTCCAACGCCAATGCGTCCGCCAACATAATCTCAGCGGCTTCACTGTCGCGCCCCTGCACACGATAACCGCCCAGCTTGTGCACCGACTGCGGTAGTAGGCCCAGGTGGGCACAGACCGGCACGCCGCGTTGTGCCAACGCTCTTACCGTCTCCACCATTAACGCACCGCCCTCCAGCTTCACCATCTGCGCGCCGCCCTCTTTCATCAGGCGGGCAGCACTATTCATTGCCTGTTCGGGTGAGGTGTAGGTCATAAACGGCAGATCAGCGACGACCATGGCCCTCTCACAGCCGCGGCGCACCAGCCGGGTGTGATAAATCATCTCATCCAGCGTCACCGGCACGGTGCTCTCCTCCCCCTGCAACACAATACCAAGCGAATCACCGACCAAAGCCACCACCACTCCGGCCTCGTCCAGCAGGCGTGCAAAACTTGCATCATAGGCAGTCAAGGCAGCGAACTTCTCTCCAGCCTCTTTCATCTTGCGCAGTGTCGTGACACTTACTCGGGACATAAGGAACTCACAGCATTGATGGGATTGGATTAAAATAGTGGCGACCGTGATTTATCAAACGGATCTGCTCCAATAGCATGATGTAGTCACCGTCACTACCGGCAAGGTCGATTTCTGCAGCATTGACGATTAACAACGGCGCCCTGTCATAGTCATAAAAAAAACGCGCATAGGAATCCGTCACACGCTTCAGGTAAGCGGTATCGATATGCTCCTCACCACGACGCGCCCGCCTCGCGATACGCTGCATCAGTACATCTACCGGCGCCTGTAGGTAGATCACCAGATCCGGTTCCGGGGCATCCAGCGTAACCAGCTCATAGGCCTGTTCATAGAGACGCAACTCATCATTGTCCAGCGTCAACTCGGCGAAGAGACGATCCTTCTCCAGCATAAAATCGGAGACACGCACAGGCTCAAACATATCACCTTGACGCAACTCCTGCATCTGTCGGGCGCGCTGAAACAGGAAGAACATCTGCGTAGGCAGGGCAGCATCTCGCGGATTACGATAGAAGCGCTCAAGAAAGGGATTCTCATCTGCCCCTTCCAGAAGTAATTCGCTGCCAAAGGTCTCCGCAAGACGCCGCGCCAAGGTGGTCTTTCCCACCCCGATGGGCCCCTCGACGACAATAAAACAGGGATTACTCATAGGGATACTTGCTTAGGTACGGCTGACAATTGGCTACAGGATATCATGGGTATACCAACCCGTGGAGTCTTGACTCAGCAGTCGCAGGTAAGGTGGCATCTTCCGCAGGAAAAGGTTCAAGGTTCGCCCGACTCGATGGTGACAAGACCATCCCGTGAACAGCCCGCCAGCAAATCCTGCAATCTGCGCCCGTCCGGCAATACCAGCTCAGGCGCGATATCCGCAAGGGGAAAGAGGACGAAATTCCGCTCGGATAAACCCGGGTGGGGCACCTTAAGCCTGTCTGTATCAATAACCTCGGTCCCGTAGAGCAACAGATCCAGATCCAGAGTACGCGGTCCCCACCGCTGCGACCCACGCACACGCCCCTGCTCATTTTCGATCGCTTGCAGCGCATCGAGCAGTTCAAGCGCATTTAGCCGGGTATCGAGCATCGCCACCGCATTGAGATAATCGGGTTGGTCGGCAGGCCCCATGGGACTGCTACGGTAGAACCTGGAGAGTGCAGTCAGACGGCTGGCGGGTAGAGTTTGCAGGGCCTTTACCGCTTTCGCCAACTGGGCCAGGGGATCGGCAAGATTACTGCCCAGACCGATATAGGCCCGTACAAAGGTGTGCTGCTGAGCCATGAAATCAGGCCTGAGGTGTGGCTTGACGCTTTCGTGGAGGGCGGCGGCGGCGCCTGGTTTTTCCTTTGCCGCTACCACTGCCGCTGTTTCGCAACATGTTGATGCGTTGTCCCTCATCGCTTTGCTGGAGCCGGGTCCACCAATCGGCAAGGTCCTTCACGTCCTCGCCGCTTTGGGCTCGCAGCAGCAGAAAATCATAAGCCGCTCGAAAACGGGTGTGCTCTAACATCGTCAATGCCCGCTTCCCACCGGTGCGCTTGAGACGCTCCTGCCATTCCCAGATCTCCCTGGATTGCAAGCTAAAACGTTTGGGCACCTGCACCCGTTTAACCTGACGGTCGATTACCGCATCACCGGCCAGTTGCATCGCCTGAATCGTGGGCATATTGCGTTCGATAAACAGTTTCGATTCCCGGTGGACCGGCTCCCACAAGAGGGCGGCATAGAGAAATGCCGGCGTTACCGGCTTGCCCTGAGCAATGCGTTTGTCGGTATTCTCCAGCGCATGCAGTAGCAAGGTGTGGGGAAAGTTGTCCTCCTCCTCGCCCAGACAGTCATCGGTTTCGGGGAAAAGGTGTGCAAACAGACGATAATGGCGGAGCAGCTCATAAGTCTCGACAGCACTGCCGGCAAGGAACAGCTTCAGTGTCTCATCGAATAGACGTGCGTTGGAGACCTCCTCCATGAGATAGCCAAGTTCGCGTATTGCAGCCTCGCACTCCTGGTCAATACGGAAACCCAGCTTGGCGGCGAAACGAACCGCCCTGATCATACGCACCGGATCCTCGCGAAAACGCTCGTGCGGATCGCCGATCACCCGCAGGCAGCCTGCCTTCAGATCCGCCATGCCACCGGTGTAATCCACCACGGAAAAATCGCGAATATTGTAATACAGCGCATTGACGGTAAAGTCGCGTCGCCAAGCGTCCTCTTCCAAGGTTCCGTAAACGTTGTCACGGAGGAGCATACCGTTATCGCTTACTGCGCCGCCACCACTGGATTCATGCGCGGCACGGAAAGTCGCCACCTCGATGATATCCCGGCCGAAATGCACATGTGCGAGGCGGAAACGGCGGCCGATCAGTCGGCAATTGCGAAACAGCTTGCGCACCTCTTCGGGACTGGCATCGGTGGCAATATCAAAATCCTTCGGTTCACGCCCCAATAACAGATCGCGCACACCGCCTCCAACCAGGTAAGCTTCATAGCCCGCCTGACTCAGGCGATAGAGCACCTTGAGAGCGTTCTCACTGATATTGGCACGGGAGATGCCGTGTTCATTACGCGGAATGATACGCAGTGAAGGGCTATATTCCGCACCCGGTAGCGAAGCATTGCCCTTCTTCCAGGGTCTTTTCAGCCATGAAAACATTTGTTGATGATATCACGCTTCAGGTTAGATTGGACATTCAGAAACGATAGCGCAAGGCCAGCCCAAGCGTATCCAGCTTACTCTTAGGTTGTTCATATCCAGCTTCAGGATCGGACTTGGCAAAACGATAGCTATCGTACTCTATAGCCACAGTCGTCACCGCATTAAGCGGGATTTCCGCATCGGCAAACAGGCTCAATTGGCCTTCGGGATTAAGGGTGAAATCACCATTTATCCCTACCACCTCGCGTGTATAGAACGGCGCCTTGGCGCCAAGGCCAAACGACCAGCCCCTCTTTGGAAGATAACTAACACCGACCTTGCCGTACGTGGTGGCATAGCGTTCCACGTAACCGGATACAGTAACTCCGTTCGAGAGGGCGGTGTCCTGCAAGCTGCGGCGCCACTGATCCAGACCGAGTGCAAAACGGAGAAGCCACGCCGAAGAAGCAACAGAATCATCGCCCGCACCAAAAACATGAGCAAAACCGAGTTCCACACGAAACCCGTTGTAATCGGTATCCGTGGCTATCGGTATCCCACTCAGCGTTTCGCCATCATAATCTACCGTGCCGGAGTAAAAACGACCGCCAAAATCTATCGTCCAGTCGTTGGCCAAACGATCGATTCCGGTCACCCCGACAAAATAACGCGGCCCTGTCTCATCCAGCATCTTGCGGCCTGAGTCCTCAAACTCTTCCCATTGGAAATATTCTATCCCTGCCGCAACCTCGATCTCGCTTGCCACTGCCGAAGAAGCCAGCATCGCGGAAAAAAACAGAGCCCAAAGGAGACGCATGGTCACACCTGAATTATTGTTGATATTCTGGATAGTATAACAGCCGTCATAACTTTATATCCCGCTTTGCATGTCACAACACGCGATAGGGTGGCAGCGTTGGCGACACTGCCCTATGAGCACGTCAATTTGACGGTAGACTGCGCCTGGGTTAATTTAACGCCCCATTTCCGGGAGAGTCTTGATGGCAAAAAAGTCCGCAAATTCAGACGACAAGATCGATTTTGAGAATGCCCTCAGTGAACTCGAGGAACTGGTCGAGCGCATGGAGCAAGGCGATCTCTCGCTTGAACAGTCCCTCAAGGACTTCGAACGTGGCGTCGCCCTGACCCGCGCCTGCCAGCAGGCGCTGCAGGAGGCTGAACAGAAAGTACAGATCCTGGCAAGGAATGATAAGGACGCCGAACTCACTCCCTTCGAAGGCAATGGCGACTGACACCATGCCCCTGAAATCCCTGTTATCAGAGTACCAACAACGTGCCGAAGCGGCATTGGAGCGCTGGCTCCCCAGCGAAACCACAGTCCCCGAGCACCTGCATGCCGCGATGCGTTATGCCTCGTTAGATGGCGGCAAGCGCGTCCGTCCTGTTCTGGTCTATGCGACTGGAAGCGCCCTCGGTGTTCCACTGGAGCAACTTGACGGCCCCGCCTGCGCCGTTGAGTTCATCCATGCCTACTCACTGGTGCACGACGATCTTCCCGCAATGGACGATGATGACCTGCGCCGCGGCAAGCCCACCTGCCATAAAGCCTATGACGAGGCAACGGCGATCCTGGTCGGTGATGCGCTGCAGAGCCTCGCCTTCGAAGTCCTGGCCACAGACCCGGCGATGATCTCCGATCCCGCCTCTCGCCTTGCCATTATCTGCGAGTTAGCCCTGGCAAGTGGTTCGCGTGGTATGGCCGGTGGCCAGGCCATCGATACTGCGGCCGAGGGCAAGCGTCTCTCTTTGGAACAGCTACAGGCGATGCACCGCTATAAGACCGGAGCGCTGCTCAAGGCCAGTGTCCGTTTCGGTGCCTTGAGCAGTCCTGCCACGACAGCAACTCAACGTGCGGCACTTGATCAGTATGCCGATGCCATCGGGCTGGCCTTCCAGATCCGGGACGATATTCTGGATGTTGAGGCGGACACTGAAACACTGGGTAAACCCCAGGGCTCAGACCAGGCACGTGAAAAACCCACTTACACTTCCCTTCTCGGCCTCGACGGGGCCAAGGCAAAAGCTCAGGCACTCCATGAACAGGCTCTCCACAGCCTGGAGGACTTCGGTACCGAAGCCGACCCGCTACGCTGGCTCTCGGCTTATATCGTCGACCGGGGCAACTGAACAGCAGCATCGGATAAAGGAAAAATGGAAGGTTTGTATTCGCCACACAACTTGGACGGTGATACACGACTATCGACTTGCGATGTGCAACAAGCAACTTTACGCTTGCATCACAAGGGCGCTGGAGCGATCATAAGCGGCTTTTCCGTCCATATATATTAAGTATCGATGCCTGATCCGAATTCCACGTCGTTGCTGAAGGAGGTCGATGACCCTCAGCAGCTTCGCCAACTGACCCTGCCGCAGCTCAAGCGACTGGCGGCAGAGTTGCGCCAGTTTATGATTGAATCGGTCGGCAGTACCGGTGGTCACCTCTCATCCGGCCTGGGCACGGTGGAGCTCACCATCGCCCTGCACTATGTCTACAACACCCCGGAAGACCGTCTGGTCTGGGATGTCGGCCACCAGAGTTACCCGCACAAGATCCTCACCGGTCGGCGCGAACAGATGCCGACACTGCGCCGGCTTCATGGCCTGGGCGGCTTTCCACGACGTGAAGAGAGCCCCTACGATACTTTCGGCACCGGACATTCCAGCACCTCGATAAGTGCAGCCCTGGGAATGGCCCTCGCCGCGCAAAGACTGAACAGTAAGCGGAAGGTGGTTGCTGTGATCGGAGATGGAGCAATGACCGCCGGCATGGCATTCGAGGCCCTGAACCATGCAGGTGACCTGGATGCTAATCTGCTGGTAGTGCTCAATGACAACGACATGTCTATCTCACCCAACGTCGGTGGAATGTCCAACTATCTGGCACGGCTACTTTCCGGAAAGCTCTACTCCACCATGCGAGAGGGCAGCAAGAAGGTTCTAAAAACCATCCCCAGTGCCTGGGAGCTCGCACGCCGTGCCGAAGAACACATGAAAGGCATGGTGATCCCCGGCACCCTGTTTGAGGAGCTTGGCTTCAATTATATCGGTCCTGTCGACGGTCATGACCTCGATACCCTGGTCAAGACGCTGAAAAACCTCAATACCCTCGAAGGCCCCCAGTTCCTGCATGTGGTTACCCGCAAGGGCAAAGGTTATCCTCCGGCTGAGGAGAACCCCTGCGGATATCATGGGGTCGGCCGCTTCAACCCGGAAACGGGCGAGAAAGAGAGTACCTCTGGCTCTCAACCCACTTACACCGAAATCTTCAGCGATTGGCTCTGTGACATGGCCATGGCTGACGAACGCCTCATCGGTATCACTCCTGCAATGCGTGAAGGCTCGGGTCTGGTGCGTTTCTCGGAAGAGTTCCCGGAACGTTACTACGATGTGGGGATTGCCGAACAGCACGCTGTAACGCTGGCGGCAGGATTAGCCTGTGAGGGACTCAAGCCCGTAGTGGCGATCTACTCTACCTTCCTGCAGCGTGCCTACGACCAGTTGATCCACGATGTCGCCCTGCAGAACCTGCCGGTGCTGTTCGCCATCGACCGCGCCGGCATCGTCGGTCCCGACGGACCGACCCATGCAGGCAGTTTCGATTTGAGTTTCCTTCGTTGCATCCCCAATATGTTGTTGATGGCCCCGGCAGACGAAGCAGAGTGCCGAAGTATGCTCACCACCGGATTCCGTCATGAGGGCCCATCGGCGGTGCGCTATCCACGGGGTAGTGGCCTCGGTGTTAAGGCCGGCGACGAACTCGATTCCCTGCCCGTTGGAAAGGGTAAATTAGTCCGTGAGGGGGCGGATGTCGCCATACTCTCCTTTGGAAGCCTGCTTGGCGCCGCACTTGAGGCAGCTGATGTGCTCGGTGCCAGTGTTGTTAATATGCGCTTTATCAAACCGTTGGATGAAGCGTTAGTTCTGGAGCTTGCCGCCAGGCACAATCTGCTCGTTACACTGGAGGACAATGTAGTGACGGGTGGCGCCGGCAGTGCCGTCAACGAGCTTTTGCATCACCATGGCTGCAACATTCCGATGCTCAACCTGGGTCTCCCTGACGACTTTGTCGAACAGGGCACCAGGGAGCAGCTCCTTGCCCTTTGCGGGCTGGACAGGGATGGCATTGTCCGCTCTATTCAGTCGCATGATGCAGTAAATGCTTGCCAAACACTGTCTGGCAGATTAAATTCCTAGTTCATTACTCAAGATTATCGATGACCGCACGTTATACACTTAAAATCGTTACCGAATTCGCTGCAGCCCATTCGCTACGCAACTATCCCGGAGACTGCCATCGCCTCCACGGCCACAACTGGAAGGTCGAGGTCGAAGCTGTCGCCACCGCGTTGGATGAACTGGGTATGGCCATCGATTTCAAAGTCATCAAGCAGTTAGCCAGGAAGGTTACCGACGAACTGGATCACCGCTATCTCAACGAGATCGCACCGTTCGATAGCATCAATCCCACGGCAGAGAACCTGGCGGCCTACGTATATCGTCGCCTGGCCGAGGAATTGAATGAACCGCGTGTACGTATTCACGCCGTAACCTTGTGGGAAACAGAGCGTGCCTGCGTGCGCTATACAGAGGAACCGGAAGCATGAGTCAACCCTGTGAGAACATCGCCGACGTCCAGAGCAGCGCCGATACCCGCCAGATCGCCATCAATAAGGTAGGTATCAAGGACATCCGCCATCCCGTCCGGATTCTGGACCGCAGCGGTGGTGAACAGCACACCATTGCGAATTTCAACATGTATGTAAACCTGCCGCACAATTTCAAGGGCACACACATGTCGCGTTTCGTTGAGATCCTCAACAATCACGAGCGCGAGCTGTCGGTGAAATCGTTCAAGGATGTGCTGAAGGAGATGACCGAGCGCCTTGAAGCCGAATCCGGCCACATCGAGATGTCTTTCCCCTATTTCGTCAACAAGAAAGCGCCGGTCTCAGGGGTAGAAAGCCTGATGGATTATGACGTGACCTTTGTCGGTGAGCTTACCAATGGTGAACCACGCCTGAAGGTCAAAGTCGTGGTGCCGGTCACCAGCCTCTGCCCTTGCTCAAAAAAGATCTCCGATTATGGCGCGCACAATCAACGCTCCCACGTCACAGTCACGATCAGCACCGATCAGTTCGTATGGATCGAAGATGTCATCGACCTGGTGGAGAAGCAGGCCTCCTGTGAGCTCTTTGGCCTGCTCAAACGCCCGGACGAGAAATACGTTACCGAACGCGCCTACGACAATCCAAAGTTCGTCGAGGACATGGTGAGGGATGTCGCGGTGCAGCTGAATAATGACGAACGAATCACCGGTTATATCGTGGAATCGGAGAACTTCGAGTCCATCCACAACCACTCTGCCTACGCCTTAATCGAGAAGAACATGAGCTAGGACGTATTAGTGAACGGTTAGGGGAACACACTCCTAACCAGTCACTTGCTCAGAACGAATAGATTACTGCCTGCATCACCAGCCAGGCGTAGATACCCGCCAAAACATCATCGAACATAATTCCGAATCCCCCGCCCAGGCGACGATCGGCCACACTTATCGGCCACGGTTTGACAATATCGAACAAGCGAAATAGCACGAAACCCAGCACTACCCACTCCCAACCCTGTGGCGCAGCCGCCATCGTCAGCCAGTAACCAACGAACTCATCCCAGACGATACCGGGATGATCATGCACCCCGAGGTTGCGAGCGGTGACATCGCACAGCCAGACCCCGAGCACAAAAGCCAGAGCCACTATCAGCAGGTATCCCCAAAGGGGTAGCCCTTGCATCGCAAGATAAAGAGGCACAGCGGCCAAGGTGCCCATGGTCCCCGGCGCCTTCGGGGAGAGCCCCGAACCCAGGCCAAGAGCCAAAAAATGACGTATATCGGCCAGATCGGCACCATTAAGTCTTTTTTGCACGCTACCTCCCATCATCAGCCACACCAAAGTGATCAAATCCGGCAACGAGATCGCCAGGCAACTCGCCACGACAGAAGGCAATGCTGTTACCCTCAACGATTCGGCCTATCCGGCTAATACCACAACCCCACTCTCCGGCAACGCGGTGAAGATCAGCCAAATTGTCTTCCGGCACCGTAAAACAGAGCTCATAATCATCTCCCGCCGTCAGTGCCAGACGCAGACGATCCGAAGTATCTACGACACAGCTCCCAAGTGCTGTCGAGAAGGGAATGGCATCGAGTTCAATCTCTGCACCGACTGAACTGGCAGCTAGAATATGTCCCAGATCAGCCAGCAGGCCATCGGAAATATCGATGGCTGCACTAGCAATATCACGTAAGGCAAGTCCGGCTTGCACGCGTGGACTGGGATAATCGAGTCGCCGGCGAAGCTTCGCAACCTGAGTCCCCTCGCCGCAAAGTTGCCCTTGTATGTGGCGCAGTCCTGCACCGGCATCACCTAACGTACCAGTGACAAAAAGGTGATCACCGATGCGGGCGCCGCTGCGGCGTAACGCCTTGCCTCTTGGGACCAGCCCCTGAATCTGCACAACTATTTGTAGCGGCCCGCGCACCGTGTCACCGCCGACCAGAGCTACCCCCCAGCGCTCGGCAAGGCGATAGAAACCAGCCGTAAAACCAGCGAGAAAATCGGTGTCGGGTTGGGGAAGTGTCAGGGCAAGTGTGGCCCAGGCCGGATCGGCCCCCATCGCTGCCATATCGCTGAGATTGACCGCCAAAGCCTTGTGACCAATCGCCTCAGGCGAGGTCTCCATGGGAAAATGCCGCCCGGCGACCATGGTGTCCACACTGACCGCCAAATGCATCCCGGGCGGGACTTCAAGCAGAGCCGCATCGTCGCCAACCCCCAACAGTACATCATCTCGCTGAGCGCTTCGGTTGAAGTACTGCGCAATAATGCTGAACTCTGATAGCGGCATAAGTGCGTGCGGTTCGCCTGAATGGATGCGTCGGGAAACAAATACTTCCCGCCCTGTGTCTATTTGTGACGGTTACGAGCGGCCTTGACCTCGATGGCGCGCACCTTCTGCGCCACCTTGTCGAGGATGCCGTTGATGTACTTATGGCCCTGCTCCGCACCAAACACCTTAGCCAGCTCCACCGCTTCGTTAATAACTACCCGGTATGGGATGTCGATGCGGTGTTTGAGCTCATAGGTGCCGATGCGCAGAATGGCCCGCTCCACCGGATCGACTTGCTCGATGCTGCGGTCCAGCACTGCGCTGCTAAGGGCATCGAGTTCGTTGAGGCACTTGGGGATCTGGTGCAGCAACTCCTGAAAGTATTTGAGCTCGACCTTCTTCATATCCTGCTCATCCATGAACTGCTTGTCGATCTCAGCCAAATCCTGGCCGGTCATCTGCCACTGATAAAGAGCCTGCAAGGCACGCTGACGTGCAAGGCTACGGGCACGGCTCATAGATTTATACTCCAGGGGGTGTTTATGGATCGGCAGTGGACGGGCATCATCAGACGAGCTGCGGCAACACATTGACCATTTCGATAGCGGACATCGCAGCCTCGACTCCCTTGTTCCCAGCCTTGGTACCGGCCCGCTCGATGGCCTGCTCGATGGTGTCGACGGTGAGCACGCCGAAAGCGACAGGCACATCGTGTTCCATCATTACCTGTGCAACGCCCTTACTGCACTCGCCGGCAACAAATTCAAAGTGAGGAGTACCGCCACGGATCACCGCACCTAGAGTAATGATGGCGTCGAATCGCTTGCTCGCAGCAAGGCGTCTGGTCGCCAGCGGGATCTCGTAAGCACCTGGAACACGAACGATTTCGATATCCTCGTCTTTAGCGCCGTGGCGCTTTAGCGCATCAACCGCACCATCAACCAGACTCTCAACCACAAAACTGTTAAAGCGTCCGACAACGATGCCAAAGCGGGCACCATTGATGACAAATCCACCTTCGTAATTCTTGATCTCAGCCATTTTCTTTTCCTATCTTAATCTGCGCAAAGTGCGCTGTGTTCTGTTCAGGATGTTGAATCAAATGATCAAGTAGCCGCCAGCTTAATCGTCGAACCCAGCTCTCCCGGCGAACTATTGATGCAGCATGATTCGCCAAAAGAACTGGACCGACGGAGCCCCGGGGCCTGAGTAATATCCGCACAACGCCAAAATATTCAGATTAGAACTCGGCTCCTGCGCCACTCCATGGCTGCCGGGCGATACAATCCGCAGCAGACATCCACGTCATGGGCGAAATTTCAGTCAATTTATTCGTTTACGTACTCGACCACATCCAGGCCAAAACCGGAGAGGGCGTGCATCTTCTTCGGTGCGCTGAGTACACGCATATGGGTCACACCAAGGTCGATCAGAATCTGTGCTCCGATACCATAGGTTCGCAGATCGTCTGTCTTATCCTTCTCAGGCAAATTCACCCCCTGATCCTGCATCTCATACTCCTTGATGTGACGAATGAGATTTTCGGTATCCTCTTGCTGGCGCAGGACAATCGCCACTCCATGGCCTTCCTGCTCGATACGACGCAAGGCATCGCTAAGCGGCCAGCCGCAATCACGGCTGTTGCCGAACAGGTCACATAAAGTGTTTTGCAAATGAACACGCACCAGCGCCGGTTCATCAGGCTTCAGTTCGCCCTTGACCAGCGCGATGTGCAGCTCACGATTAAGCAAATCGCGATAAGCCACCAGGCGAAAATCGCCGTACTCGGTAGGCATCTGGCACTCGGCTACTCGCTCCACCGTCGGTTCGTTATGCAGCCGATAGTGGATGAGATCGGCCACGGTTCCTATCTTGAGGCCGTGCTCGACGGCAAACTTTTCCAAGTCGGGACGGCGTGCCATGGTGCCATCCTCATTAAGGATCTCCACGATCACCGACGAAGGCTCATATCCGGCAAGGCGAGCCAGATCGCAGCCTGCCTCGGTGTGACCGGCCCGGGTTAAGACACCGCCGGGCTGCGCCATCAGTGGGAAGATGTGTCCCGGCTGGACGATGTCCTCCGACCCGGCATTGGGCGCCACCGCCGCCCGCACTGTAATCGCGCGATCATAGGCCGAAATGCCGGTAGTGACTCCCTGAGCGGCCTCAATGGAAACGGTGAAATTGGTGCCATGTTTGTCGTTGGTATTGCTGACCATCAATGGCAGTTTTAACTGGCGACAACGTTCCTGGGTCAACGTCAGGCAGATCAAGCCACGGCCATAACGGGCCATGAAGTTGATATCCTCAGGACGAATCATGGAGGCCGCAATAATGAGGTCGCCCTCGTTTTCACGATCCTCGTCATCCATCAGGATAACCATCTTGCCCTGACGGATATCATCGATGATCTCTTCGATGCTGTTTAATGCCATAAAAAATTCAATCCCCGTTCAGGTAAGGCGAGCGATCTCACCTACCGTGATGATAAAAAACCGTGCTCAGCCAGAAAGGCCTCACTGATACCACCGCCTGTCGGACTTGCCGCGGCCTCACCAAGTAGCAGGCGCTCCAGATAGCGGGCGATCAGATCCACCTCGAGATTGACCCGATGTCCATCGACAAAGCTATCCATTGTCGTCTCCTGCAGGGTGTGTGGCACCAGATTGAGCTCGAACACCGCACCACTCACACCGTTTACCGTCAGGCTAATGCCATCAACGGTGATGGATCCCTTGGTGGCAATATATCGCGCCAGCTCATCCGGCGCCTTGATACGAAAACGTACCGAACGGCCCTCGTTACGTCGTTCGATGACCTCACCGATCCCGTCCACATGACCGCTCACGAGGTGCCCGCCAAGTCTCGTGGTCGGGGTCAACGCCTTCTCCAGATTGACCCGTCTACCCGATTGCAATGAAGCAAAGGTACTGCGCTCCAGCGTCTCAGCCGAAACGTCCGCCACGAAACCATTGCCCGGCAGAGCCACTGCAGTCAGGCAGATGCCGTTTACGGCGATACTATCGCCGAGTTTCACATCGGACAGATCCAGCTTGCCGGTAGTGACCGCGACACGCAGGTCACGCCCTCGTGATTCAAGGCCGGCAATCGTGCCGACCGCTTCAATGATGCCGGTAAACATTTCTATTCAACTTCGTCCACGGGTAGAACCCTGGCGGTAATGCGCCAATCCTTGCCGATCGCACGAACGTCACAAATCTCGAGTGGTACCGCATCAGCCAAGTTATCCAAACCGGGCATGTGGAACAAGCCCCGGGCGCAATCGCCCATCAGCTTCGGTGCCATGTAAATCACCAACTCGTCGATTATCCCCGCATGAAGCACTGCCCCGCTGAGGATCGCGCCGGTCTCCAGCAGCACCTCATTGATCTCGCGCTCGGCCAGCAGGAGCATCAACGCATGGAGGTCGATGGCGTCAGGGCCATGCGGCAGATAAACCACCTGCGCTCCGGCCCGCTCCAACCGCTCCCTGATCTCGTCATCTTCGGTGGCCGTCACGATCAGTGAGCTTCCCGGCTGAGTGAGAAAGCGGGCGTTGTCAGGGGTACTCAAATGCGGATCGAGGATCACCCTTAAAGGCTGGCGCTCCGCCAACTCTCCACTTTCCCGACGCACTGTCAACGAGGGGTCATCAGCCAGCACAGTACCGATGCCACTCATGATCGCTGAGCTGCGCGCACGAAGGTGCTGTACATCACGCCGTGCCGCCTCACCGGTGATCCATTTGCTCTCACCAGAGGCCATAGCGGTTCGGCCATCAACACTCATCGCCAACTTGCTGCGAATGAAAGGTCGGCCGATACGCATGCGCTGGATAAAGCCGGGATTCAGCACTTCGGCCTGTGCCTGCAATAGCCCGCAGGCGACATCGACACCTGCCTGCCGTAATTGCTTCAGCCCCTGTCCGGCGACGCGTGGATTAGGGTCCTCCATCGCAGCAACAACCCGACTCACTCCGGCATTCATCAGGGCCTCACTACAGGGCGGTGTCTTGCCATGGTGACAACAGGGTTCCAGTGTGACATAGGCGGTGGCTCCGCGTGCAGACTCTCCCGCCTGTTGCAGGGCCACAACCTCGGCATGCGGTCCACCCGCCACTGCATGCCAGCCCTCTCCGACCACCTCGCCCTCCCTCACCAGAACACAACCGACCCGTGGATTGGGGTCGGTTGTGTAGAGTCCGCGTTCCGCCAGCTGCAGGGCGCGGGACATGTGGGTAATATCGGCAGTGGAAAATAATGACATAGCGGACGTGGCCTTTGCATTTAGTCTTTTTCAGGTCGCCCTGTTGGAGTAACTTTTTTTTTCTTCACGGCTGCTGAAGGCTCGCTCTGCATCCTCTCGATCTCCTCACGAAAGGCATTAACATCCTGAAAGCTTCGATAAACTGAGGCAAAACGCACATAAGCAACCTCATCGAGCTCACGCAACTCGTCCATGACCCACTCGCCAAGTTGGCCGGCATTAACCTCCCGGTCACCGGTAGCCCTGAGTTTGTACTTTATGCGGTGAATGGCGGCCTCGCTGGCCTCCAGCTGCACCGGTCTTTTTTCCAGTGCCCGCATGATCCCTGAGCGTAATTTTTCCTCATCGAAGGGAACCCGGGTACCGTCACGCTTGACGATGCGAGGCATCACCAGCTCTGCCGTCTCAAAGGTAGTGAATCGTTCACCGCAAGTCATGCATTCACGGCGACGGCGAACCGAATCGCCCTCGTTGGCGAGACGCGAGTCAATCACCTTGGTATCGGGTTCTCCGCAAAATGGACAGCGCATAGACTCAGTTGCGAGAGAAAAGAGTCGAGTAACGAAGAGCTGGAAGCACTGCCCGACCCCTCGTCATCTGAATCCTCTCCCGCCTCTCTTCGCTTAAGCCTGGTAAACCGGCAGGCGTTTGCACACCTCCAGCACCTGGCCCTTGACCTTATCGATGACCGTGGCGTCGCCACGGCTTTCAATCACATCGCAAATCCAGCCGGCAAGCGTTGTGGCATCGGCTTCACTAAAGCCACGGGTTGTGATCGCCGGAGTGCCGATACGAATACCGGAAGTGACAAAGGGCGACTGGGGGTCATTAGGGACCGAGTTCTTGTTAACGGTGATGTTGGATGCGCCAAGCCAGGCATCGACATCTTTACCTGTCAGGCCCTGCTTGATGAAGCTGACCAGGAACAGGTGGTTGTCGGTGCCGCCTGACACCACATCGAAACCACGCTCAATAAAGACCTTGGCCATGGCACGGGCATTGCTCACCACCTGCGCCTGGTACTCCTTGAATGAGGGCTCCAGAGCCTCCTTAAAGGCTACCGCCTTCCCGGCAATGACATGCATCAGTGGACCACCCTGGGTACCGGGGAAGACCAGGGAGTTGAGCTTCTTCTCAATCTCCTCGTTGGCCTTGGCCAGAATGATGCCACCGCGTGGGCCGCGCAGGGTCTTGTGAGTGGTGGAGGTGGTCACATCGGCGATTCCCACCGGGCTTGGGTAGACCCCGGCGGCGACAAGACCGGCAACGTGGGCCATATCGACGAACAAATAGGCGCCGATTTTGTCGGCAATGTCGCGAAAACGCTGCCAGTCGACCACTCGGGAGTAGGCGGAGAAGCCGGCCACCACCATCTTCGGCTTGTGCTCTAGCGCCAGCGCCTCGACCTGCTCGTAATCGATCTCGCCTGTAGCCTCATTCAGGCCATACTGAACAGCGTGGTAGATCTTGCCGGAGAAATTGACCTTGGCGCCGTGGGTAAGATGGCCACCATGGGCCAGGCTCATGCCGAGAATGGTGTCGCCCGGCTGGAGCAACGCCATGTAAACCGCGGCGTTGGCCTGAGAGCCGGAGTGGGGTTGAACGTTGGCATAGTCCGCGCCAAATAGCTGCTTGAGCCGCTCAATAGCCAACTGCTCGGCAATATCGACGTACTCGCAGCCGCCGTAGTAACGCTTCCCGGGATAGCCTTCTGCATACTTGTTGG
>JBFEYJ010000025.1:0-24111 GCA_041562215.1 Thiohalomonadaceae bacterium | reverse complement strand
TTCCGGCGGCATCCCGGCGATCATGGCAAAGGCAACGCCCTGAGGCAGGACGATCACGGCACCGGTCAGGCCGGCAATGATATCAGCACGAATGGTTCCGCGATTAACCAGGCTAAACCAGCGTAGGAATGGAAACCAACGTATGAGAGTAAGATTGCAACTAATTGGATCAGGCGACATCTGGACGACTCCAGCTAACGAATTTCAATGGATAAATCAAGGTAACGACCGAGGCCGTTGAGAAGGGGTGACGGCAATCAGGCCGCTACGATAGATGGTGGACCCCGGGTCGCCGGGGTAAGCGTTCCGGCCACCACCATCGAGCCCGCCCCAAGTGAGGGTATGTCAGTGCCTGCAACATTCGCCTGGAACTCCTGCTGAAGTGCAGGAACAGCAGGCATCTCGGGATCGCCACCCGCGGCAATAGCCGCCAAGTCGCACTCCAAGCGCCACTCCGCTACCGCCTCGACATCAACAAGGGGAGCATGATTCACAGAAACAAGCGCGAGGTTGCCGGTCACAATAACCAGCAATAACAACTTGATCACAATGGAGGTGCGGGACATTCGGGACAAAGACAGCAATGAATCAGGCGAAGTGAGCTGAACATTATTACATGGTTTTTGTTTGCGAGAAAGGGAGGGAAGCTCAACAGCTTAATTTTAAACTAAAAAAAGGAAGGCATGTGGCCTTCCTGAATATTTGGTGGGTCAACCAATTTGGTTGAAGCCACCTTACTATTCCCAAGCAAATTAGTCAAGATAAGTGCGAGATAATCCTATTCAGGTCCTACCGGTGCCTGTCAATGCTCGATATCAGCGTCAATGTAGGACTGAAACAGTGGCTTAAGCTCTTTCAGGGTATCGCCGAACTGTTCCGGCATGGCCTTCACGAACATATCCAGTAACACGATAGCGTTAATCGCCCCATCCTCGCGACGTTCGGCCCGCAAACGCTTGGCAATTCCGCTGTTTACCACCTCCACCTGGCGATAGTAATTTAGCAGGCCTTCCAGCTCCATTTCGATCCCCTTTCCTGCCTGCCAGCGGTAGTATTGGCCCAACATATACATAGATGCGGCGCGATAGAAAGTCTCTTCCGTGCTGGCAAAGGGGAGGTGGAAACGAGCCATTGGTTTGAAAAACGCCGTATGGGGGCAGCCGCTGGTCGCCGTGACGATTCCCATCAGCGAGCTAATCCCCTCCTGAGCGGAGGCACTTCGTGTAACAGTTCGCTCATCCAGCACCACAGTGACATCGACATTATCGAAAGAGACCACATCGCCCAGGCGCTCAACCAACGGCAAAAGACGCCGTGCCAGAGGACAAAAAAAGACCTCAAGCTTATCGAGCGGGCAATTAGTGCATTTGTTTTTTTCCAGCCGAACCCATTCAGGGGGGGTCTGTGACCCCGGATCAAGCGGATCCAGGGTAGCTCCATCGAGCTGAATATTGAAAATTTCTTCACGGCCACTCTGGAAAAGAAAACGATATTGATACGTAATTGACTCCATCATCCTCTCGCCATGCTTAATAACTGTTCCGCACCATGCATTTGTACAGCCGCCCTTAGAGAAAAACGGGGCAGATTGTCACAAAGGGAGCTTTTTTTTATTTTGGTTGTTACTTCGTGCAACGGACGGATTATCGCACAGATCCGTGACCAACATCACAGACAAACCAAATAACTGTCGTTCACAAGGGACACTATCTACAACGACAGTTCAGGCATGCTCAGGACATCGCCGTTCGAGGCTGCTAGAATCGGAATCCGGACAAAGACCAATCAAGCAAGCCAACAGGACACATCATGAGCAAACATTACGATCTTCTCGCCATCGGTGGTGGCAGCGGTGGGCTCTCAGCAGCGGAACGGGCATCCATGTACGGCAAGAAAACCGCCGTCATTGAAATGGGCAGGATGGGAGGCACCTGTGTCAATGTCGGATGTGTGCCTAAGAAAGTAATGTGGAATGCAGCCTCCATTGCCCACACTCTGCGCGATGCCGGTGGCTACGGCTTCGATGTCATGGTCAACGACTTCGACTGGACTCAACTTGTCAACGCCCGCGAATCGTACATTCAGGGAATCAACGATTGGTACCATACCTATCTTCAAGACTCGAACATCGACGAAATCAGCGGTCATGCCCGCTTTGTCGATGCCCACACACTGGAGGTCAATGGTGAGCACTATACCGCTGACCACATTGTGATCTCCCCCGGTGGCGTGCCGATGGTGCCTGATATCCCCGGTGCCGAGCATGGCATTACCTCAGACGGCTTTTTCGCCCTGACCGCACAGCCCAAACGCGTGGCTATTGTCGGCGCCGGCTATATTGCAGTGGAACTGGCCGGCCTTCTGAAGGCACTCGGCTCTGAGGTCGATCTGCTGCTGCGACGCCAGCATTTCCTTTCGGGTTTCGATGCCATGTTGCGCGAAACCCTGATGGAGGAGATGGTCAATGACGGCGTCAACATCCTCCCCAACATCAACCTTGAAAAGGTGGAAAAACAAGCGGACGGCACCCTCACTCTTACCGCCCAGGGTGGCCACATCATGCAGGGTTTCGATACCCTGATCTGGGCCGTCGGACGCCGCCCTAACACCGCCGATCTCAATCTGCACTCCGCCGGAGTGAACGTTGACGAAAACGGCTTCATCCCCTGTGATGAGTTCCAGAACACCAACGTGGCAGGCGTCTATTCGGTCGGCGATGTCACCGGTCGTGCCCAACTCACTCCGGTGGCCATTGCCGCCGCGCGCCGTCTCGGTGATCGATTGTTCAACAACCAGCCGGACCGTCATCTGGATTATGTGAATATCCCCACAGTAATGTTCAGTCATCCACCCATTGGCACTGTGGGACTAACCGAAGACGAGGCCAGGGAGATGCACGGTGATGCGGTCAAGATCTACCAGACCCGTTTCACCCCGATGTATCACGCACTGACCACACACAAAACCAAAACGGCAATGAAGCTTGTGTGTGTTGGGGCGCAGGAGAAAGTAGTGGGGATCCACATGATCGGCCACGGTGTGGACGAGATGCTGCAAGGCTTCGCCGTCGCGCTGAAAATGGGTGCTACCAAGAAGGATCTGGACAATACCGTCGCCATCCATCCGACCAGTTCCGAAGAGCTGGTGACCATGCGCTAGTTGCATGGGGGGCAACCCCTCCTTCAACTGAAATGGAGCTTCAGTAGTGAGCGCTTGGGCAGCTTTGAGTTGATGTGGTTGGAGACCTAGGAATACTCACCCTTTTGCAACAAATTCAGAGCTTCCTCGCGCTGGCCGCTTTGCACGACACGAACCACCTCCGTAGCATGGAGGTGGTTATCCGCATGCGTTGCCTTGAGTCCAGCGAATTTCGTGCGTTCACCATGACTGTCGCCACCATCGTTCCCGCAGAGGCAGTCGCTACCAACTTTCTCAGCGTCCAGAGTACTTCCTCGGAGATGCCCTGGATATCGCCCAAAAGGCGTTGCTTCCATTGCACATGCACCTGGATTGCTTCCAACACATCCTGCTGCTCGTCTGCACGGACACCTGACATCTTGCTCAAATCATTACCATTTTGCCGCTGAACCATTCTTTATTACACCCTGATTTAATCCGATTTTCTCCAGTGCTCACTCAAGGCCATGACTCTATGCATGATTCCATCAAAATATATTATGCTCAAAAGGCACCTCAAAAATGTAGCAATTTGCTTCAGGCATTGGGAAGATAACTATTCATTGCTTCCTGGAGAAAACACGCTATGAGCATCCGCGCCTATAAAGACCACCTGCCTGAAATCGCCGACTCAGCTTACATTGATGAAGCCGCCGTGGTTATCGGCGATGTGGTCATCGGTAAGGAGTGCTCGGTATGGCCGATGGCTGTGATCCGCGGCGATGTTAATGCCATCCGAATCGGCAATTACAGCAATATTCAGGACGGCTCAGCACTACATGTCACCCACCCGCACGAAGCGGTTCCCGACGGCCACCCCTTAATCATCGGCAACGAGGTAACAGTCGGCCACAACGTCACGCTGCACGGCTGCACTATCAAGGATCGTTGCCTTATCGGCATGGCCTCTACCGTACTCGACGGGGCAGTCATCGAAGAGGGCGTTTTGCTCGGCGCCGGTAGCCTGGTACCTCCGGGCAAGACTCTGGAGGGGGGATATCTCTGGATCGGCAGCCCGGTAAAACGCGCCCGGCCCCTGACAGAGGCGGAAAAAGAGTGGCTGGGCTATTCAGCCACCCATTATGCGAAGCTTAAAAACGGCTACGCGAAATAAAGGGGGGGGGACGTTCGGCAAATCAGTGGCGCTGGCAGTCGGTCAAAATACTTTGCAGAACCGAGATGATATAGTTGCCCTATCATCTGGAAAAGGAAGCTCAAATGGAACTCTTCATTGGCAATCTGGCGGAAAAAGTCACCTACGCCGATCTGATCGGCTTTTTCAAAGGATTTTCCAACAAAGCGAAGATCCGGATCGTTATAAAGCGCCAAGCGAATGGAAGCAGGATTCGCTACGGTGTCATCGTGTTCGACTCCGACAAATTCGCACTCAAAGCCATAAAAAAACTAAACCGCAAACCGCTACGAGGGTTGTGCGTTGAGCTGCGGGAATACTTTCACCGCTACTACGCCAACGAGCGCCGTGCTTTGAACTGGCGTGACAAACCCTGGAGCGGTGTGGAGCGGCGTCAACATGAACGCCGCAAACCACAGGAAGGCCGTGCCGATAATGCGCCCCCAAAAAGTCAAAAGAGAGAAGCCGACAAGGCCGGCGGTTTCAGCCACCAGGTGCGGAAGGGTTAATTTGGCGCTTAAGAGGCAGCTGCGGGTCACGCCGGGGGGCAGGCATTGGCCTCAGCCTTCACCCCTTAGTCAACGCCTCCCGTACAGCCTTGATCACCGGTGCAGTTTGCGGGCGGACACCACGCCATAACAGAAACGACTCAGCCGCCTGTTCTACCAGCATGCCCAAACCGTCAGCGATAAGCTCACACCCTTCCTCTTCCGCCCAGCGCATAAAGGCGGTTGGCTCCGCCGCATACATCATGTCGTAGCAAAATGCTCCCCGAGTCAGGATACCCTCAGGTAAAGGCGGTACTTCCCCTTTGAGGCTGGCGGAGGTGCCATTGATCACAATGTCATAGCGAGAGCCGTCCAGATCAGCAAAACTACTGCCTTCGACACGCCCGCGCTCCTCAAAGGCATCAGCCAGCTCCAGTGCTCGATCCGGTGTACGGTTGGCAATCACCACCACAGCCGGTTTTTCCTCCATCAGTGGCCCCAGAACTCCACGAACGGCACCACCGGCCCCAAGCACCAGCACCCGCTTATCGGCAAGAGTTACACCAAGGTTATCCCGAATATCCCTAACCATGCCGACACCATCGGTATTATCACCGAACAGGCTGCCATCTTCGCGAATCATGATAGTATTAACAGCCCCGGCCATCGCGGCACATTCACTGCGTTCGTCCACCAAGCGCCAGGCATCCCGTTTAAAGGGAACGGTCACATTCAGTCCCTTGCCGCCCTCGGACTTAAAAGACTGCACTGCCTCGACAAACTGGCCTAGCTCAACCAGGATGGCCCCATATTCCAGATCCTGTTTTGTTTCCCCGGCAAACAGGGCATGGATCATCGGCGACTTACTATGGGCAATCGGATTGCCCATCACGGCGTAGCGGTCGAGCTGTAGCACGGTGTGCCCTCCTCAGGAAAAGATGCCTTTCAGAATAAAGAAGAAGATTATCGCCAGGATCGCGCCGGCGGGCAGAGTCACAATCCAGGAAAGAAAAATAGTGCGTACTACATTAAGATTTAGTGCGGCGATTCCGCGGGCCAGACCGACCCCTAACACAGCGCCCACCAGAGTGTGAGTGGTAGAGATAGGCAAACCGGTTCCGGAAGCCACCACCACAGTGATGGCCGCGCCCAGGGTAGCGGCAAAACCACGACTCGGCGTCAGTTCGGTAATACCCGTGCCGACGGTGGCGATAACCTTGTGGCCGTATGTCACCAAGCCGATCACGATACCGGCACCGCCAAGCAGCAGGATCCAGGTTGGCATCACGGTCTTGGCTGCCACCACACCGGTCTGGGCAATCCCCACCACCGCAGCCAGCGGACCGACGGCATTGGCCACGTCGTTGGAGCCGTGAGCAAAGGCCATGGCACACGCTGTGAAAATCATTAATACACCGAACACCTTCTCCACATTGGCAAAGTGGAATTCGGCATCAGCGGCCGGATCAAAACGCAGCCGACGAATAAAGACGATACCGATAACCATCACCGCCAGGCCAATCAATACGGCAATGGTGTACCCCTCCAGAGGAGAGAGATGAAGTCCAACGTGCTTGAGGCCCTTAAACAGGGTTACCAACGCGATGATGAAGCCGACCAGGAAGATGTAGATCGGTACATATCGCTTGGCGCTCTCCAGCGGATTAGGCGTATCGAGAATGAAACGCTGCACGCTGACGAACAGCCAGTAGGCGATGATGCCCGAGAGCGCCGGTGAGACCACCCAGCTCAACACAATGGTACCCACCTTGCCCCACTGCACCGCTTCCATGCCGATGCCCACCGCGGCAAAACCAACGATAGCGCCGACGATCGAGTGGGTGGTAGAGACAGGCCAACCGGCGCGGGAGGCTACCATTAGCCAGATCCCGGCGGCCAACAGCGCAGCGAGCATACCGTAGACCACCAGTTCGGGGCTGCCTGCCAGCACCTGTGAGTCGATCATCCCTTTGCGGATGGTTTTGGTTACTTCACCACCGGCAAGGAAGGCCCCGGCAAACTCAAAGACTGCGGCAATGATAAAGGCCTGTTTAATCGTAACGGCCTTGGAGCCGACCGATGTGCCCATGGCATTGGCCACATCGTTGGCCCCCACACCCCAAGCCATGAAAAAACCGAATAGACAGGCAAGAATGATAAATATTGTTGCGTATTCCATGAAATACCTCAGCGCGCCAGCATAATCTCAAGACGACTGCCCACACGTTGAGCCAGATCCGCCAAATCACCAACCCATTCGATTATCCGGTAGATGAACATTACATCCACTGGTGGCAAATCCTTTTCCAGATCAAATAGCTTACTGCGCACCGCCACCTGCATCTTGTCGGTGTCACTCTCTATCTCGTCGAGCCGGGTGATCATCGACTCGACCAGTTGCACCTCTCGACCGCGAAAACCGGTCTCCAGCAGCTCATCGAGTTCATTGATGGCGGTCTGGGCCTGGGCAGAGGCATCGATACAGCGTTTGACGAAATCGAGCATCAAATGGGCAACCTCATTGGGGAAGCTCATCTTGCGCCCCAGCATCAGCCCGGCAATGTCCTTGGCCTTGTTGGCAATGCGATCCTGCATGGTAAGGGTTTCCAGCAGGTCACGTCGGGACATGGCCATCATCAGACCGCTGGGCAGGTTCAGGCGCAGCTCACGCTTAAGCTCATCGGCTGAACCTTCCAGATCGGAGATGCTTTTTTGCAGATTGGCGGCCTTCTGCCAGTCGCCTTCGAGAGCCGCCTCGAAAAAAGGAATCAGCTCATCAGCACAGGCCTGGACCTTGGCCATATGCTGCTGCATGGGACGGATCGGCGAACTGCCGAACATGCTAAAGATATAACTCTTGGGTGACATGACTATCATCCTCCCCTTGAAATTTTGCGCGGATTATAGTGACTCAATCCGCCTTAGCCCAGCGAAAATGACGACTTTTCGCAGCAAAAGCCTATTCCTCTTTCAGCCAGCCCGCGACCCGCTTGGCGAAATAGGTGAGAATGCCGTCCGCTCCGGCACGCTTGAAGGCCAGCAGTGACTCCATGATCACCGCCCGCTCGTTGAGCCAGCCGTTCTGTGCGGCGGCCATCAGCATAGCGTACTCGCCGCTTACCTGGTAAGCATAGGTTGGTGCGCCGAACTGTTCCTTAACCCGCCGGACGATGTCCAGATAGGGCATGCCGGGCTTGACCATCACCATATCGGCCCCCTCCTCAAGGTCAAGTGCTACCTCCCACAAGGCCTCGTCCGAGTTGGCCGGATCCATCTGATAGGTGCGCTTGTCTCCACCACCAAGGTTGGCGGCGGAACCGACGGCGTCACGAAACGGGCCATAGAAACTGGAAGCGTACTTGGCGGCATATGACATGATACGGGTGTGTACATGCCCCTCCCGCTCCAGCGCATCACGGATCTCGCCGATACGTCCGTCCATCATGTCAGAGGGGGCGACCACCTGGGCTCCGGCCTCGGCGTGGGAGAGCGCCTGCCTGACCAATACCTCGACGGTGATGTCGTTCACCACATAGCCACTGTCGTCGATGATACCGTCCTGGCCATGAGTAGTGAACGGATCGAGCGCCACATCGGTCATCACACCCAGTTCAGGAAAATGCTCACGCAGTGCGCGCACTGCCCGCTGCGCCAGCCCGTTCGGGTTGTAGGCCTCGGCCGCATCCAGGCTCTTCTTATCCTGCGGTGTCACCGGGAACAGCGCGACCATAGGTATGCCCAGGGCCACCAGCTCCTCTGCCTCCTTGAGTAACAGGTCGATGGACACACGCTCCACACCGGGCATCGATGCCACTGCCTCGCGCTGCCCCTCACCCTCCAGGACGAACATCGGATAGATTAGATCGTTGGCAGTGAGAACATTCTCGCGCATCAGGCGGCGGGAGAAATCATCACGGCGCATGCGGCGCTTGCGCACCCAGGGAAACGCCCCGCGGCTGGTATCGAGTCGGCTCATGCAGTACTCCCGTTCGGAAGATATGGTTAACGTGTGCGCAAGGCTACCGCGCCAGCCCACAGGGTGCAATCTTCATGATCCGTGAAGTTTTATCGACAGCGGGCAGTGTGGGGATGTGTTTGCAGGATACAGCGACACTTGTAACAGCTAGATAATGACGTAAGCCGGACTGTCCGGGGATTACCCCTCACATAAAGTCAATCAAGCTCACCCCGCCCGTGAAAGGCACGGGAAAGAATCATGGCATTGACTCCCGGGATCGCCTCACCCTGATATTGAATGCGGTATCGGTAGCTCCATGGCAGCTTACCAGGCGGTGTCGGCGTGTCGTTATACAGCACATGCCAATGAGGCTGATTCAGGTCGAAGCTCACCGCATGTGCCTCACCCGGTGCCAGTAGAATACTTTCCACCTCGGCGGCCGCGCAGGCAGGGCGTTCACTGACAAAGCCAGTCGCCGCTATCGGCGCCGACCGGGCAGGTATCAGGGTGAACGAACAGTTACCCGTTTTGAACGGCAGGGTTATCGGGCTGTCACTGCGGTTCATCATGGTGAACCGCACGATGGCGCTGGCCTGCTCGTCCGGTGCATCACGTTCCGGGGATTGTGCAATCTCGGTTTTCGTTGCCAGATTGGCCCACTCGTAGGAGCGGATCACCGCTTCACCCGCTGCCGAAACCCCGGCATGGATCAGCATCGGAACCTGGTAGCCATCACGACTGCCGCGAATCTCCTCCATCTCAAGGCCTGCCCCCTGCTCCACATAGTACTGTTCGATACCGTATTTGACGGAAACCGGACGGAACTCTTCTAAACGCCGGTTCTCAATTGCTTTACGGCGATAGCGGCGATAAGGCCAGTGATCTGTGCTGCGTCCGGTCAGATAGGATTCTGCTGCAGGAGGTGACAGTGACAATCGCCCACCCTGAGTCACCCCGTTAATATCACGAGTCAGCGAGAGATAGACCTTCTGTCCCTTGGCCAGACCTTTCTCCAGGATCTCCTTATCGAGCTGCTGTACAGGGACGAGAGAAAACAGATACTCAAGTCTGACATAATCACCACGAAAGATATCGCGCGGATCGACCGGAGCAGTCTGGAACAGGTAGGGCTCTCCTATCGCCAGGATCCATTCGCGAGAAACCACCATGGCAGCCACAACCAGAATCTGGAATGTGACGGCAACTCCAATCAAAAGACGTGGCAGAACCTCTCTCCTGCTCATACGCCCACCTGCTTTTTATTGCGTTGATAGATATGGCTGACTGCAAACAGGGAAATGCCGACCAGTAAAAAGACCAACGCCCTGGCGATCAGGCTGTCAAACAGGTCTGTATAGCGGGCCATGGCCAGGAGGGCGAACAGCAGTGAGCCTCTGACCATGTGCTGTCGATTGGCTTGCCTGGCACCATCAATCATCAACCAGACACTGAGTGCCAGCAGGATCAGGTTGAAACCTAAAGACACCTGCCATGCGATCCCACGCACCGTTTGGCTTTCTGCAACCAGTGTCGAAAGGGACGGCAACAACACCAGCACAATGGCGAGTTCGGACAATATTATTATGCCGGTTAGCCGACGTTGGTGGAGTAACCATAAGAAGACAGCCTGGCTTGCTGCCAGCGCGATAAAGAAATAACTACCGGCGACGACATCGTCCAGTTCACGCAACACCAGTTCAGGAACCAGATCGCCAAAGGACATGAGGTACATAATCCCCAGCAACACCAGCCACGCCGGTTTGGCTATTTCGCTGGTGATCGCCTTGTGAAGTTCGTTGCCCGAATGATCGAGAATCCGTTCCAGGCCTATTAATGACGCGGCCGTCAGCAGCAGGATGGTGACCACAATATCTTCATTAATGACAGTGCTACTGAGGCCGAGGGTAAGAAACAGTCCGACGGAAACAAAGCGCCCCAGTACCGGCGACTGCAAGCGCCAGACCAGAGGAGATACGCCGACCAGAACTAACAGGAAAGCGGCATGATTGGCGAATGAAAAATCAAAAACCTCAAACAGGTGCCAGCTGATGATCAGGACAATCGCCATAAACGACTGGGTCAGTGAGGGAAGCGCCCAGGCAAGCGCCAGGGCGCCGATAGACCAGAATAAAAATGCATTTGGATAGTGGCTGTCCATATGGTAAATCTGCCCAACCAGAAAGATCCCTGCTCCCATCAACATGGTACCGAGGGCAAACAGACTTTCACTGTATACGGTATGTCGGGAGCGCAGGATAATCGCCAGCCCGTGGGCTGCGATCAACGCACTAAATATGACGGCTAGTTTGCCGGCTTTCCCCATCTCCGCCCAGTTATAGGCAAATAACAGGATCACGCCGAGGCCGATCATCACCGCACCGATACCGGTGATCAGCAGGCGCCCCAGCGTTACCGCATCCCGCAACGGATACAGCTCACGCAGGGCATCAGCCTGATTGGCGGATACAATCCCCTTGTCGACCCATTGCGGGAGCTGACGGGCAAGCCATTGATGGTGTTTACTCATTCTGTTGCTGTTCCTTGCAGGTCAGAAGGTAATTTATATTGTCGCTCAACTCACATAGCGATGCGAGTATTCACTTGCCAAGCAACCGTTCACGGATAGCTCTGCGGTCACCCCTGTATTATTCCTGGGCACTCCGAACAATTATCGCAAGGTTCCCATCAGAAGTTCCGGGTGATCAGCGCCATGTCGTAATTCCCTTGAGGTAACGGGATCCGCACCCGATAACCGCCCCCCGGTGCCTCTTGCATGGAATTGCCCTGATAATCCTGCATTCCTTCAAGAGTGACAAGACGGTTACCGGCCGTCGTCATGACTTCCAGAACATCCCCCACGGCGAACTTATTCTTCACATCAACCTCGGCCAGGCCGCTCTCGGCATCATAGCCTGTGATCTCACCGACAAACTTCTGCTGCAGGCTATCGGAGTGATTGGACAGGTAATTCTGGTACTCCTGGGTATGGTGACGCTGATAGAAACCATCCGTGTAACCGCGGTTGGCCAGGTTCTCCAACACCCCTAGCAGGCTTGGATCGAAGGGGCGACCGGCCACCGCATCATCAATGGCGCGGCGGTAGACCTGGGCGGTGCGCGCGGCGTAGTAGTGGGACTTGGTACGCCCCTCGATTTTCAGCGAATCGATGCCGATCTCCACCAGCCGCTGCACGTGCTCAATGGCACGGAGATCCTTGGAGTTCATGATATAGGTGCCGTGCTCGTCCTCCTCGATAGGCATCAACTCACCCGGACGCTCCTGTTCCTCGATAAGATAGACCCGTTGCGACTCAGCATGGCGAATACCGTTGCCGGTTTGGGAGTGTGCCGGAGTGGATAGCAGATCCTTTATCACCACATCCCCGCTCTCGTTCTCCTCGGCGGGCTTGAGGTCATACTGCCAGCGGCAAGAGTTGGTGCAGGTCCCCTGATTGGCGTCGCGATGGTTGAAGTAGCCCGAGAGCAGGCAACGACCGGAATAGGCGATACACAAGGCGCCATGGACGAACACCTCCAGCTCCATGTCCGGGCAGAGCTGGCGTATTTCGGCAATCTCATCCAGCGACAGCTCGCGTGACAGGATCACCCGGCTCAGCCCCATGGTCTTCCAGAAGTTGACGCTGGCGTAATTCACCGTGTTGGCCTGCACCGAAAGGTGTACCGGCTGGTCGGGCCAACGTTCACGCACCATCATGATGAGGCCCGGATCGGCCATGATCAGCGCATCGGGGCCGAGTGCAACAATCGGCTCGATGTCGCGGATGAAGGTCTTGACTTTGGCGTTGTGCGGCAGCACGTTAGTTGCAAGGAAGAACTGCTTACCTGCCGCATGAGCCTCATCGATCCCCTGTCGCAACTGCTCCAGAGTATCGAAATCGTTGTTGCGCACACGCAGAGAGTAGCGCGGCATACCGGCGTAGACCGCATCGGCGCCGTAGGCAATGGCGTAACGCAGGTTCTTAAGGGTGCCGGCAGGCGCCAGCAGTTCTGGGGATTTCATCACAACTTAACAACTTATCGGGGATTGGTAGGTCAAAGTGATTTGATTGACAGGTAAGGATGTCGGAAAGTTCATGTCATAGTGTACTACGTAGCAGCCGAAGCCTGGAAATATTCATTAACAAAAGCCCTTTTTGCACAAAACAAAGGGTTATTAAGTGGTGTAATTATGCGTTCACCCTGTAATATGGGAACAATGAATAGGCACACAACAATTCCTTTCGGCTTCTTCCAAGCCATGGAGCAAAAGCAATGATGAAACTGATAAGCCGTTCAACGAATTCATCCCGCCCAGTCACCCTGCTGCTGGGCGCCCTGATGCTACTGGCCGTGAGCGCCAGTCGCGCCGAAGCCAATGTTGCCCCCCACGACATGTTGCACTCGGTGACCGAAGAGATCTTCACCGTACTCAAACGCGAAAAGTCAGTGATCCATGAACAACCCGACCACTTGTTCGACCTGGTCGAGGAGGTGCTGCTGCCACATGTCGACATGACGGTAATGTCCCGTTATGTCCTCGGCAAATACTGGCGCACGGCCGATGATGCACAGCGTCAGCGTTTCATTCTCGAATTCAAGAACCTTCTGGTGCGCTTCTATGTCTCCGCGCTTCTGGAAGATCCGACCCAGCTCGACGAATTACTGGCCAATACCGATGGCCTCATCAGCTACCTGCCTGTAAATCTCGATGCAGAGACACGCAAGACTACCGTCCGTGCCGAGGTCTATATGCCTAATGGCGGTCCCAAAGTGCCGGTCAGCTTCAATCTGTTTCGTAACGAGAGCGGCGAATGGATGATGTATGACGTCAACGTCGACGGCATCAGCCTGGTGACCAACTACCGCAGCAGCTTCGCCGCAGAGATTAAACGTGATGGTCTCGATGCCCTGTTAGAGCGCATGGCCGAGCGTAACAACGCACTACTCGACGAGGCCAAGGCCAAAAACGGCACGGCAGACAAGTGACTATGAAGTGATCAACGAACTGCTGCAAAACACGCTCGACCTCTACCTGGACGCCGCACCCTGGCTGCTGCTTGGCCTAATCGCGGCGGGTCTTATCAAAGCCTGGCTACCCGAGACGCTCCTCAGTCGCTGGCTTGGCGGTTCCGGCCTCTGGCCAATCACCCGTGCCGCATTCATTGGAGCCCCGCTGCCCCTCTGCTCTTGCGGGGTACTGCCTGCCGCGCTGGGCCTTTACCGCGGCGGCGCATCGCGCAGTTCGACCGTATCCTTTCTCATCGCCACACCGGAGACCGGCGTCGACTCCATCGCCCTCAGTTACGCCATGCTTGGCCCGGTAATGGCTGTAGTGCGGCCGATCGCCGCGATCCTCAGCGCTATTGTCGCCGGACTCCTCACCGCGCTTGTGCCGGAATCACGCCCTGCCCCTTTCACTATTCCCATCAGCGGTGGATGTAATGGCGGTGCCTGCTGCAGCAACAAGACCGAGAGCCCGGCGAACAGAGAAAGCGCCATGACAACCACCCTCAAGGGTCTACGCTACGCCGCCGGAGACATCCTCGACGACATCGCCCTATGGCTGGCCGTTGGCATCATGCTCGCCGGAGCCGTGGCCACCTGGGTTCCGCCCCAGGCACTGGCCACCTGGGGCGGTGGGCTACCGGCAATGCTGTTAATGATCGTCGTGGGGGTACCGATGTATATTTGCGCCACAGCCTCCACCCCACTTGCCGCCGCACTACTCCTGGCCGGAGTCTCTCCCGGCACCGTTCTGGTATTCCTGCTAGCCGGCCCTGCCACCAACCTTGCCACCCTCGCAGTGGTGCGCAAGGAGTTTGGCACGGCGGTACTTGTTGCCTACCTCGCCGGCATCAGCCTGACCAGTATCGGCCTTGGCCTGCTGCTGGATCTAACGCTGAGCCGCCTCAACCTCGACGTAGTCGCTCAGCTCGGCATGGTCGGTGAACTTGTTCCACCATGGCTGTCCTGGGCCAGCGGAGCCCTCCTCCTGCTATTCGCCATAAGACCTATCCGTCGGAAACTCATGAACTAGACTGAAAGGATCCTGGCATCACAAAGCATACCGGGCACCGTTACACTGGCCTGTGTGTTTGACATGCAAGGCCTTTTTTTAATGACGCACCAGGGTAAGACTGGTGTTGACGCTTCGGACATAGCTCTAACTCATCCCATCAGTCGAGATTGCGTTAAAGGAGACCACAATAACAATCGCATACTCCCTCCCTCGCCACGTACCGGCCTGCAAACGCTCAGCACACCGGCACAGGACCAGAGGCGGACCGGTCAATGGCTATCCACAGAGTGCGGTAATCTGAGGACAGAAATATGACGCGGTAAAACTGCGGCTCACGTTTGTGCCTTACTTTCTTCTGATCTCTTTGCTTAATACCAACGCCCAGTTCCCGGAACACGCCGCACGATTAACCGACAGACCTTGGAAATCATTTGCTCAGACTATATGGCTCCTCGGAAAAATCAGGCTATTCCTGTTTATAAATGCGGGGGCTTGCGTACCAGGTTTAAAGGAGACCAATCATGCATTATGTGTCGAAAATCATTCTGAAAGGTCTTGCAGCAATACTACCGGTTACACTGACCCTATATCTCATTTACTGGCTTAGTGTTTATACCGAAAAAATACTGCATCCAGTAATTACCGCCGTTGTGCCGGAGCACTACTATGTGCCAGGAATGGGCCTCGCCGCAGGACTGGTGCTGCTGTTTCTCCTGGGACTGGCGGTGAATGCCTGGGTTGTACAGCGACTGTTTCGGCTGGTTGAAGGGCTGCTGGAAAGGATCCCACTGGTAAAATCGATTTATGGATCATTACATGACTTCATGGATTATTTCTCCAGCACCGATCAACGTGGCGGTCTGAAACAGGTCGTCATGGTATCGTTTGGCGATGCAAAACTGCTCGGTTTCCTGACCCGTGAAAAGATTAACGATCTCCCCGGTCTCTCATCGGAAACGGATGAGCTCGTCGCCGTATACCTGCCTTTAAGTTACCAGATCGGCGGTTATACAATGTACCTGCCACGCTCAAAAGTAGAACCGATTGACATAGGCATGGAAGATGCCATGCGCCGGGTGTTGACGGCGGAGCTGTCAAAGTCCAATAGCGGTGGGAGAGTTAGAAATATTCCTTCATAGGCCAAGTATCTGACATTCGGGATACTCTCCTGTCGGTGTGCAAAGAATCCTCAAAATCAGCAGGTAAATATCAACACGACAAGAGAGGGGCTCAGTTGACTTGGCTCGTACGCACTTTTCAGCCACCTGCCCAGGAAAGGACGAAAGTGCAGTCCAGCCAACAACATCATTATCGCTTTTCACCTGAGCAGCGGAATGATGCTAAGTTTCATTAATGAACAGTGATTCCCGTTTCTATAGGCATCACATTACCGAACAACAATCGAGCATCCATCATGATGCAACTAAGGCTTCAGGTTTAACCATAGACTCTATCTGTTCTTTAGAACGGCGCTTCTGCAGAGAGCCACTGATTAAAGCAATACTCGACCCAAAAATGAGACCAAAAACAAGCGAAGCAACTAGCAGCAAAGCCTTTCTTGGTTTCACAGGTTTTGTTGGAAAAAGGGGCTGTTGTGTGTATTTGAAAACATCAAACGTGGCTTTATTGATTTTCTCAATCGCGAGTTCAAGTGTCGCTATTTCGTTTCTCAGGTTTCTTAAACCTTCTGAAAACGGAAGGTTACTTTGACGCTTCTTCAATACATCCACACGCTCATTCGTCGCCAACATTCCAAGCTTTTTTCTTAACTCTGTTAATTCTGCAATAAATGGAGAGTCATCCTCTCGAGAACGAAGCGATTCAATTTCTGCAGACAGTATTTTTTCGCCCAGCCAATAACCACCGGGTTCTTGACTGGCGATATCTATTCTTGCCTCAGCAGAACTCGACACCCTTTGATAGTCAAAGGGCATAACAGGTGTTGTAATACCCAGTCTTTTGGATACCGCGAGCAATTCCTCTAAACGTGTAATTCGATCATTCCTGTCTCTGAGCGCTTTTTTCTGCACAAATTCAATTTGCTTCGTCAGCTCAGCTGAAGCTAACCGATCTGATTCCAGAAGACGCTCTATCTCTGATTCGATTTCTTTATCTAGAGCATCATTCTTCAGCTCATACTGCCTCTTTTTGTTAGTAATATTCCTGGTCAAATCTGCAAGAATACTACCTCTGGCCTCTGCCTTTGCCGCGGCTTCAGAATACACAATTACACGCTCAAGAAACGCATAAGAAATTTCATCAGGGTCAGCCTGAAAAGAAATCGATGCAGCTTTCAAATTTTCCACCAGAAGCTTTTTTTTCGGCTCTTCAGGAAGTGCAACGTGAAAATCATCTTTAACGACCTTCATAACATCCATATCAGAGACAGTTTCGTTCACGTAAAAATGTGTTTTTAAAGCATCCTCGCCAACTACCTTAAGATGCACATCAGGAGACATAACATTCGCAAGGAATATATTGAAGACGAAATCCGGTGATACAGGCGCCACGCCAGGTGCACTAAGCTCAATCAAAGATTTTTTTTCCGGAGCTAAAACAATCGCTTGCGTCTCATAAACCCTTGGGCCAAACGCAATATATACCGACGCCAAAAGCAGACACAAAAAAACCACCACAGAAATTAGGTATTTTTTATCCCAGATGGTTTCAAAGAGATCAAACAAATCAATCTCATCATCGGGCTCATAATGATTACTTGCCCCACCAGCAAGCAATTTTAGCGGATTACTTTTTTGCTGTGCTACGTCCATCCTTGATAACTCCAAAACGCTTACTCCATTCGATGTTTTGCATGATCATTACTGCAACGATAGATATTTTTAGTCAGAAAAAAAACTCCATCCTGTCAATTCACAGTGGCAGCCCCCGTTCACCAGGGTTACTCCGCGCCGCATGTAAAATGCTCGACTTTTTACGTAATCTAACTATTTTAAGAAAACTCCCTTAGTTGGAACCTGGTGAATCTGGCTAAGAACCCCTGCCTCACATTGCCCTCTCAGTTTGAGCCACAGCCATTTCAGTCGCTACTGCACCATGGTCTCGACAGGTAGAGTATCGCGTCCAAAATTAACAGCGTTTGCTAGTCAACAGCACGAAATGTCGGTCAGAGATAGCAATTCGTCGCCCGGTACTGAAGGGATTAAATTCGAGATATCAATGGGAAATCAGCGGAGGTAACAGCAGATGAATATCTGTCCATCAAAACCCAAGCAACGATGGCTACCAGGACTTCACGGCGTTCTCCTCCAGCTAATAACATAGTCAGTGGGTACTTCATCGTAGCCAAGGGAGGCTAGGTATTATTGCCACACTGAATAACGCGTTGGAGGATGTCTGACAGACAAATCCTTTTAACATCACCTATCTTCCTTGATAATCTTTGTTGATTAACTATAACGAATGTCACTCGAGAAGAAAAGGGGTTTAGTCTACAAGTGGACTGATATAACCAGAACACCCTTACCTTCAAAATAGTCTTTTGGGTTGCCCTAGAGCCCTGCCTTGCCAGGGAACTCCCAGCGTTCAACAGATACCCCGGCACAAACCATAAATGCGCTATCAACATATAGGCTCTTACATCGAGTCAAAGCCAATGATCAAAGCAGGTGTCCAATACACTAGAAGTCTGAACACCCACCCCAAACTGGAAGCCAAGCATACCTCTGTAAATATCTAAAGTCATAGTATGGATATTACGGAGGGAGCCACGGAAAGCTCAAGTCTCGCTAGAGGCCATGATAGGGGTCTCTTATGTCCTCCTTATTTCCTTTGGTGGGGGTACTGTTATCGACTCTCGAAATTTTCTGCCATGTAGAGCCAATAGCGAGGGTCAATCTGCAGCCGTTCCAGCACCGGTAGGAGGTTGGCTGGGATAGCGCCACGCTTGTCTTTTCGCAGTGCTCTTCATCTACCAATTCAAGGTGATCGGTAAATCGAAAGTGTACTAAGCAGTGGACGCCCAGTGCACCGAAATAAATCGCTAGAGGGCTGGATGTGAAATCCCTCTGCTCGGAAAGTGTCAAGCTACCCACCCAGACTCCGAGTCGTAGGCGCCTACGAGTCATTGGGCTATAAGCGGACCCCCAACCTTGCGGCATGTCGAGAACTGCTGACCTGAGTTATTTCACTTCCTCTTTCTGCTATAAGAGCGGTGCCTGAGGGATAGTCATACCCTGGTGATATCAATAGCCTTATTCCAACAGTTCGAAGCATCATTTTTTCCCCCAAACAGATAACTCCATTAATGGAACGACACGCACATCCCCAGAAACGGAGTTCTCACTAGGCGGATTCTGGCTAAGACACATCTAATTCATTTCCAAATTTATGGAGTCCGGGTTTTATCGAATTGCGCTTAGTCATGTATTGCTGAACAAAAGCCTTCGAAAAGCCACTTACGGAGTCCGTGGCAATTACACGCAGCTTAACATGATCTGAATCGGAGGCCCACGCAGAACCCAGATCGGATTGTGTCGCAAACCTCAAGGCGTAATCGGCATTTTGATCTTGAAGTGAGAATCCTCCAAGTTCGAAATATTTATCCCGAATTAGAGGAATTCTTTCAGTTTGGTATATTGGACCTCCCTCGGCATAAACACGCTTTGCAAGAGACGCGTGGGCGCGAACATCAACGAGAGGCCGCTTCGACTTATTGATGATCTTAAAATCGTAGTAAATAGTACCATTTCTATCTACACGCGCTATATAAGGCGAAATTTCAATTGATGGCTTCAGGCCACGAAGCAGAAAATAAAAGATCGTCGAAGAGACAACACCGCCTACAATGCCGATAACAATGGCAATCCATATCTCCATATCGCATTTCCTCTAGTACTTCTAACGTTGAGCCCTAAGGTATCTCCACATACTTTTGTACAAATCCCTTTCATAAATCATAAATTTGCACCGTGTCGAAAATTAAGATGCGAGTTTAATTTTTTGGGTGGATGCCTTGTTTACTGGTTGCTTTCACAAGCACACGTCCAGTCCCGAAACTCTTCCACTGCAAATACCGGAAAAGCATCCAGAATATTAATTTTCAGTGGTTGGTAGTGTTGGGTGTGCCCTATTTTTCTTTAACCGGTGCAACGCACACATTTACTTAAGCGACGATTTCGTTGAAGACGTTTAGGGTGGGTGCCCAAAGTGTTCGCAAAGTGTTCGAACGCCAAAGGGAGGGAGGCGATATAATCATTCCCTACTCCCCCTGATGCTGTGCCGCCTTCTCGGTTCCGTCATAGCCGTGCTCTTTTTTTCCGTGCTTGTTGTTGTAGTGGGTCACGTACTGGTCGGGCAGGACAAAGGAGCGGTCATAGAGGTGTTCGGCCACGCTAATGGCCTCTGCCTCACTAATCTCCAGCTTATCCATCAGGCCGAATCTTTTTACCGCCCCTTTCATCTCGGAGCTGGACTGTTTCGGCTCCTTGAGCCAGTCGGTAACCGCAGCGACGAAGCTTGCCTTATCGTGGAAGGCCTGATGATAGTGGTGCCACACCGCATACATAGGCGGAGCGGCCTTCTTGCTGCCGCCCTGACCGTCGACCATGTGACACTCCATGCACTGCGACTCAAGGATCCGTTGGCCATCGGCAAGCACAGCAGATGATGACAGCAGCAGTAAGACGACTAGGGTCTTTTTCATATTTACAACTCACTCCATGATTATTAGGGGGGCCCACATCATTTAACCGGGCTTCATAATACGCCTGAATAAACTGAATTCAAGCCGTTGCTCGTTTTCAAGGATGAAAACCAATGACCCGCGCCAGAAACCAGCTTATCTCACCCAAAATCACCCCCTACTATCATTGCATCAGCCGATGCGTACGCCGTGCCTTTCTATGCGGTGAAGACTCCCTTACCGGCAATAACTATGAGCATCGTAAAGCGAGGGTCATTGAGCGCCTAGGTAAATGCTTGCGCATCGACCCCTAAATCAGATAACGTTACCTGTTACACACATGGACTACATCTGTTCGGCGCGCCCGAACATTAACAAGGAGTATTAACAGGCATGAACTCTCGTACTGTAGCAGCAGTTGTTCTATTCTTATCGTCTCCTCTTACCGCTCAGGCACTCACTACCTTCCAGGCAGGACAAATCGCTAAAGCAACGGATTTTAACGCAAATTTTTCGGAATTAGACACCCGGCTCTCCTCAATTGAAAATGCACGGAGTGATGTTACTGCGACAATTAACGGCGTGACCATGAATGTCAGGAGCTACACAGCTGGCAGTTATGTCATTACAACACCGACGGGTGTTGTAATCTACGTCGATGAATTTGGGTATCCGACAAATGGATCGATATATTACACATCTAACGATTGTTCAGGCACCGGCTATGTGACTTCTCATTCCTTGGATACTTCTTTGAATTTAGGTGAGTCTTTTACGAATCCGGATCTTACGAACAAGATAGAGGTCGTCTATGACGACCAGAATATATATTATTCAGACAGCACATCAGATTATATAAAGCTAAACTACCAGTCTAATTATAGCGTATATACCCATAGATGCTCATCCTACCCGGGAACAATCATCGCGCAGCAGGTTCAGCCGAATGATTCATCTATCACCGGCATCTCCTCGTTCCCACTTGTAATTACAGGGGCAGGTACACCTATCACTATTTCGTCAGAAATTGGTACAGCTGCAGCGGAGACCGGCACTGGCAACATTGTATACGCCAATGGTGCAAGGATTGGGGTACTGACCTACACCCCATATATTGATAGTCAAGGTCTTTATGTAAAGCTCGATGAATATCCAGACCAATCTGTTACGCTCTACAAGGATGGTTCATATTCCGGCCTGAGTTTCGGCAGTTCACAGAATTTTTACTATGTAAGCAATGATTGTACTGGGAATTCCTACGTAAAAGTTCTGGATAATTATGACAAAGAGTGGTGGAGTGCCACAAAGACAATCACTGGCCCGGTATTCCATCACGGAAATTACTACACACTGTCCAGCACGATCTATAAGATGCCATCAGGTTATCAGAGTTACCGCACTTACTATAATACATCATGTGTTGTTGAAACCGTCACAACGAAAGACGGCTACAAGAAAGCAACATTTTCGACTCAGCCAAATATTCCAGTTTTTACTCCTCCAATTACTGTCGAAGGATGGTCGGAGGATACCACTTACACCACTTTGCCTGATGCTCAATAAGGATGTGATCAGGCCATACACTAAAATCAAACTGGTCAAAAATGGGCCGATGCTGCTACTTGTACAGAGTTGGCACATGCGGTTTTGAAAAAACACGGATTAGTTAGAATCTTTAGCGCAAGGAAAAATATATGATGAGGCCCATTTTGGTTTTACCTTGGAGTCTTTTTTGTCTCGCCGTACTCGTCCTTTCAGCATGTAGTGGCGGAAGCAGTGGTGGTAGTGGAGATGACGGCACTCCATCGCAATCCTATATCGTAACGGCTACAGCAGGTCAGGGCGGCTCCATCAGTCCCAGCACCCAGACGGTAATCCAAGGTTCATCTGCGACGTTTAATTTGCTCCCTGATGAGGGTTACAGCATTGCGAGTGTCTCCGGCTGTGAAGGCACACTCAACGGCAACGTGTATTCGACTGGCCCGATTTCGAGTTCATGTAAGGTCACAGCAAGCTTTGCCCCCATGAGTTATTCCATCACCGCAACAGCGGGCGCCGGTGGCTCAATAAGCCCCGGTACTAAAATGGTAACTTATGGTGATAGTGTCACCTTTTCAGTAATTCCCGATTCAGGCTACAGTATCGAAAGTATCATCGGCTGTAACGGTACTCTTACCGGCAACGTATTTACGACTGGTCCGATTTCTGGTTCATGTACGGTCACAGTAAGCTTTGCTCTCATGAGTTACTCCGTCACAGCAACAGCGGGCACCGGTGGCTCAATAAGCCCTGACACTAAGATGGTATCTTATGGTGATACTGTCACCTTTTCAGTAACTCCCGATTCAGGCTACAGTATCGAAAGTATCATCGGCTGCAATGGTACTCTTAACGGAACAACTTATACCTCCGGTTTGATCACCTCAATTTGCACCGTTACAGCCAATTTCACAACAAGCTCTTCATCTGACACGTTCAACATTTCTACATCCGCCTCACCGTTCAATGGTGGTAATGTCACAGGTGGAGGCGCTTATAGCGCAGGCATGAGTGTAACCGTAAGCGCCGAGGCCGCAGTAGGACACAACTTTGTTAATTGGACGGAGGGAGGTCTGCCTATCACTTCGAGTAGTGATTATACCTTTACCGTCGACACCGCACGTACTTTGGTAGCTAATTTCGAACTTAAGTCTTACTCTGTCAATGCGATAGCCACTGACGGTGGTACTATTGAACCGGCCAACAGCTCAGTAGCTTATGAAAGCAACACCAGCTTCACTGTATCTCCGAACTTCGGATACAGTATCGAGAGCGTTTCAGGTTGCTACGGTTCGTTGGAGGGTAGTACTTACACCACAGGTACAATAACCGAATCGTGTAGCGTAACTGCAACTTTTGTTCAAAATTCTTATGTTGTCACTGCCACGAGTGGGAGTGGTGGCTCAATCACGCCAAGCAGCCAGACAGTAGCTGAAGGTGATACATTTAGTTTTACATTAACGCCTGAAACAGGTTACATAATTCAAGAAATTTCCGGCTGTAACGGAACACTTAACGGATATATATACACAACAGGTGTAGTCTCCGGCGATTGTAATGTGACAGCGAGCTATGTTCTTTCTCCAGTCTTAAAATTCGACGAAGGTTCATTCGACAAAAATACTTTAGGATAAGCTTTCAGTGATGACATTTGACTAACACGCAAACCGGACACCCACCCCAAACTTCTCATAGGTTTGACATCACGATATCAAGGAGGGATATCATGCCAAAACCAAGGAAAGCTCAGGTCTCGCTTGAGGCCACCCCCTACTACCATTGCGTTTCCCGTTGTGTTCGCCGAGCCTTTCTCTGCGGTGAAGATAATCATACCGGTCAAAGCTTCGAGCACCGCCGTCAATCGCTCCAGGAGAAAATGTCCTCTCTCGCCAAAGCCTTTGCGCTGGATATCTGTGCCTATGCAGTGATGTCCAATCACTCCATGTGGTGCTGCATGTGGACAAGGAGCAGGCCGAAGGCTGGACTGACGTGGAAGTCATCGAACGTTGGCACCTTCTCTTTGCCGGTCACCCGTTGACGTATCGATTGCTTGCATAACACGCAAACCGGACACCCACCCCAAACTTCTCATAGGTTTGACATCACGATATCAAGGAGGGATATCATGCCAAAACCAAGGAAAGCTCAGGTCTCGCTT
>JBFEYJ010000024.1:0-24163 GCA_041562215.1 Thiohalomonadaceae bacterium | reverse complement strand
AGATCATGTCCATAGAAACACGTCCAATCAGCGGCACTCGTCGACCATTGATAAGCACCGGCGTGCCATTTCCTGCATGACGCGGATAACCGTCACCGTAACCCACGGCAACCACGCCTACGGGCATCGTTTCAGGACAGATCCATGTCCCCCCGTAGCCGACTTTATCGCCTTTCTGTGCCATATTGACCGCGATAAGCTCGGAGGTAAGCGTCATCACCGGCTGTAAATCATGATCTGCCGCTCGCCCCCCAACAAAGGGAGAAACTCCGTATAACATAATGCCGGGACGTACCCAGTCCGAATGAGACTCGGGCCAGCCGAGGATACCGGCGGAGTTGGCTACGGCCCGTTCGCCCGGAAGCCCCTCGGTGGCCGCCTCGAAACACTGCAACTGCAGTGGTGTTGCGGGATGATCCAGCTCGTCGGCACAGGCCAGATGAGTCATCTGTCCCAGAGGCTGGAGGGCTGGGTGAGACTCCAGTCGGCGCCACAGGGAAGGTACGCTCTGCGGGGAGACACCGAGGCGGTGCATACCAGTGTCGACCTTCAGCCAGACACGGACAGGTGTGCGAATGACAGTCCGTTCCAGTGCGTTAATTTGCTCAGGATGATGCAGTAGCATGTCGAGGCGGTGCTGCACGATGATCGGGATCTCATCGGCATGGAAAAACCCTTCCAGCAGGGTAATAGGGGCGGTGATACCTGCGGCCCGCAGTTGCAGTGCCTCTTCCAGACAGGCAACACAGAAGCCATCGCTGTCGCTCAGTGCCTGCGCCACACTAACCAGTCCATGCCCGTAGCCGTTGGCCTTGACAGCGGCCATCACACGGCAACCCGGGGCCACCTGGCGGACACGCTGCAGGTTATGGCGCAGGGCAGTCCTACTGATACTGACCCGAGTGCCGCGCATCAGGCCACTCCAATAAATCCGCAGAAGCCCCCGCTGGCTGCGTGAAGATTGAGGTCAAAATACTCATTTACTTCAGATGAACCAAGTCTTCTGTGGGCCTCCCGCCTTATGCCCAACGGGTCAGTAAAACTGACCCAGTTAACTCCCGGGAAATTGGTTACACGTATTCGCTTAACCATCAACGACTCGATCGAAATTCCAGAGAAGCCCATCATTCGAAATCACCGTCACCATAATTGTTATGGGCCAGATTCTCGAAGCGCGTGAACTGGCCGAGGAATGCCAGGCGTGTCATACCGATAGGACCATTACGCTGTTTGCGGATCAGGATCTCCGCTGTGCCCTTTTCGTTACTGTCCTCGTTGTAGACCTCGTCTCGGTAAATAAAGACAATGACGTCGGCATCCTGCTCAATCGCGCCGGACTCACGCAGGTCGGACATGACCGGTCGCTTGTCGGGACGCTGCTCAAGGCTGCGGTTAAGCTGTGACAGGGCAATCACCGGGACATTAAGCTCCTTGGCAAGGCCCTTGAGTGAGCGTGAGATCTCGGAAATCTCGGTTGCACGGTTCTCTTTGGAGGAGCCAGGCGAGCCCTGCATCAACTGCAGGTAGTCGATGACAATGAGGCCAAGTCCGTGTTCACGGGCGAGACGACGTGCACGCGAACGCAACTCGGTTGGAGTCAGGCCCGGCGTATCGTCGATGTAGATCGGCGCTTCTGAAAGAATGCCTACCGCAGAGGTCAGTCGCGGCCAATCCTCATCGTTGAGCTTACCAGTACGCACCCGATGCTGGTCGATGCGACCGAGCGAAGACATCATACGCATCGCCAGCTGCTCGCCCGGCATCTCCATGGAGAATACCGCTACGGGCACCTGCCCCTTGATTGCGGCATTTTCCGCAATATTCATTGCAAAGGTGGTCTTACCCATCGAGGGACGACCGGCGATGATGACGAGGTCAGACCGTTGCAAGCCGGATGTTTTGTTGTCGAAGTCTTCAAATCCGGTGGGTACGCCGGTGATCGCGTTGTCCTGGGTGAAGAGATAATCGATGCGCTCGACCGCCTTGGTCAGCAGCTCTTTCATCCCTGCGAAGCCCTTGTTGTTACGTGCTCCCTGATCGGCAATCTCGAATACACGCCTCTCGGCCTCATCGAGCAATTCTCCGATCTTGCGCCCCTCAGGATGGAAGGCCGAATCGGCGATCGCGTTGGCCACCTGGATGAGCTGGCGCAGCACCGAGCGTTCACGAACAATACTGGCGTAGGATTTGATATTGGCGGCACTGGGTGTATTGGTAACCAGTGTGCCCATGTAGTTGATGCCGCCGACGTTATCCAGCTCACCTTTTTTGTCGAGCCATTCGGCCAGGGTCACCACATCGAAGGGGCTGCCCTCCTCGGCCAGATATTTAATGGCACTGAAGATCAGCCGGTGATCACGACGGTAGAAGTCTGCATCGGAGACAATATCACCCACTTTGTCCCAGGCGCCGTTGTCGAGCATCAGCCCGCCCAGAACGGACTGCTCCGCCTCAATGGAATGTGGCGGTACCTTGAGTGCCTCGGTAGCTTCGTCGCGATTCAGGGGAATCAGGTTATCCTGCATGGTGATCTATCTTCTTTTGGCAAAAACATCACTAACCCGACAGTTTCACGTCATGAGACACTCGAGTTATAGCATGCCGCAGGCAGGCAACCTGTGAACGGGTGCAAAAAGATGCCGCACCACCGACCTTGCGGTGACGCGGCACTCACCGGTTGTTACTACTCGGCAACGACCTGAACAGTGATGTTCTGGACAACGTCGGTGTGCAACTGAACCATCAGCTCAAATTCGCCGATCTGACGAAGCGCACCTTCAGGCATTTTCACTTCGCTCTTGGCAACCTCGACACCGGCAGCCGTAACGGCATCTGCCACATCGGAGGCGGTCACTGAGCCAAACAGCTTACCTTCCTCACCGGCACGGGCAACGATAGTCACCACACCCATTCCAGCGAGCTTCTCGGCACGGCCTTGCGCGACCGCGAGTTGCTCGTTGGCCTTGGCTTCCAATTCGGCGCGACGCTCCTCAAATTTGGCGACATTGTCTTTAGTCGCTATAACTGCCTTACCCTTGGGGAGCAGGTAATTACGGCCATAGCCGGATTTGACCTTAACCTGATCGCCCAGGCCACCAAGGTTACGCACCTTTTCCAACAGAATAACATCCATCTTAACTACCTCGAGTTAGCATCATCTATTTATTACCTGCGAGTCAAACCGACAGGCATTCAAGAATCATCAGCCCCGCGCTTAGGGCCGAAAAACATTCGAAAATCAAACCAATTATCCACCACGCCGGCAAAAGCCAGCAGGAGTGCCGTAGGGCCTGTCACAAATAGCAGCAGATAGGTCCCGACAAGCCAGCCTGTATGAGCATTGCGCCGCTTTACCAGTGCGTGTACGACAGCCAGTCCCTGAAGCAAAAATGGCAGCAACACCACCACTGGCAGGTTCTGCGACATAAACTCATTGCCACTTAAACCAGCCGCAACCAAGAGCAGCAAAAATAACATTGCCGCCCCTTTGCCCAATCTCAGTTGCCGGAATTCCTCACCGAATCCCCCAGGATTAAAGAGCATCGCCTGCCACCAACGTCCGATGAACAGACTGATGATTAGACTCAGACTCATGAGCATGGCGCTCGAGCCGGTCATGATCAACGCGAGCTCAGCAATTCCAGCGTGTATCTGCTCCTGCTCAACCTGCGGCAACTCTTCCAATGCGGGCATCATGAGCTGATTCATGGTTTGTTGCCACCATGCAGCCGGTTCCACTGCGCCAATATAGAAACCCAGTACGATCATAATGCCAAAAAGAGCAGCAAGCATCACGCTTCTTCCTGGCATCATGGTGCGGCGCAAACTTTGTGCTGTTGCCCATACCGGCAACCACAGCGCTGCAGTAAGCAGCATCCCCAAGCCTGCACTTACCATGAGTGGCGATGCAATCTGGTGCAACACACCGACAGCCATCATGGAAAGCAAGACTACGCTCAGGCCGTGCTGCCAACCCAGTCGCAGAGTAACCAGAGCAACGGCAGCCCCACTAAGGTAACCCAGGGGCAGGAACAACTGCGCCAACAGCGCTCCTGCGACCGACACCAGAACCGCCTGCCAGCGGCCTCGAAGCACAAAGGCCGCTAATAATCGATGCATGACTGTATCTGGCGCTAACGTTCCCGATTAATGGGAATCGCTGTACGGCAGCAGGGCCAGGTAACGCGCGCGCTTGATAGCGGTCGCCAGCTGACGCTGGTATTTAGCCTTGGTGCCGGTAATGCGGCTGGGCACAATTTTGCCGGACTCGGTCACATAGTTTTTCAGGGTGGCGAGATCTTTGTAGTCAATCTCCTTCACACCTTCCGCGGTAAAACGGCAGAATTTCTTACGACGAAAATAACGGGCCATTTTGGTCTCCTAATCAATCTTTGCATCTGGTATGGCGGGCAGACAGTTCACAGTCTGTCAATCTGCTCCGCATGGAGGATAAGCCGGCTCTCGCCAAGTCGGTTGTTGGCACGGGCCAAAAAACCGCTCACCCTTATCCCCTCTCCTGTCTTCAACTGTTGCACCGTTCGTTGCAGCTCGTTACCGCTGGCAATCACGCCGATATTACATAGTACCTGGCGCTTCATCCCGGCTTCACTCTGCTCCGAGCGATGTTTCAGTGTAAAACGTGCAATGGCGATTCCGGCGGGGCTGTAACGGATCTCAGGGTCATTCCCCATGATACCGGCTATCACCAGACGGTTCTCCACCGCTCGTCGAACTTACTCGGCGGCTTCTTCCGCCTCGTCGCCCGACTCCTGAGGTGCGGGTGCATCCTCTGTGGAGACGGGGGCACTTTCATCACCGGAGTCTTCGCGGCGCTCGTCCTTGCTCTTGACCAGCGGAGAAACCTCGGTAACAGCTTCCTTGGTAGTCAGGATGAGGTTGCGAATAACCGCGTCGTTGAATCGGAAGGCAGACTCGATTTCCTTCATCGCCTCGATCGGACATTCGACGTTCATCAGAACATAGTGGGCCTTGTGTACCTTGTTGATCGGGTAAGCCAGCTGGCGACGTCCCCAATCTTCCAGACGGTGGATGGTGCCACCCTGGGATTCGATGGTCGAGCGATAACGCTCGATCATGGCAGGGACTTGTTCGCTCTGATCAGGATGGACCAGAAACACAACTTCATAGTGCTTCATCAAAAGCTCCTTTCGGCTTTAACAGCCCTGGACCCAATGCCCAGAGCAAGGAGAAACAAATTGTCACGCCCAACAAGGGAGGCGCTGAAAGACCGGGCATTCTACTGGATGCAGGCCAACTACGCAATTCCTCGTCTTTACCAAATCAGGCAAAGAATAATGTTGATCCCAGCGGTGGACGATTGAATGGGCCGAGATATCACAACACCTTCCCTCTCATCCCATCACCGCCCATGCCTTGAATACCCGGTTCAAAAGGAAGCCCATATTGAATTCAGATGGGAGCTTGTCCTGTTTTTTTTGCGGGCAATCAGCCCATGCTACGCTGGCGCAGTGCTTCGAACAGGCAGATCCCGGTCGCGACCGAGACATTGAGGCTCTGTACCGTACCGACCATCGGGATGTAGACGAGCTCATCGCAGTTATCCCGGGTCAGGCGACGCAAACCTTTGCCCTCAGCGCCAAGCACCAGTGCAAGCGGACCGTTCAGGCGGGTCTGGAACAACGACGCGGAAGCCTCCTCCAGCGCCGTGCCAACCACCCAAACCCCGGCATTGCGCAAACTCTTCAGGGTGCGTGCAAGGTTAGTGACCTGGACGAAAGGAAGAGCCTCTGCTGCACCGCTCGCTACCTTGCGCACGACAGGTGTCAGCCCGCAGGCACGGTCGCGTGGCGCAATCACGGCGTGAACCCCGGCGGCATCCGCACTGCGCAAACAGGCGCCGAGATTATGCGGGTCGGTCACTCCGTCAAGAACCAGTAACAGTGCAGGCTCCTGCAATTCGACGAGCAACTGTTCCAGGAAGTGCTCGTTATACTCGGTAACACCACTGATCCGCGCTGCTACGCCTTGATGGCGAGCCTGAGCCGGCAATAATTTGTCAAGTTCGCTTTTCTGGACCCACTGGGGGCGTACCCCTTGGTTTTCCGCCAGTCCGATGAGATCCTTCAAGCGCCGGTCTTTACGATCGGCATCACACCACAACTGCTCAATACCGGCAGGGTCACGCTTGAGTGCAGCCTCTACGGCATGGACACCGAAGATCAGACTACTACGGTTCAATGCTGTCTGGCCTTCTTGCTGCGTCCCTTTTTCACCGGTGCTTCGAAAATCATGTCGAAATCGATTTTTCGCTCATCGAGATCGACTCGCGCTACCTGAACCCGCACCTTATCACCGAGGCGGTAGATCTTATGGGTACGCTCACCAATCATGCGGTGATGGCTGGCATCGAACTGGAAATAGTCATCACCCAGCCCGGTGACGTGTACCAAGCCTTCGACATAGATGTCGCTCAATTCTATAAACAGGCCGAAACCGGTAACACTGGTGATGATACCGTCGAAATCCTGTCCCACCTTGTCCATCATATACTCGCATTTAAGCCAATCCATGGCGTCGCGGGTTGCGTCATCGGCACGGCGCTCAGTCATCGAGCAGTGCTCGCCCAGGATCACCATGTCCTCGATGCCGTAGTGGAATTCCTCTATCGGCTTTCCAGAGAGGATATGCCGGATCGCACGATGCACCAAAAGATCGGGGTAGCGGCGAATAGGGGAAGTGAAATGGGTATAAGCCTCGTAGGCCAGGCCGAAGTGTCCGTGATTATCCGGGCTATAGACCGCCTGGTTCATGCTACGCAGTAACACCGTCTGGATCAGGTGCGCATCGGGGCGCCCCTTGACTGCTGCAAGGAGCTCGCCATAGTGACTCGCCTCTGGCGCATCGCCACCCTTGAGAGAGAGGCCCAGTTCAGCGAGAAACTCGCGCAGTGCCGTCAACTTCTCCAGTTTGGGCTTGTCATGCACACGATATAGGATCGGGATTTTATGGCTGCTCAAGTAGTCGGCGGTGGCGACATTAGCAAGCAGCATGCACTCCTCAATCAGCTTGTGGGCATCATTACGGGCAACCGGGACGATCGTCTCGATTTTCTTGTGTTCACCAAAGACGATGCGTGTCTCGGTGGTATCAAAATCGATGGCTCCACGCTTCTCGCGTTGTGTCAGCAACACCTTGTAGACCTTATAGAGGTTTTCAAGATGAGGCACGACCTCGTGATACTCCTCGCGCAATGCCTGATCGTTGTCGATCAGCATCGCCGCGACCTTGTTATAGGTGAGACGCGCATGGGAACGCATCTGCGCCGGGTAGAAACTATACTTGCCCAGTTTCCCGCCCTCGCTCACCTCCATGTCACACACCATGCAGAGCCGGTCGACCTTTGGATTTATCGAACACAGGCCGTTGGAGAGCACCTCCGGCAGCATTGGGATCACCCTACCGGGAAAATAGACCGAGTTGCCACGCTGGCGTGCCTCCACATCAAGGGCGCTGCCCGGCTGCACATAATGAGAGACGTCAGCGATGGCCACAACCAGGCGCCAACCCTTGCCGTTTGGTTCACAGAATACCGCATCATCGAAGTCCATGGAGTCTTCACCATCGATGGTCACCAGCGGCATAGAACGCAAATCGGTCCTGCCCTGTTTGGCCACTTCAGGCACCTCGGCGGGCAAACTCTCACACTCCACTTCCACCAGCGGCGACCATTGTTGCGGCAGGTCATGGCTTCGGAGCGCCAAGTCAATCTCCATGCCAGGCGCCATGTGGTCACCGAGGATCTCAATGATACGACCAACCGCCTGATGGCGCTGACTGGGATACTCCTGAATTTCAACCACGACCAATTGCCCGTCCTTGGCACCGAAGTTCTGATCGTTAGGTACCAGAATATCCTGGTTAACACGCTTATTGTCAGCGACGACGAAGCCTACCCCTTTGTCGAAATAGTAGCGCCCGGCAACTTTATGGTTGGCATGTTCAAGCACCTCAACGATGGAGCCCTCACGACGCCCGCGCCGGTCTACCCCCGAGATCCGCGCCACCACTCTATCGCCGTGCAGGCAGGCATGCATCTGGCGGGCGGATAGAAAAATGTCGTCTCCCCCCTCGTCAGGGACAAGAAAACCAAAACCATCCGCATGACCGATAACACGACCACGAACCAGATTCATCTTACTGACCAGGCCATATCCGCCACGGCGGTTAAACAACACCTGTCCATCCCGTTCCATAGCACGTAAGCGCCGCCGCAATGCCTCCAGTTGCTCTTCGCTTTCCAGTTCCAAGCTCTGGGCGATCTGCTCACGACTCAGGGGATGTTCGGACTGCTCCAGCAAGAGCATGATAAATTCCCTGCTGGGTATCGGATTATCGTATTTTTGCGCTTCGCGCGTTTGATAGGGGTCTTTCTTGGGGATGCGTTTTGACATGTAATCTCTTTTTCTAGGTGGCCGCTCAGGGCAAAGTAATCTGTACTATTCTAGCTCAACTGAAGAATAATTGCGGTATTGATTCAACAGCCCGTTGACAAGCGCCAAAAGGCGCTGTAAAGTTCGCGTCCTCTTCGGTTGATTCAATCGAGAGAAAAGCCGAGGTGGTGAAATTGGTAGACACGCTAGCTTCAGGTGCTAGTGGGGGAAACCCCGTGGAGGTTCGAGTCCTCTCCTCGGCACCATCTTTTAAAGGCCCGCTCATTGAGCGGGCTTTTTTGTTTCCGCTCAGCACATCCACATCATCTGATGGCAGACAAGAAAAAAGCGGGGAAAACCCCGCTTTTTTTACATGGCAACAGCGCCGGCTATAAATCGTAGGGGTCACGCAGGACAATGGTATCCGCACGATCAGGCCCAGTGGATATGATGTCCACAGGAATACCAACGACCTCTTCGATTTTCTTGATATAGGCTTTCGCGTTCTCCGGCAATTCCTCGTAGTTGCGTACCCCGACCGTTGTCTCCTTCCAACCGGGAACCTCAATGTATTCAGGTTTGCACAGCTCATAGGCATCTGCACCGATGGGTGGCGCCTCAAGAAACTGGCCATCGCAGTTATACCCCGTGGCGATGCGCAGACTCTCAAGACCATCCAGCACATCCATCTTGGTCAGGCAGATCCCGGTGAGGCTGTTGAGTTGCACTGAACGGCGCAGGGAAACAGCATCCAACCAGCCGCAACGACGCGGACGACCGGTAGTGGAACCGAATTCATGGCCCTGATCGGCCATATGCTTGCCAATGGGATCGTTCAACCCAACTCCGTCATACAATTCAGTCGGGAAGGGACCGGCACCCACACGGGTGGTATAGGCCTTGGTGATCCCCAGTACGTAGTCGATATCGCGCGGTCCCACGCCGGTCCCGGTGCACGCACCACCAGCGGTCGGATTGGAGCTGGTCACGTAGGGGTAGGTCCCGTGGTCGATATCGAGCAGAGTGCCCTGGGCGCCTTCGAACATGATATGACGACCTTCGGAGCGATAGGTATGAAGCAGACCGGTGACATCGGCGACCATGGGGCGGATCCGCTCGGCCATCTCCAGCCCTTCATCCAGAACCTGCTGAAAATCGACGATATCGGTCTTGAAGTAATTCTTCAGCGTGAAGTTGTGATAATCGAGGACTTCACCAAGGCGTGCGGCAAAACGCTCGCGGTGCAACAGATCCCCTACCTTGAGACCACGACGGGAGATCTTGTCCTCGTATGCCGGGCCGATACCGCGTCCGGTGGTGCCGATGGCCTTCTTGCCTCGAGCAAGTTCGCGCGCCTGATCCAGGGCAATATGATATGGCAATATGAGGGTACATGCCTCGCTGATTTTCAGGCGCTCACTGGCAGGTACGCCACTCTGCTCAAGCATATCGAGTTCCTTTAGCAGGGCCTCTGGAGAGAGCACCACGCCATTACCGATCAGACACTCGACCCCATCATGCAGGATCCCCGATGGGATCAGGTGCAGAACGGTCTTTTTTCCGTCTATAACCAGTGTGTGCCCGGCATTATGCCCGCCCTGAAAGCGGACCACGGCATGAACCTTCTCGGTGAGAAGGTCAACTACCTTGCCCTTGCCCTCATCACCCCATTGGGTCCCGATAACGACAACGTTCTTACCCATATTCATGCTCTCTGTTCAGACGCAAGCCAGCCCATCGCCAGCCTGAAAGTTGGCGCAGGCATACTATGCTGCGTGAATGTCCCCGTGAAAAGTAAAAAAAACCTTGTATGGGATAAGTTATTTTTTCACCGCCATCGGTTGCCAGCTGCCGTCTTGTAGCACCAGCTCCCGATCACACCCCATTTCAGCGGCGCCCCCCTGTTGTCCGGGAAGAGCCTGGATCACCCGCTCACCCGCCTCACGCAAATCATCGATGCATCGAGCCAGGGCGGGAGCGGTGTCACTGGGTGCAAAGATACCACGAACCTCGGGCATTTTGGCAGTCACCAGCGACAAAACGTTTTTCAGGTCGGTACTGAAACCCGTCGCAGGCCGTGCCCGGCCGAACACCTTGCCGATATCGTCGTAACGGCCACCCTGTGCGATGGCCTGCCCCTGTCCGGGCACAAACGCGGCGAAGACTGCACCGGTATGATAGTGATAGCCACGCAGTTCGGCCAGGTCGAAGTGCACCGTAACGCCCTGCATAGCACGCACAGCTGCGGCTATTTGACGCAGATTATCCAGTGCGGCAATAACCGATGCATCAGCCTTGGCCAAGGTGGAAGCGGCCGTGTCCAGTACCGTCTCATCTCCGTGCAGATCTGCAAGACAATTAAGCATTTTGTGCAGTGAGTCAGGAAGTGCCCGCTCAGCAAGCAAGGAGGCAATCTCCGGCTTTGCCTTGCGCTGCAGAGCATCAAACAGCCGTGCTTCACATTCAGCATCAAGGTTGGCGGAGTGGGCCAGGCCCCGGAAGATGCCGACATGACCGAGATCGAGATAAACGTGGTCGATGCCGGCGCTATGCAATGTCTTGACCATTAAACGCAGAACCTCTACGTCGCTCTCGACGCCGGCATGACCGTAGAGTTCGACACCAACCTGCATCGGACTACGATTTCCACCATGTGTCGGCGGAAGCGTCTTTAGCACGGTCCCCATGTAACAAAGGCGTGTCGGTACCTCACGCTTTAGGCAATGGGCATCAATGCGCGCGACCTGTGGTGTCATATCGGCCCGCAGTCCCATTAATCGGCCGGTCAATTGATCGGTCAACTTGAAGGTTTGCAGGTCGATATCATTGCCGGTACCGGTCAGCAACGACTCCAGATATTCGATGAAGGGAGGCATGACCAGTTCATAACCCCAGCTTTTGAAAAGGTCGAACAGGCGACGCAGGGTCGTATCCAGTTGTTCTGCCCTTGGCGGCAAAATCTCTTCGATGCCTTCCGGCAATAACCAGCGATCGTTTTGCATTTTCATCTAGTGCTTTAAAAAATAAAGAAACAGGGCGCCGGCAATCATGCTTACCAGACCTGTTATACGCAGGGAGCGCTCATCCAGCTGGGCCATGGACAGCATCGCCTTACGGTAGGAGCCGGGTGAGAGGGCCGGTAACAGGCCCTCGATTACCAGCACCAGGGCGAGTGCGGCCCAAAGATCCGACAACATGAATAGCTTCCTCTCAACATAAAAAATCCGGGTAACACTGGTTACCCGGTGATTCGCTCAGTCTTTTTACCTACCCTTGCCGGCAGCATCCTTGAAGTACTTGAAGAACTCCGACTCCGGGTCGAGGACCAGAACGTCTTCCGCCGAGGTAAAGACCTTTTTATAGGCATCCAGGCTGCGGTAAAACTCATAGAATTTTTCGTCCTGCTTGAACGCCTGGGCGTAGGTCTCCGCCGCCCGGCCATCACCCTCACCACGGATACGTTCGGCATCACGATAGGCCTCGGCCAGTAGAACGGTACGCTGGCGATCGGCATCGGCGCGGATCCGTTCCGCCGCCTCAGCACCGCGGGAGCGCAGGTCCTTGGCGACACGGGCACGCTCCGCCTCCATTCGATCGTAGACCGAGTCGGAAACTTCAGAGGGCAGCTCGATACGCTTGATGCGCACATCCACCACCTCGATACCGAACTGTCGTGCCTGCTCTTCGATTTGAGCGGTGATGACATCCATGATCTGAGCACGTTCACCCGAGATCGCTTCCTGGATTGTACGCTTGCCGAATTCATCACGCAGACCGTTCTTAATCACCTGCGACAGTCGCGTACCGGCGCGGCGCTCATCACCGCCCATGGTCTTGTAGTAATTCTCGACATCACTAATGCGCCACTTGATGAAGGCATCGACAATAACGTTCTTCTTCTCAAGGGTCAGATAGCGCTCTGGCTGGGCATCGAGGGTCAGGATACGACTATCGAACTTGCGGACGTTATTGATAAACGGGATCTTGAAATAGAGACCCGGCGTGTAGTCCGCGCGGTCAAACTCACCCAGGCGGAATTTGACCGCCAATTCGCGCTCTTCAACGATAAAGATCGACATTGAACCGAGCCACAGCACGACGGCGCCCAGGATAAGGAACATACTCTTGGCTGGGGACATTAGCGCACCTCCCGTGTACGGCGATCATCGCGCAGTGGCGCCTGCGATGGTATGTTTAATTCAGGACGCTCGGCTTCATAGCTCTTTGGCGAGGTAGCTCCGGGAGCCGCAGTGCCGGGAGTGCGTTGCATCAGCTTGTCCAGTGGGAGATACAACAGGTTATTGCTGCCCTTGGTATCGACCACAACCTTGCTACTGTTCATCAGCACCGATTCAATCGTATCGATATAGAGACGCTTGCGGGTGACCTGGGGAGCCTTGCGATACTCCTCAAGCACACTGAGGAAGCGACTGGTTTCACCCTCGGCCTCGGCGATAACCTGCGACTTATAGGCATTGGACTCCTCGATTAGCCGCGCTGCACGACCACGGGCCTTTGGCAGAACATCATTGGCATAGGCTTCCGCCTCATTCTTCAGGCGCTGCTCATCCTCACGGGCTTTGACCGCATCGGCAAAAGCACCCTGCACCTGCTGTGGCGCCTGGGCATCCTGCATCGTCAACTGCAAGATCTCCAAACCGGTCTGGTAGGTATCGAGTATTTCCTGGGTCAGCTGCTGGGCGTTATTAACCACCTCACCACGACCTCCGGTGATGATGAAATCCATCTCACGCTTACCGACAATCTCTCGCACCGCACTCTCCATTGCATCACGCATGGTCAGGTCCGGATCACGAACATTGAACAGATAGTTTTGTGCGTCCCTGACCTGGTATTGCACAGCGAATTTCACATCGACGATATTCTCATCCTGCGTCAGCATCAGCGACTCATCGGCACGCAGACCCAATTCAATGCTACGCACTCCACTCACATCAACCTTTTCAACACTCTGGATGAACCGGGGATACCAGTGCGGACCAGGCATGGTGGTTTCCTTATAGGCACCAAACTGCAGAACCACACCCCGCTTACCTTCTTCAATGATGTAAATGCCGGAGAAGAGCCAGACCAGGAAAGCGATCCCCAGGATCAGGCCGATTCCTCCCGCCCCCATGCCACCGCCACGAGGCGCACTACTACTGCCGCCACCACCAAACAGGCCACCCAGCTTGTTTTGTAGTTTACGAACCACCTCATCCAGATCAGGCGGTCCCTGCTCGTCTTTACGACCGCCCCAAGGGTCTTTGCCCCCGGAACCGCCCGGTTCATTCCAAGCCATGTGCACTCTCCAAACTGGTTTTTGCAAAAATATCGCTAACCGTCTATTAACTTTGCGCAGATTCTAGGGATCTTGCCACGTCACCGCAACAGACAATCCCGAATCGTACTCGTTCTTGATCATCTTTAACGGAACTGATCTCTTGATTGATTCCACCAGGAACTGTCTGCGCGCTACCGCAATCTCTGCTACACCTGCCTCAGATAACCCCTGATAAAACCGATAATGTACAAGGATACGCTAACTTCGCGTACCCGTGGATAGCATGAACAGAAACCGCCTCCATGTAACCTGAAAACATCCTGCTCAGGATGGCGGCAGTAGCGCTGCAAACTCCCTCTGTTTACGCAGGGATTCGAGGTATTGCGGTTCGATACGGATATCGATATCGCTGGTGCCGTCTTCAGTAATACGCTCATCCACAACCGCACCCAATTCATACAAACGAGCACGCAGTCTGGACGCACTCGGCGGCAGATGCAGGGAATAGCTGCGATGCTTTACACTTAGCCAGTTGATCAATACCTGTCGCAGCTGTTCGAGCCCCTCCCCGGTGGCCGCCGAGAGATAGATCCGTGCCGTGTTGCCGTCGGCGTCCTTCTCGACATGTGCCGTGGTGCCGATGCTGCGGTCGATCTTGTTATAGACCGCGATTTGCGGAACCTTTTCAGCGCCAATCTCCCGCAGCACTTCATTGACCTGTTCTATCTTGGCATCACGTTCCTCATCACTGGCATCGATCACATGCAGCAGTAAATCGGCTTCCCGTGTCTCCTGCAAGGTGGAACGGAAAGCCTCAACCACGTCATGGGGAAGATGCCTGATAAAACCTACCGTATCGGCGAGGATTAATGCATTTCCCTGTTCAAGCTCCAAACGCCGGAGCGTTGGATCGAGTGTTGCAAACAGCTGGTCGGCCGCATAGACCTCTCCCTCGGTCAAGCGGTTAAAAAGGGTCGATTTACCGGCATTGGTGTATCCGACCAGAGAAACCGTTGGCAATTCGGCCCGCTGGCGAGAGCGTCGTCCCTGCTCGCGCTGACGACGCACCTTCTCCAGGCGTTTGTTGAGATTCTTGATCCGCCCGCCGATCAGTCGGCGGTCTGATTCAAGCTGGGTTTCACCCGGGCCGCGCAGGCCGATACCGCCTTTTTGGCGCTCAAGGTGTGTCCAACCACGCACCAAACGTGTCGAGAGGTGGCGCAACTGAGCCAGTTCCACCTGTAGCTTACCCTCATGGGAACGTGCCCGCTGGGCGAAGATATCCAAAATCAACCCAGTCCGGTCGAGCACCCGACACTGGAGCAGACGCTCAAGGTTGCGTTCCTGGGCGGGGCTGAGGGGATGATTGACCAGCACCAATTCAGCATCTTCAGCCGCAACCAGCAAGCGAATCTCCTCCGCCTTGCCGCTACCGACAAAATACTTGGGTTCTGGAAGTCGCCTGGCACCGGTCACAACAGCAACCGGCAACGCACCGGCAGAGACCGCCAGGTCCCGAAACTCATTCAGGTCCTCGCGTTCATTCTCCTGTTGCAGTTCCAGATGAACCAGAACGGCACGCTCGCCGCTTCGAGGGCGTTCAAACAAGAGCACCCCCACCAAGCGTGTCGATGATGAAACGTTTAGAAATTATGGCTGGGTCCCGGTCCCGGGGCTGCCTCACCCGGTACCTGATCGGCAAAGTTCAGACGTACATTCCGTGCAGGAACAACGGTGGAAATGGCATGTTTGTATACCATCTGGCTAACAGAGTTCTTCAGCAGTACCACAAACTGATCGAAGGACTCAACCTGCCCCTGTAGCTTGATGCCATTAACAAGGTAGATCGAAACCGGGATCCGCTCCTTTCTAAGGGCATTCAGAAACGGGTCTTGCAGTGCTTGCCCTTTGCTCATCAGATTACTCCTTTTGTTATTATGTGGCGCAACGCGCGCCCCTAAAAATCGCATCTCGCTATAACTATCAGCTGGTTACCCAAAGAAACAAGTACTCTAACCCGATCTTACACGGATTGAATTAAGACCAACACACTAATATATGGCGTTAGCATCGAGAAATTTCAACATTTTTTCCTCTAAATTACTCTCAAAGGTAGAAAACCACTGCAGTCTTTGCTCGCTACGCAGCCAGGTGAGCTGTCGTTTGGCCAGTTGTCGGGTAGCAACAATGCCCTTATGAGACATCTCGTCATAGGAAAGTTCCCCGTCCAGATACTGCCAGACCTGACGGTAGCCGACACAGCGAATAGATGGCAACTGGAGATTCAGATCACCACGGCGATACAATCCCTCAACCTCCTCCACCAAGCCCTGCTTAAGCATCAGAAGGAAACGCCGGGCAATACGCTCATGAAGCTCAACTCTATCTGTCGGCGCCACAGCCGTTTTAATCAGGCGAAAGGGGAGTTCCGCCTGGTCATTTTCCAGCCACAGTTCACTCATCGGGCGACCGGTCAGTTCATAGACCTCAAGGGCCCTGGAGAGGCGCTGAGGATCATTGGGGTGAATACGCTCCGCCGCCACCGGGTCCACCTCAGCCAAGCGCTCGTGCAATGCCTTCCACCCCCTCTCCGCCGCCTCCTGTTCAATACGTTCACGTGTTGCTGCATCGGCCTGAGGCAACCGTGACAAGCCCTGCTCAAGGGCACGGAAGTACAGCATCGTACCACCAACCAGCAAGGGTATCCTTCCAGCAGCGCTGATTTCAGCCATTGCCTGCAAGGCATCTTCGCGAAACCGTGAGGCGGAATAGGCCTCTGCCGGGTCGATAATATCGATCAAACGGTGAGGAGCTCGGTCCAGAGTCTCGGTGTCCGGTTTGGCAGTTCCGATATCCATGCCGCGATAGACCAGTGCCGAATCCACACTGATGATCTCAAACGGCAACCGCTCGACCAGTTTTACGGCAAGATCGGTCTTGCCTGAGGCCGTCGGTCCCATCAGGCAAACAGCCGGCGGCAATTTGCCATAACTATCACGCAATGTGCCGCTTCGTTGTATCGTCATCGTTCGAGCCGTCCGGCAATAAAGGAATAGGAGCCTCAGCCCCTGCTTCCCATCCACTGCCGCAGCTGGGCCTTGGCCAAAGGTTGCCAAAAAGCGTTACCGTTATCCCCAAGAGCCTCCAGCTCCCGCAATACACCCTCGGCGTCATCCAGACGCTCAAGCGTGCCGGTATCGACAACGCCCTTCACCATCGCCGCGATCAGCGCCGGGCTGTCTGCGCGCCCTTGCTCCCCAGCCAGCATAACAGCGATAAGGCGACTGAGAATAAGCTCGGCATCGGCGCCGCGGATAAGTACCGGCACTTGTCGCAGCACAAGTGATTCCGCACCCAGTCGCTCTACCACAAATCCAAGCCGCAACAACTCACCGAGCCAAGACTCAAGACCGCCGATCTCTTCCTCACCCAATCGAAGCGTGATCGGGATCAACAGCGGCTGACTTTGTACCTCGCCATCCGCCAGCATCGCCCCAAGTCGCTCAGACAACAAATACTCCCGTGCCAAGTCAAGATCCACCAGTAATGGCCCCTGTGCATTTTCGGCCAGCAGGTAACGCCCATAAAGAAGTGCCAAGGCCTTGCCCAGTGGTCTCTTCTGGGATCCGCCATGGCGCATTTCACCGGCAGAGGTGGTGGTGGCCTGGCGGTAAAAACGCATCTGCTCGGCAACCCGGGCTGGCTGGCGTTTTGCTCCAACAGCTTTTTCTATGCGATACGATGCAACGCCATTAGCTTGCCCGGGCCCCTCTTTTACCGACAACGGCGCATGTACAGGTGAGGTCTGTGATGGCTCATTGAGCGCATTGAGCAGGGTACGAAAAACAAAGTCATGGACTAATCGCGACTCCCGGAAACGCACCTCATGCTTGGTCGGGTGCACATTGATGTCAACCTGCTGTGGGTCTACCTCAAGATAGAGCAAATAGGCGGGATAGCGCCCCGGCTCCAATACTTCCTGATGCGCCTGACGAACGGCATGGCTGATCAGCTTGTCACGGATCACACGACCATTCAGATAAAAGTACTGACTGTCGGCCTGACTACGGGAGTACTCAGGCGTCGCCAACCAGCCCCACAGGCGCATACCGGCAGCTTCTTGCTCAAGCGTCATGGCGTATTGTACAAATCGTTTACCCAGCACATCAGCAACGCGCTTCTGTCTTTGGTTATCGTCTTGCGCCGCACGTAGCCGCAGATTCTGTTTACCGTTATGGACGAGGGAAAACGCGACATCAAAACGGCTCAGGGCTACCCGCTTGAGCACCTCCTCCACATGCAGGAATTCCGTGCGCTCGCTACGCAGGAACTTACGCCGCGCCGGCGTGTTGTAGAAGAGATCCCTCACCTCCACACTGGTACCAACCGGCAGGACGCCCGGTGCCGGGGCACTCAGCCGGCCCATTCCGTCATTGCTGATCTGCCAAGCCTCCTCCGCCTCTCGTTGGTGACTGCAAAGGGTAAACCGGCAAACCGAGGAGATACTGGCCAACGCCTCACCACGAAACCCAAGGCTGGCGATTTGCTCCAGCTCCCGCTGGCTATAGATTTTGCTCGTGGCATGGGGGCTTACCGCGAGAACCAGATCGTCACGATGAATACCGGCACCATCATCACGCAAACGGATCCGCTTGCTCCCCCCTCGTTCCAGTTCAAGCTCGATGCTTCCGGCACCGGCATCAATACTGTTTTCCAGTAACTCCTTGACCACCGAGGCCGGGCGTTCAACCACCTCGCCAGCGGCGATCTGATTGGCCAATTGCTGGGATAACGGCTGGATACGTCGCTGCACAGGTTTTAACCGGATAGATTCAAGCGAGCTAGCTTAGCAAAAGCAGAGAGGTGAGACGAGAGAGAGTGAGAAGGAAGGCTGTAAGGACTAAAAAAGTCACCTGTCGCCAATCCATCTCACCTTGAGCTTCCTTAGCTACCGCTGGGGATTCGCAGAACCTGACCGATACGCAATTGTGCGTCATCCAGTCCATTATAGTCACGCAACGTATCGAGACGGACCTGATAAGTGCGGGCAATGCCTGAAAGGGTATCACCTTGGGCAATAATGTGCTTGCGCCTGGCCTGAGCGAGAATGGTGCCAGGCGGCGGGTTTTCAGTGAAGTAACCGCGTATGCCGCTCATCATGGCGCTGGCCATGCGCTGCTGATGGCTAGGATTGCGCAGTTTACGCTCCTCACCCGGATTTGAGATGAATGCCGTTTCGATCAGGATTGAGGGTAAGTCGGGGGCCTTAAGTACGCGAAATCCTGCCTGCTCCACCCGTGATTTATGCACCTTGCCGACGCTCTTGAGGCCGGACAGGACACGCGAGGCCACATCGGTACTCGCTTCGATACTGGCGGTTTGAGACAAATCCAGCAGCACAGATGCCAATAAATCATCTTTGTCATCCAGCCTGACACCACCGATAAGATCGGAGGCGTTTTCCTTTTCAGCAAGCAGACGGGCCTGTTCACTTGTGGCGCCACGGGGCGAGAGGGTGTAAACAGAGGAACCTGTAGCACGATGGTCACGGAACGAATCGGCGTGTATTGAAACCAGCAGATCAGCCTTGTGCTTCCGCGCCACCGCCACACGCTGGTTCAACCCGATATAATAGTCCCCATCACGAATCATTATGGGCTTGAGCCCCGGCTCCTTATCCACCAAGGTGTAGAGTCGGCGCGCTATGGCCAATACGACATCCTTCTCGCGGGTCCGTGACGGGCCCATGGCCCCGGGATCTTCACCGCCGTGCCCGGCATCGATAGCGATCACGATATCGCGAGCGTGATTGTTTTGTGCCGAGAGCGCCCGAATGCTCTTTTTCTCCCTGGGTTGCTCCGTGTCCCCATAGGCAAGATCGATGACCAGGCGGTCGCCATACTCATTATTAGGACTTAGCACGAAGCTTTTGGGGCTGGCCTGATCCTTTAGATCAAGCACTACACGCAGTCCCCGCTCACCATGCTTGCCGGTGCGGATACTCTTGATCAGGCTTTTGGAGAATTCGAGATTGTCAGTATCGACATTGAGCCGGGCATCCTCAAGATCGATGACGATGCGATCAGGATTTTTCAGCGTAAAAAGCGTGTGTTCGACGGGCGCACTGCTGTCGAACACCAGGCGGGTGTTATCCGGTGCAGGCCACATGCGCACACCATTAATCTCGGCTTGGGCGAAGCACAGAGATCCATATAAAGTCAGAAGCAGTATCAGTAGAGCACTGTAGAGTCGCATTTCCCACGCCTCTCCTTTTGCTTTATCTTCGATTATTCTTTGAAATTCATTAAGTTAAGGCATATTGTTACTATAAATTATAGCATACTACCCCAACTTTAAACGAATAAAGCAAAAAATCAAGCGTTTATCGGCCGGCAAAGTGAGCGGCTACACACCCACACACACGTTCAGAGTCAGCATTCCCTCCAGAAAGGATGACACGCCGTCCTCCACCTTCGTAGTCGATTTCCACCGAGATCAGGGCCTGAGGCAACACCCCTATCCCCTGCTGCGGCCACTCCACCAGGGAGATAGCGTGGTTATCAAAATAATCTCGGATCCCGAGGTACTCAAGCTCCTCCGGATCACCAAGACGATAGAGATCGAAATGGTAGACACGTCGCTCGCCCAGCTCGTAAGGCTCGACGAGGGTATAAGTGGGACTCTTTACCGCACCACGATGACCGAGGGCATGGAGGAAACCTCTTACCAGTGTGGTTTTTCCGGCCCCCAGGTCACCGTAAAGGTAGAGCACGCTTCCAGGCTCGCAGCAACGAGCCAGCAGTGCGCCAAACGCCTCCATGCTCTCGCTGTCAGGCAGAAAGTAACTGTTGTCCGTCTGGTTCATTTACTTAATCGGATTAGCCAGGTGACGCAAATACAGGAAAAGGTCTGATGCCAGGAGACCACGCTCACCATCTTGGGCCGCAGCATGATCGGCCGCTGCGGCGTGAATAGCGACCCCAAGTCGGGCCGCCATACACAGCTCCAGCCCTTGCGCGATGAGCGCGGCAATAATACCGGTCAGCACATCGCCCATTCCTCCCGATGCCATGCCGGGGTTACCATCACTACACAGTGCGCTCTCGCCGTCACTGCCAAGCACCAGAGTGCCACATCCCTTGAGCACACAGACACCACCGAAACTCGCCTCAAGCGAAGCAATAGCACGAAAACGATCCTGCTGGATCTCATCTGTACTGCAGCCCAGCAGTCTCGCTGCCTCACCGGGATGGGGTGTGAGCACCCACTTTTCATGGGACAACGGTTCCACAGCCAGGAGGTTCAATGCATCGGCATCGAGTACCAATGGTAGCCGGCTCTCCAGGACAGTGGCCAACATGGCACGCCCCCACTCCCCGGACTGCAATCCCGGGCCGATCGCCACCACACTGGCGTGGTGCAGCAATGGCGCCAGTTCCTCAGGCGCCTCAACGCCATGGCACATCAACTCCGGCCGTGCGCTGCTGATCACGGCGGCATGTTCCGCACGGGTGGCGACAGAGACCAGCCCCGCCCCCATGCGCGCAGCCGCTTCGGCAGCCATTCGCACCGCTCCCATCATGCCAAAATCCCCACCAACCACAAGCACATGACCAAAGTTTCCCTTATGGGATGCGAGTCGACGGGGTGCAAGCAGGGAGGAGAGCAAGAGATAGTCTATCCGCTTGGCAGCAGGAGCCACATGACCATATGCTTCATCAGGTATATTCAAATCGAAGAACACAAGGCGTCCGCAATGGTCGGGACCATCAGCCGTAAACTGTCCCTGTTTGAGGGCGATAAAGCTAACCGTGACATCGGCTTGCACAGCACAGCCCATCACGCAACCAGTGTCGGCGGATAGTCCAGAGGGGATATCGGCGGCGATCACAGGGCAGGGTGCTTCATTGACGGCATTGATCGCCTCGGCCCACCCCCCCTCCACCGGGCGGTCGAGGCCCGTCCCTAGCATGGCATCAAGGATCAAGTCATAGCCGTCGATGCGCTGCCCCTCGTAGTTGATCATGGAGACCCCATACTCTTCGGCTTCATCGAAGGCATGGCGGGCAGCGCCCTTGAGCTGGTCCGGAGCGACCAGGTAATAGAGTTCGACCGCAAGCCCGGCCTGCGTTGCCAACCGGGCAACCACGTATCCGTCTCCGCCGTTGTTGCCGCCCCCACAAAGCACTGCGAGCCTTCGCTTGCGTGGCCAGCGGCGGCGAATTTCGTCAAAGATCGCCTGCCCTGCGCTCGCCATCAGGACGGTCGCGGAAAGGCCATAATAATCAATAGCCAGGCGATCAAGTTCCCGAACCTGTTCGGCACGATAGAGGTCATAGGGCAATCGGTTCATGACAGGTATCATAGCGGCTATGAAGCAGACACAGAACAATTTAGATACAACGACACTCATCGCCAGAATCCGCCAATGGGGCGCAGAACTGGGTTTCCAGCAGGTAGCCATCGCCGATACCGATCTCAGCGCGGCGGAGGCACGTTTTCAACAGTGGCTACGTGCGGGCTATCACGGTGAAATGGATTACATGGAACGTCATGGCAGCAAGCGCAGTCGCCCGGCGGAACTCGAACCAGGTACGCTAAGCGTGATCAGCGTGCGTATGGATTACCTCCCGCCGACGACGGTCGACCCATGGCAACTGCTCGAACATAGCGAGCTGGGCTTTATCTCCCGCTACGCCCTTGGGCGCGACTACCACAAATTGATGCGCAAACGGCTGCAGCAGCTGGCTCATAGAATAGAAGAGCGGATCGGCGGCTTCGGCTATCGGGCATTCGTCGACAGCGCCCCGGTGTTGGAAAAACCCCTGGCAGAAAAGGCCGGTCTCGGCTGGGTCGGTAAACACAGCAACATTCTCAACCGCACTGCAGGCTCGTGGTTCTTTCTCGGCGAACTTTATACCAACCTGCCGCTCCCCCCAGATGAAGCGGTGAATGCGCATTGCGGCAGCTGCCAGGCCTGTATCGATATTTGCCCGACGGCAGCGATTGTCGAGCCCTATGTAGTAGACGCCAGACGCTGCATCTCCTATCTCACCATCGAGCACAAGGGCATGATCCCAGTGGAACTGAGGCCGTTACTCGGAAACCGCATCTACGGTTGTGATGACTGCCAGTTGGTCTGTCCCTGGAATCGCTTTGCGCAAGCGAGCTCAGAGCCGGACTTTATGCCACGCCACGGTCTGGACAGCCCACATTTAGTGGACCTGTTTTTATGGAGCGAGGAACAATTCCTGCGCTATACCGAAGGCTCAGCCATCCGACGCATCGGTCACCAATCCTGGTTACGCAATATCGCCGTCGCACTGGGCAACGCGCTGAGAAACAACCATGACAGTCCGGAGATCATCGCTGCTCTTCGGAAACAACTGAACCACCCCTCACCTATCGTCGTGGAACACGTACGATGGGCTCTGGATAATTCTTTCTGAGCTCGCTCCAGGCTTCTGCAAAAATTGCATGTGTTGGAACAGCGAGTTAGTCCATCAACATAAATGAGGAACCTATGGCTCGCATACTCGCAGTGGGCAACGCGACACTGGATATTATCAATCACGTCGATACCTATCCGCATGAGGATCAGGAAGTGCGCGCCCAGTCGCAACAGCGGTGTCGTGGCGGCAACGCGACCAATTCACTGGTGATCCTGAGTCAGCTCGGTCACGACTGCGCCTGGGCAGGTACCCTGGCTGCGGAGCCGGATGCTGAAACAATCACATCCGAGCTGCGTCAATACCAAATTGATCTCAGCGCTGTTCATACCCTCGAGCACGGCAAAGTTCCCACCTCTTATGTCACTCTCAGCCGCTCCAGTGGCAGCCGCACTATCGTCCATTTCCGGGATCTGCCAGAATACCACTCAGAGCATTTCGCCAAGATCGATCTACAGCACTTCGACTGGGTCCATTTCGAGGGTCGCAATCTGCCACAAGTGAAATTGATGCTCGAACGCATGCGTCTTGAACAGCCCCGGCTACCCTGTTCAATCGAAGTGGAAAAGCCTCGAGAGGGGATCGAACAGCTATTTTCCTATGCCGATGTGCTAATGTTTTCCCGAGACTTCGCCCAACACCACGGCTATGAGGATGCAGGCGAATTTCTTCGGCACATGAGCAAACAGGGGCTATCGGCGAAAATGAGCTGTACCTGGGGCGAAAAGGGAGCGCACGGCCTAAACAAGCACGGGGAAATCCTGCACGCCCCAGCCTTTCCCGTCGGAACGGTCGTCGATACCCTCGGCGCGGGAGACGTCTTCAATGCCGGACTCATCGACCAGTTGGTCCGGAAGCACGATCTCGACACCGCCCTGACTGAAGCGTCGCGTCTGGCAGGAAAAAAATGTGGCATCTACGGTCTCCACATCGGTGAAGAGATTTCCTAAAGTCTCCACCAGCCTCAAGAAATACGCTGAATCAACGAAAGAATGCCTCACAGCAAGGTGCAAGCACGT
>JBFEYJ010000023.1:0-24223 GCA_041562215.1 Thiohalomonadaceae bacterium | reverse complement strand
AATACCCGGTGCCGGATAGACGATGGGAACATGAACGGCTCGGTTCTTAATCAGGAATAACACCCTGCCCTTGTTGCATTTTCATCAAAATGCCGCTATGTTGTGATTAATGCAGCGTTAATAGGGGTTTAATTACATGGGAACGGCCAACGCCCACAAACCCGATCCAACTACCGTGCTCACCCAGGCGCTGCTCGGCGCCGGTGATTATCTTGGCCTCACCAAGGCCGAACTCGGCGCGGCGATTGGTAAGGACCGCACTATTTTCTCCCGAGGTAAGGTCGCCCCGGACACCAAGGCCGGTGAACTCTCCCTAATGCTGATCCGCTGTTACCGCAGTCTATATGCCCTCGTTGGCGGCGATCGTGCTCAGATGCAGCACTGGATGCATACCCCGAATACACATACTGGTGGCGTTCCCGCCGAACAGGTGAAGAGCGTACAGGGCCTGGTGCGGGTGATGGAGTACCTTGACGCGATCCGCGGCAAGATTTAACGAATGTCATTACAGTGAGCACCAGCGAGGAAGCAATCTTGTCGGACCGTGGCACAACTTGAGATTGCTTCGTTGCCTCGCAATGACAAGAAAGGCCGCAATGACAGGAAGACGCTGTTGCATGACAAGAACGAGCTGACTTATTAGCGACAGCATCTTTCGAGCAGAGGACTGTCTCACGCCCATGACAAACCTTTGGCAAACTTGCGCACTGGAAAAAGCCACCCAACGCATCGGTGGCGAGCTTTATCGTCTCGTCGAAAGCCAGGAACAGATCGCCACCATGAAACTGGTCGACTCCCTGGAGGCTCAGAGCCTGCTTGAGGAGATGCTCGAAACGGTCAAACCCCCGCTGCCGCCCGGCAGTGATCGCTTGCACTACCTGCTATATTCGCCTTTTCGTTACCCGCCTCTGCAATACGGCTCACGCTATGGCGCCCGACACGAACCTTCGCTGTTTTATGGCTCCCTGACACGGAAAACCGTGTTAGCCGAATCAGCCTACTACCGCTTCGTTTTTTTGCATGCTATGCAGACAGCGCCGTCCCTGCCCATCCGCAGTGAGCACACCCTCTTCAGTGCCCGCTACACCACCGCCCGTGGCCTGCAGCTCCAGCAAGGCTACTGCACAGAGCATCGCACCGCCCTCACTCATCCTGCCGACTACACCGCCACCCTGGCCCTCGGCAGGGTGATGCGTGAAGCCGCTATCGAAGCTTTTGAATTCCCCTCCGCCCGCTGCCCTGAAGGCGGCGCTAACGTCGCCCTTTACACCCCCGCCGCCTTCGCCGCCCGTCGTCCGCGGGAAATGCAGCAATGGCTCTGTGAAACCACAGCCGAGTACATCACCTTCGCCCACGCCCACAATCGGGCGCTTCACCGGTTTCCGATGGAAATGTTTACAGTGGAGGGCGTGTTGCCGTGGCCGGCGGGGTAAATGCTTCTCTGTGGCCTGGATTAGAGGTCTAGCCATGTAATCCGACAATCACTGTACCTAAAACCGGCATTCATGGCCTATTGCAACCGCCGGCGCAGTGCCTCGATCTGAGGCTGCGGGGCCTTCCATGAAAGTCCTTCAACCACTTTACGATAGACCTCTTGGCGTACTTGAGGATTATCCCAGCGCGCACGGTTATCGCGCAGCAGTGTGACGACTTCGGCAGTGTTGTGGAACTGGGGGTAAACTTGCTCTAACTGTTCGAATGCCATGATGGCTGCGTCCACCTCACCGGCCACCAGTGCGTCAAAGCCTTGGGTCTCAAGGCGTAGGGCCTCTTCATATTGGTTTAGCTCGGGCTCCAGCTGCGGAACTATCCGGTAAGTGTCGCGAAGGATCTTCTCACGCTGCTCCGGTGCGGCATCCGCCAGCTCGCTCATCGTCTGTGCCAAAACGTTCTGCTGGAACACTTTATTTAATTCATTGCGCAGTTTTGCATCGTTAATCACATGCTCCAGCACCAACCGTGTTGCCTCCGCCACCTTCGTACTGCTATGTACCAACTGCGGCAGCATCTTGTTCACCAGCTCATACTGGCTGATCTCGTTGCGTTGCTCCTCCAACAGTTTACGCTGGTCTTCCAGTTTTCCCTGGTAATACAAGTTGAGGCCGGCAGCCAACCCGGCGACCAGTAGCGGTGAGAGCAGATACTGGATAAAAAAAAGCACCCAGCTACGATTGTGCCGCTCCATCTCCTCAAGCCGCATATCCAGCTCGGCCACTTGAAGCTCCAGATTTTCTACCGACATCGCACAACCCTCCATGAGATCCCTTGCTAACACCACTAATAATGGTTACTTCTATTAGCCTGTCAATTCGCCACCTCTGCATGGTGGAAGAGGGAAATGTATACGGGAGAGGTCATTACCTTGGCCGCAGCCCGAACGGCCTACAACAAAATGCACGATACCTGGAGTCGACTACCCTTGGCCGAACCGGAGCGTCGGCTGAAGTGCCTCCTTAATGAACTCAAGCGGACCCTTTGTGAGGCGCAGGGGCTAGACGGCAGCAGCGCGAGAAGCTGCTCCTCATCGACCACCTGCCGGCTGAAGAGACACCCACAAGGTCGCTCCAATTTGTTGAAGCAGGCTCATAAGGATTGTGTGGACACCCACCCTAAACACAAGACAATTAAATGGAGAAGATGCCTTGCTTATTGGCGCTTCATGAAACGAGAATGATATGAGGTATTGTTGATCTCGAAACTTATTCTTGTCGTGAGCTTAATAAACTCGACTTCGATGAACACCACCGCAGGTATGCCCGAAACCAGCACCCCCATTTTTTCAGCGCAACCATTTCTTCCTGATCTCCAGCAGCATTTCACCTACTTGTCTTATTCGTACGGGTTTATGTGCATGGCCGTGTTGTTCCAGGTTGATGTGATTATCCTCAACACTGAGGAAACGGATCCCGATTTCAAGCGTGTCATGACGCAGGGTTTCAAGTGATGTTTCGGAAACGCTTGGCGCTTGATCCTGAGACGTAGTCAACAAGGTGATGACCTGGAGCGCGGCAGGCAAATCAAGGCGCCTGGTGTGCGCTGTCATCACCGCGAGCGCTTTCCACAATGATTCGTGGCTGTCATGACGATGCAGCACTGGCGACTCTAAAGTGCCGCGCAGCAGTGAAGTGATATGTTCCAGCCAGTTTGCGGGGGGCGGTGTCGTTTCGAAAGCCATCATAGGCTCGTAAGCGATATACACGCCCGCCTCGTTGCCACGTTCGATCTCCGCTAAGACCAGTAGGGCCAGCCCTTTTGTCAGTGATGAACCCGGCAGCAGCTCAGTCAGCCGTGCATCACCGGCGGCATAGAGATCAAGCAAGAGATCGGACCAGGGTGGCGTGATCGACCACATCGCCAGTGCTAAAGGCGTGGTGGGTTGCGGACCGCGCAGTTCGTGCCAATGGACTTCACACAGATCGGCCAGCTCCTCCTGTAGTGCGTCGCGGTTCGCTTCCTTAACGTGCTTGAGTAGACGTTGGGATTCGGTGGCGATTAGGGAGAGGCTTGGCATGTTGGCTGAAACCGGGCACGTACTGTATCAATATAATAGGCCAAAAGCTGGCTTTCCCCTGAATGTATGGTTACCCGTGGGTACAGCTCTAATGTTTTGCTTATTCCTTTAGCCACAATCAGCTGCCGGGTGTTGCACCCGGCAGGTGTTATTGATCAGGCGGCGCTCATTATCCGTTCCATTTCCGCCTGGCCCGGACCGACAAAGGCCGGTGCTGAGCGGGCGTGTGCCAAATTTGAGAGCAGGGTACTGGTCATGCCATTTGCCGGGGGAAGGTGGCTGCTCAGGATTCTTTCTACTCCCAGCTGCTGCACGCTGTTCAGTTGTTGTTGAAAGCACTGTTCATCGACCGTGTGGAGCCAGGGGGCAGCGACAGTGGCCCAGGCGATCATACTGTCCGCCAGTTTGTCGGGCGAAACACCATTGGCGGTTTCGAAGGGGTCTGTCAGCAGTGCGCCAAAGCAGTCGGCGCTGAACAGGGTTCGGGTCTTATCATCAAACAGTGCGGTGGTTTCCGGTGCGTCGAACGTGGGCGGTGTCAGTGCCCGCAGTGTGCGGTCGCCCACTTGCAACGATTGGCCGGGATTAAGCAGGTAGGCCCTGTCGACCGGTAGGCCTTGCATGGCCATTTTGCCCATGCCCATGAATGTGGTGACGAGACGGGCGTTGGGCGCCAGCTCCAGTACTTTCCTCAGGTTTCCGGTGTGGTCGGCATCGGCATGAGTGATCCAGATCCAGCGAAGATCGCGAGGATCGATCGCCGTCTCCAGGTCGGTAATGAATTGGTCATTCAGAGCGGCCAGCCCGGTGTCTACCAATACAGGTTGGGCTGCGCGGATAACGAAGGCGTTAACCGGTAATACACCGAAGCCGGGTACCGGCATGTAGGCATTCAGGGAGATCGTTTCGGGCGCCACAGTCTGTGGCACGTACATGATGGGCTTGTTCATGGTGTCCTCCTGGTTTGTATGTGATACAGTCGGGACAGCAATTTCACTAAACAGATGTGTTTAGTGAATATTAAGATAGTTGTAATACGCGGCTTGTCAAATATTAGGTGAACAGGTATGTTCACTCAAATGGAGCGGCGTAAATATGACCTGAAAAAGCGTGCAGAGCAGCAGGCACAGACGCGGCAGCGGATTGTGGAAGCCGCCATGGCGCTGCACGAGGAGCTTGGGCCACGCAATACCACCATTAGCGCGGTAGCTGCGCGGGCCGGTGTGCAGCGCCTGACGGTGTATCGACATTTTGACGATGACACCTCCCTGTTTCTGGCCTGCTCCTCACATTGGCTTGAACTCAACCCCCCACCCGATCCCTGTGAGTGGAGCGATAAGGCCTTACCGGAGAAGCGAACCTTTGCGGCGCTGCAGGTACTGTTTCGGTACTACCGAAAGACCGAAGCGATGTGGGCACGCGTTTACAGGGATCTGGAGGCGACACCGGCACTGCAGAAGACGATGGTTGAGGTGGACAATTATCTGGTACAGGTACGCAACGATTTGCTAAAGGCATGGAAGCTGCCGTCTGGAGACCGGCGGCGCGATGCCAGGGCGACACTGGATCATTGTCTGCGGTTCACGACCTGGCAATCCCTCAATGAACAGGGGCTCGGCGACAAGGCGATCGCTTCGCTGATGTTGCGTTGGGTAAGTGCGGCAACGGTTTAAGAGAAACTTTTGTGTAAGTTTCCGAAGTGAAAGTCGCTTGAGGTTCGATTACGGGTCAAGCGTGCCCTGCTGAGTTAACCGGGAAGGGAAGCGGTGCCCTGAAAGACGTACTGAAATGATCGAGAAGCTAGCATCGGGGTCTCAGAAAATTCCACGTAAAGGCTTATCAGATGTGAAGGCAAGAGTTGGAAACAAATAGGGTTGTTTTGCATCGTGTGTATACGGTGCGGATTGATGCCCAATCCAGGAAATTAAGACAGGAGTACCCAGGAAGAACTGATACTGGAGGTGTCGAGAGGTAGGGAGAAGAAAATGCAATACTACATAGACACCCCAGATGTTGTTATCGATTCGAAGGCTTGTTATCGGGCTTCTTATTTGGATGGTAATGCCCGCCATCGCAGACGATTTACCCCATAACATTCGTAACTTCAGTGAGGCTAAACGGCTGGCTGCTGAGGTTTACTTCGATCATAAAGAAACATTCTATTGCGGCTGTGGTTACGATAATAAAAAGCGTGTTGATCCGACGGCTTGCGGTTACGAGCCGAGGAAAAACAAGAAGCGAGGGCAGCGCATAGAGTGGGAACACATCGTGCCCGCCCATGCGCTGGGACATAGCCGCCGGTGCTGGAATGAGCCGATTTGCACCAATAGCAAGGGCAAACCTTACAAGGGGCGTAAGTGCTGTGAGCGGGTAGACCCCGTGTTCCGGATCATGGTTTCTGACTTGCGTAATCTGGTCCCGGCAATCGGTGAGTTGAATGGTGATCGCAGCAATTATTCCTTCAGCATGCTGGAAGGCGAGGTTCGCAACTATGGGGCTTGCGATTTCGAGGTGGACAGCAAGCTGCGTAAGGTAGAGCCGATGCCTTCTGTTCGGGGTGATATTGCGCGGACCTACTTTTATATGCACGAGACTTATGGCCTGCCGATAAGTGAGAAGCTGCGTCGCTTGTTTGAGGTGTGGGACAGGGAAGACCCCGTATCGGAGTGGGAAGCATTGCGTAAGGCACGCATCGATTCAATATTACATTAAATCCCCACGTAGGATGAGCTTTGCGAACCGCATCGATTGCGGACGGTGAGGGGATGATGGGTTCGTACCTCACCACATCCTACGTAATCGGGAAGAGGTAACGTGAGTAAAATGCGTCCCTCGTAGACCTCTTCTCGCTATTTTGTTCAAAGAAAAATGTTTCCCGTCAGGTACGGGTCAAAGGTCTAGTGGTGCTGGCTCATGCAAGGAAAGCACAATTCGCGCTTCAATACCTGATCTGAATCGGCGCGCCACGTTGAATACTCCCCGTCTCTTACTATTATTCAAGGACTGTTTCGCCGGGGAGAAGGGTAATGGATCACTTGCCTATGGGCCGTCTGGGTCCGCATGAGGTTTCGCCGGGTGTGGTGCAATTCGGATGTTTCTTCCCCTGGACCCCACCTGCTGAGGGTAACCGCCTGTTTCTGCGTATCATCCACGAGTGCGATCAGCTGATCCAGTCTATACCGGCCTGCGAGTTCGAGCTGGCTCATCAGGTGGACCAGACCTACGGTGATTACTGGCATACGGAGCTGGATACGCGCCATACCCCGAAGCCGACACCGGACTCCCATTGGGGCGAGGAGGGGCGTTACGTCTATCGCTTCCGCCTGCTCAATGAGGCGCGGAATAAGGATATCGACTGGATCATTGACCCGTTTGCACGCGAATACGGGCTGGGCAAATTCTCTGCAGTCACCGTGGGATACACGCACTACGACTGGGGAGGTGATGAGGCTGAGTCAGGCTGGAAGGTGCCCAAGGTAGAGGATCTGGTCATCTACGAGCTGATGCTCAGCGAATTCGGCGGTGGTCTTAAGGGCACCATCAAGCGGTTGGATTATCTGGCCGATCTCGGCATCAACTGTATCGAGATCATGCCTATGTCCAACGTCGCCGAGACGGTGGAGTGGGGTTACCTGCCCATGGGCTATTTCGGCGTGGATGATCGGTTTGGCAACCGATGCGATCTGCAGCGTCTGATCCATGAGGCGCACAAGCGCGGGATCGCGGTTATTGCCGATGTGGTCTACGGCCACACTGGAGATCAGTTTCCCTATAGCTATCTCTATCGGCAGCTTGGTTATGGCGATAATCCATTCCTTGGTGACTTTGCTGACACGATGTTTGGCGAGGGCACGGATTTTAACCGGCGTTTCGTTCAGGATTACTTCTATACGGTTAGCGAGTTCTGGCTGGAAAAATTCCATCTGGACGGGTTTCGCTACGATTGTGTCCCCAACTACTGGGATGGCCCTGTGGGTAATGGTTATTCGAATCTGACCTACAACACTTATCGGGCTCTGAAGGAGCGCGGCGGCACTGGCCACTGGCAGCGTTTTTTTGACGGTGGGCGGATAAATCTCATCCAGTGCGCCGAACAACTCGATGATCCGAAGGGTGTACTTGAGCAAAGCTACAGCACCTGTGGCTGGTGCAACTGGAGCCTGGGTTCTGCCGGAGAGGTTGCCGTTGGTGCTGCCGGTAGCCTGGTGGGGCTGGGGTTGAACCTGACCGCTTACAATTTTTTGGATCAGATCGACCACGGCAACGATACGTTGCCCAAGCGAACGCTCCATTATCTGGAGAACCACGACCACGCCCGATTCCTGCTTAAGTTCGGGATAGTCGAGCGGAACCAGGGCATGGAAGGTGAGGTGTTGTTTCGTGAGGGCGACCGGCGTCAGTGGTTCAGGCTTCAGCCCTACCTCATCGGGCTGCTCTGCGCCAAGGGGATACCCCTGCTGTGGCAAGGCCAGGAGCTTGGTGAGAACTGGTATCTGCCTGGTGACGGCCTGGGCCGCGTGGCCTTTCCGCGCCACGTGCGTTGGCAGTATTTTTACACCAGTGAAGGCAAAGGGGTGATCAGGCTGGTGCGTCGATTGCTTTCGATCCGTCGCACGGCTTCTGCGTTTCGGCAGGGGAGTGCCTATTTTTATAATGATTATGAACGCTATCTCTCCAAGGGGGTGTTGTTGTTTTGCCGTGAAGACGACAGCGCATATGCCCTGGTGGCGCTTAACTTCACGAGCGACGAGAAAGAGGTGGTTTTCGATTTCCCTTACGCGGGTGACTATACCGAGGCGTTGCACGGCGGTGATAATTATACTCTGGCGGCGGGGGATACAAGTCGAGGCGTTAAGATACCGGGAAATTATGGAAAGATCTGGACAGTGCAAAAGCAGTGACGTGGATAATTGCCGACTTATATAAGAAGCCAGTCTTTTTACGATTGTGCCGGTGTTTGTTCGACCTGAGGTCGGGCCGGCTGTGTTTTAGGGTAAACCCGAATCCTGCAGTACTATCAGGAAGATCAGGAAGCACGGTTTTTTGGTGTATTGCGTGGTATTGTAATGAAGACTGGCAGTTTGACATTTGAAGCCGTTGTTGCTGCCGTGTACCCTTGTTAGATTGGATTGGGTAGAGAGAAAGGAATGATTCTAGGGAAGGAAGGTGATATTAGAAAATCTGATCGAGATCAACAAACTCAAACAGCAGCAAACTAACAGAGAAGAAATAGTCCGCTTGCTGGCAGCAGCGGAGCGCAATATCAAGGATGCCGGTGTCGTGGAGGTCCGTGCCACAATCTGTTTTGATGTAGCTTATAAGGCAATCATGCAAAGTGCGCTGGTTTGCCTCAGGGCGAGCGGTTACCGGCCCATTATTCAAAGTCTGCCAATGACCCTCGGAATTCCCATCGAACGGATGATCGTGTTGGACGCCATGAGAAAAAAGCGATACATGAATAACTATAATGGCAATGTTGCAAGCGAAGAGGAAGCTGATTCATGTGTGCGTGCCGCCGAGGCGTTGTTGGTTGATGTTACGGTGTGGTTAAAGAATAAACATCCCGAGTATTTGTGGCATGAAAATTCATTTATTAAGCGATCTGCACAATGAATTCTATCCGTCCTTGCCTCCGGAGATTTCGCAAACCGAAGCCGATCTGATTGTTCTTGCCGGTGATATTGACGTTGGTCTGAACGGTTTGTCTTGGGCGATAAGTGAAGCGGAACGCCTGGGCAAGCGTATTCTGACTGTTGCGGGTAATCATGAGTTTTATCATCAGGACATTGCACTGATCGATGAGATGCGCGAAGTCGCAGCAAAGAGCGATACAGTGGATTTTTTGGAAAACGATACCTTGATTATCGATGGTGTGCGTTTTATTGGTTGCACACTTTGGACCGATTATCGGGCTGTCGGTGACCAGGTGATGTCCATGCTGGAAGTGCAGCGGAGTCTGAACGACCACCATCTTATCCGACATGGTGAACGCCTGTTTCTCCCTGATGATGCGTTGAAAATTCATAAAGAATCAAAAGCCTGGTTAAGAGGAATGTTGGCAAAGCCTTTTGCCGGCACCACAGTGGTGGTAACACACCATGCGCCCCACCTGCTTTGTCAGCACCCCGCTTTCCCGATGAATGCAATCGGCACTGCTTTCTTGAGTGACCTGTCTGAACTGGTCGAGCAGGTGGATATGTGGTGCTTTGGACACACGCACGCAAACCTGGATGCTAAAGTTGGCAAATGCAGACTTTTTTCCAATCAGCGGGGTTATCCCGGGGAAGGCGTAAGGGGTTTTGATCCGGCCGTGGTGCTCACGGTTTGATTGCTGTCTATGAAGTTATTGTGGGGTTGTTCGCTGAACAATAACGCTGAACTTTCTGTAGGAGCAAAATTATTTGGCGAATGCGCCGTTGATTGTTTGCCCAGACGAGGCTCATAGCGCTGGCGAACACGGCGATTGACAGCTTGAATGCGTCAATACCAGGTTAAGATTAATAAAGAGCAGGTTAGCCGAATGCCACATCTAATCATTGAGTTTTCAAAGGGCCTGGTCGGTGCGGTGCAGGTCGAGGCGATGCTGGATAATGTGCATCGGGCAGCGGTGGGTACAGCACTGTTCGAGGAGAGCAATATCCGGGTACGGGCGTTTCCTGTTACCTATTACCGTGTTGGAGGGGTAAGTGAGCATTTCATTCATGTGCAGTGCCGGATCCATGCCGGGCGTAGTGAGGCGCAGAGAAAGCAGTTGGCTGAGGCGGTTTTGTCGGCAATTCGCGGGCAGGGTTGGCCGACAAAGGTAGTGACGGTCGAGGTGGTTGAGATGGATCGTTCGACATATGCAAAATATTCAGATTAACCTTTAGAAGGTGAAACCCCGAGACTCCATGGCCTCATGCCATCAATGCCGTGGTCCATCTGGATATGGATTTTATCCGCAAGCGTTTCTGTTAAATCTCAGGGATTAATAATGAAAATAATGCAAAGGCTCTTTATATCAGCAACGCTGATGATTTCATCTTTATCTTGTTGGGCAAATGGTGGGCCGGTTGCCTGGTCAATGGGAATGCCTCTCGGTGGTCTTGTGCCGAAGCAGGAGAATTCGATTGAGCTCTTGCGCGAGGATTTGAATATTACAATCGTCGATTTGGATCACTATACGGTTGAAGCAAATTACACGCTGACTCTACGGTGTTCCACTTTATTGGGTCAGGGAGTTTGTTCCGGAACAAGCGGCGGCAGGGATTGGTATCGCTGTGGAGGGCAAGGAGTATCGTTGTAAGGCTGTTGATCCCGTCAAACGAAAAAACGAATATTTCGTGGATAGTGAGGTTGGCGATGCCTGGTGTGTGGTCGAAATAGAGGTTCCCAGGGGACCGAGTGTCCGATTAAAGCTTACGTATCGTACGGAATTCGAGCATGTCGATACGGAGACAAACAAGTCTTCACGGACGTATTTCTCGACAAGGAACCTTAAGTATCTGCTGTCCCCGGCAGGCTACTGGCATGGTAAGCCGGACTTCCATGCGCGTATCGAGCTCGGACCGTATGCGGCGAGTTTTCCCACGATCCCCAAAGGGGCGAAGGTGAGCGATGGTGTCATTACATGGCATGTTCAGGAGGCGGACCTGAAAGTGATGAGGACCCTAAAAGTGGGTTTCGATTCCGATCCACTTTTTCATCACCGTCAACTGGCGACTTTCAATGTGGCTGCGGATGGCTATCAAAAGTATCTCGGGGAGGCAAAAGCCTCCTCTACGCTGGCTCATAAGGCCAACCGTTATGCGGTAGCGAATCTGCTCGACGGTGATCCGGCAACGGCGTGGTGTGAAGGTAAGCGGGGAAGGGGAGAAGGGGAGGCGATCACCATCCGCTTTGAGACAAAAGAACAGGAGTATTGCTCACCTGAAGGGATCGCCATCGTTCCCGGGTATGCGAAGTCGGCTGAAACCTATCTTCAGAATGGTCGTGTCAGTAAACTCCGTATCGAGGCATGTGATGATCCTTCAAGCTATGCGGTGATTAGCAGCTACCCCAGTAACACTTATAATCGATCAGCGTTTTTCATCGAAACGGACAGAAACTTTATGCCAATCGGTGGCGTGGAAGAAAAAGGCGGGAAATGGGCGATAAATAATGGTGCAAGTCGTAAAGAACCGATCCCGTCATGTTTACGCTTCACGATTCTTGAAACGGCTCCGGGTGAACGTTTTTCCGATACGTGCATTTCGGAATTGGCTCTCGTTCGCAAGTGTAGTTAGCGTCGGTGTCCTGTGCGCCGCACAACAGGCCGCCGCCACGGGCGCTTTTATGGCGGTGAAGGCTGCCGCTGGGGGTGGCTGGCAGCTTGAGGATTCGCTGTTGCGGCGTGTGGGTGATGAGGCACGGCTCGCTCCTCTGGGTCTTGACGATGGGGATTGTTTCGCTTCGGTCACCGGGGTAGTGATAGATGGCAAACTCACCCTGTGCAGCAAGCCTCGGCACGGCCAATGGTTTTGGTTTGCCATTGAGCCTGGTGCACGGGATTATGACAATACCCCAGGCTGCCTGCCGGTAACGCCCGGCTGTACGCAGCCCATTGCCTACAGTCGCAAGGAAATTGTCTCGCTCAGGGGAAGGGGGGAGGTTTCCGCCGTTGAGCTCGATGAGCTTCTGGGACTGGGAACCCACTGGATCACAACAACGCTTTCGGCGTCGGTACCGTCATCGGCGATGAGTTGGGATAAGGGACGGCCTGCCGGCTTCGAATTCGTCGTGCGGCGGGATAACGGCTATACCGGTTATTTGACTGAGCTTCTGGGTGTCCCCTTCGTCTATCTGCCCTCTCTGACTCCGGAAGGGAAACATCAGACAGATTTACGCTTGGGGGCTGATTGTGTTGCCCTTGTCGTGTATGGTCAGCGTCGGCTTGGTAAAAAAGTCCCCTATATGGCGCCGCCCGCCTTGTCACGATTCACTTCGTTGGTTGCTCCAACCGCCTCAGGAGTGGTGTCGGTGATGAAAGGTGACATCCTCGACTTTGGCTTTCAAACCGCCGTAATCAGTGCGGACAGGGGGCGGATAGGTTTCCTGGATGACGAGGATAGTATCATCCACACCTACCATGGATACGCTGAGGAGGTGGTGTTTTCGTCACTTCCTTATCAGCGTTCTCCTTTTAAGATAAGGCGATGGAATTCAGCTAGATAAGTCAGCTGACAAAGCTCGAAGGAGAGGGGTAACGGTAAAATTGGACTGACGAAGCAGCGAAAGCCAAGGATGTGTAAACCTCAATCTATGTATGGCAATCGATGAAGGACATTTTCAAATGATTCGGCTCATGAAGTCTCGGGCAGCCTGGGGAAGCGATGAATTCAACGAAGTGTTCAAGGCCGAGTTGCAGGGGCTGAGAGCCGCAGATTTACCGCTGCAACAGGGTTTATCGCTGAGTTCCTCGGTGAGTGCGGAGCCTTTTCATTCGATGGTGATCAGCGCCATGGAAGAACAGGGTGTGATAAGGGTCAAGGCCGGGGTCTTCTATAGCGGAATCATCTCCGGTTGCAGCTGCTCTGATGACCCAACGCCGACGGATCTGCAGGCGGAGTACTGTGAGGTGGAGTGCGCCATCGACATGACTACCGGAGAGACGGTAATAAAACTGTTTCCCGGCTGAGTGGGCTCAGGCATTCCAGTATCCCTTACTTCCCGCTACTCCCTGCGCCCCGGCCCTGATGGCCTCGGCCTCGTCATCGGCACTGACACCGCCAAGCGCGTAGGTCGGGATCTTTACCTTCGCAAGAATTTCAGCCAAGCCTTCCCAACCGATGGGGGTGAGGTCGGGATGCGCGCTGGTATAGCGGATTGGTGAGAGCACGGCAAAGTCGGCTTCGATGGCCTCCCCCTGTTGCAGTGCCTGCAGCGTATGGCCTGAGACGGCGATAATTTTGCCGTTGGGCAGCGGCCGGTTACTGCAGGTTATAAGTGCCTTGCTGTCCAGATGAAGGCCGTCGGCGCCTAGCTGTTCAACCAGGGCCGGTTCACTGAGTAGCACCTTGGCCTGGTAACGGTGTGCCAGCGGGATCACTCTCTGTGCCAGGGTGGTGTAGGCGTGAGGCTCAATCCCCTTCCCTTTTAACTGTATCAACCGTGTACCCGCTTGCAGGCTTCGTTCCAGCGCGGCAAGGAAATCTGTATCATGATTAGGCGTGGGAGTAATGAGATAGTGTGAAGGTAGCGACATGGCCCGGCTCACTGCTGTGTGTGGGGACTGTTATTGTCCACGTGGGCGCGTTCTTTGGTCAAGCGACCGGCTATCCTTGCCGGTGGTGACGCAGGGATTGATTTGATTTAATCAGGAAGCACCGAGAGTGAATTACATAGATTGTCAGGATGGCGAGCGGTTTAACTGTTACACGCATTTGATCGGTACAGTGGTCGCATTGGCGGGCTTTATTGTGCTGGTGGTGATGGGTTTGTCACAAGCCAACCCGTGGAAAATCGTCAGCGTTACCATTTACGGTATTACCCTTTTTCTGCTGTTTCTTTTCTCCAGCCTCTATCACTGCGGTCAGGATCCGGCCGGGAGTCGGTTTCGCCGCTTTGACCACTACGCGATTTATCTTCTCATCGCCGGCACCTACACGCCGTTTGCCCTGGTGACGCTGAATGGCAGGGATGGCTGGATCCTGTTTGGCGAGATTTGGGGTTTGGCGTTAACGGGACTGGTCCTGGAAGCGCGATCACAACCGGGAGGACGGCGGATTTTGCCGGTAATCCTCTACCTGGCAATGGGCTGGCTGGTGCTGGGTTCACTCAAGCCGTTGCTGGCGGCATTGCCCGATATGGGATTTAACTTGTTGCTGGCCGGGGGGATCTGCTATACGAGTGGCGTTGTTTTTTATGTGCTGGGTCGATACCACAAGATGAGCCATGGCATTTGGCATCTGTTCGTGATCGCCGGTGGCGCCTGCCATTATTGGTCGATTGTCGGCTACGTGTTGTAGGGTTTGGCGAAAAATCAGCTGAAAGCGCGCGGGCCGAGTTACAGCCTGTCTTAGCAATGCCCAGTGGGCTGGTCGCAGGCTAAACTCCGCTTTTTACTCAGGGCTTCCCGCAGTCAGCAAAGCTGCTCCTATCCGCAATGGGCGATTTAGAGTTTCCCTCCTTCCATCACTTTGATTGAACCGCGAGATGGTGTGTGGGATGCGAACAGGTTCAAGGCGTCGGTAAGTAGAACGGTTATAATGCAGGCCATTGTTAATAATTAGAAATTGGAGTGAAGGGCATGAGAATCACAGTCGAATTGATCCCGTTGGTTTCGATTATTGCCGGCGTCCTGGTGCTGGTGGTGCCGAAGTTTTTACGCTATGTGGTTGGCATTTACCTCATTGTGATTGGTATATTGGGCATGCTTCATTAAGCAACGGCTTGATCGCATCAGCCCCGGTAACGGGGCATTGTAAACAGACGGGACGGAAATGAGCGACGAGAAACAATCACTCCACTTTTGGCTGGGCAACGCGATTCTGGCAATCGCCCTGCTGTTGGTGCTTTTCATGGGCAGTCTCTGGGAGTTATTGGGACGTGGGGCGATGGTACTCTGGATTGTTCTGGTCATTGCCGGCGTCTACCTGTTGATGAAGGATAAAACCGGGCCGAATTCGACACCTGAGTAATCGTCGTTCCGAACCTCTCCTGGTTTTAAGCTATTCGAGTAGTGAGGGTCGCCCCCTCCATACCCCTACCTTTGCCGCGAGATATCCATAGAAGCTCTGTGGTATCCACTTCCCCCCTTGCAGCCAACCTGGCCGTACTGCATCGTCCAACGGCGGCAGCCGGAATTTCCTGATTCGGAAGCATCGTTTCGGACGCTCTGTGCTGTCGTTAATCGCCTTTCTTACTTATAAGCTTTTGCGAAGGAAGGTGATGGGTGGTCTATATTTTCTTTGAACGCACGCTGCCGTGCAGTAAGACGGCCATGGTTTTCATGGCTTGAACCGGAAACCTGAAGTCGGAGGGCCTATGGGACACTTGCTGGACATTGGGAAAGAGACCTATATGCAGGAACAGGGGTATGAATGGGTACCCGAGTTTGATGCTTATATAAACCATGCACAATGGAAGGTTTTTACCCGACCTTATCTCGATGACCACTCTTTTGACAACATACTGGCCAGGCTGGCTGAAGATCCGGTAGTGGGTCAGTGGCGGATCTACACCAATGCTGAATCAGAGGTGGATATCCACAATATTCATAAACATTACGGCGCCACGGCGTGAGTGTTTGCACAAATGCGAAGGTGAATGGCAATGTCTGTCGGCGAGGTCTGTAATCGCGAAGTGGTGGTGGTAGAGCAAGGGGCCGATGCCGGTGAAGCGGCTCGGTTAATGCGTGAGTTTCATGTGGGCGATCTGGTGGTGGTGGAGCGCCATGGTGAAAGGAACGTACCCATCGGTATCGTCACCGACCGCGACCTCGTTGTAGAGGTCCTTGCACAGGGACTCGACGCCGCGAGTGTCTGTGTCAAGGACCTGATGGTTCAGCCACTGCAAACGGCGGATGTAGAAGATGATCTGCTCGAAACGCTACATCGCATGCGCAGCAAAGGCTTGCGCCGGATGCCGGTGATTAATGCCGAGGGCGGCCTGGAGGGAATACTCGCGGTGGATGATATTCTCGGGCTCCTCTCTGAGGAGCTAACCGATGTGGTCGCACTGAGTGCTGTTCAACGGCAAAAGGAACTGCAAAGACGCCCATGATACTTGCTGGAGGCGTTCTGTTTTAGTGCATGGCATAAACCTGTCCCGGCTGTGCTCTGTCTTGGTACTCTGGTGATGACCACTAGATGGAGTGTGCCTATCATCTGAAGGGATATTACCTTTTTTCAATCAGTTTGCTGATATCCGCCTCAACGGCGGCTACTGCAGCGCTGAACTGCGGCATGATTTCATCAATCAGGCTCTTGTCCTCCGCTTTGCCCGCGCGCTCTATGTCTGCACACAGTTCGCCCAGCGCGAGCGCCCCCACCAATCGTGAAGAGGACTTAAGCTTGTGAGTGATGGCGCAGACCTGCCTGATGTCGTTTTGCGCATAAACCGCACGAAGCTCCTCTGTGAGGTGTTGGAGCGATTCGCGATAATCGGTAAGCAGTCCAAACACCGTATCAGGGTCGTCACCCACCATATCCTGCAAGATGGTCACATCAACCGGACGAATTGAGTGGTCTAGCGGTGACGATGGAGCATGTGGGGGGCTAGATTCTTGTTTTGGCATCCATTTCTCCAGTACTTCACGAAGCTGACGCAGTTGCAATGGTTTGGTCAGGTACTCATCCATGCCGGCGGCCCTGGTCTGCTCTGCTTCTTCACGCAAGGCATTTGCGGTTAGGGCTAGAATGGGTATGTGGTGATTGCCGGCCTCTTCATGACGAATCGACTGGGCCAGGACATATCCGTCCATATCTGGCATTTGCAGGTCAGTCAGTAGTATGGCATAGCTACCCTGGCGCCATAAGTGCAGGGCTTCGATACCGTTTCCAGCGATCTGCGCAGCGTAACCCAGCAGCGCGAGTTGTTGCAGGATGACCCGCTGATTGAGGGCATCATCCTCAGCGACAAGAATCAGCCTTCCCTGGGTACGGGCCTCTGCGATATCAGGGCGTGGTGTCTCTTCTGTTAGTTGGGGAAGGGCGTCCTCCTGAATGTGTGTCGGGCTGGCGCGACCCGCGGCCAGTGCCACGGCATGCAGTAGTGACCTCCGTTTCAGGAAAGGGTAGTCCAGGCTGGCGACATCAAGGGCTTCAAGCCGTGGGCGCTGTCGGCGGCCTCGTGTAAATTGCAGGTGGCGCAGGCCGGCAATATCAGCGAGGACCGGATCCACAACCGGGCGTTGTTGAGCGGCATCCTGGATGGCTACGATGGAAGAGGACCATCCTTGCATCAGCTGCGCAGCTGAGAGGGGATCGGCGGCCACAAGGACCTCTGCTCCGGCGTGCTCAAGATAGGCGGTGAGCTCTGCGGTGCTGAGATCCTCGCTTTCTACCACGATGCATCGAATTCCGGTTAATTCCAACTCATCCCTCGCCGGTTGCTCAGCAGCAGGCTCGAATGGCAGGGTGATAGTGAAGCGGCTACCGGCCCCCGGTTTGCTGTCCACAATGATCTCACCCTGCATCAAATCTATCAGGCGATGGGTAATGGCAAGGCCCAGCCCGGTGCCGCCAAAGCGACGGGTGGTAGAGGCCTCTGCTTGGGTAAATGCTGTAAAAAGCTGATCCAGCGTTGTTTGGGTCATGCCGATGCCATTGTCGATGATCTCAAAGCAAAGGCGCTGCGGGTTGTCATCGGTGAGTGTAATGCTAACGGAGACGTAACCTTTACGACGGGTCTGGTTGGCGGAGAACTTGATGGCGTTGGCGATCAGGTTGCTAAGCGCCTGGCGCAGACGCACGCTGTCAGAGAGAACCAGCGGCGGGATCTTCGGCGAGATAAACAGGGAGATTGCCACGCCCTTGCCGGCGGCCGCCGGCTGTAGGGAGGTACAAAGCCCTTCAATGAGTTCGGTAAGGCAAACAGGGCTGTGCTCTACCGTCATACGCCCTGCATCGATCTTGGAAAAATCCAGGATGTCGTCAATGATGTCGAGCAGGGTGGATGCTGACTCACGGATTGTAGCGACCAGCTCTGACTGGTAGTCGGAAAGGCGGCTGTGCGCCAGCACGTCCACCAGGCCGATAACGCCATTCATTGGGGTGCGGATTTCGTGACTCATGACGGCCAGGAAGGATGATTTGGCTCGGCTTGCCTGTTCGGCGTCGAGACGGGCACGGGTCAGTTCGGTGATGAAGTGCTTTCGTTGGCTGATATCCCAAATGCTGCCGATGAAAAAGCGTTTTCCATGCACCAGGTATTCGGACACCGCCAGCTCGAGGGGAATGAGCCGTCCGTCGTAGTGCTGTCCCTGCACCTCCCGCCCGGAGTTGATGATGTGTGCTTCACCGGATCTCAGGTAACGCGCAATATAACTGTCATGCAGGCTGCGATCGGGCTCAGGCATGAGTATCGAAACATTTTTGCCGATGAGATCGGTTGGCCTGTATCCGAGTACCTGCTCAATCGCCGGGTTAGCGCTGTGCACCGTTCCCTCGGCGTCGATGGTGATGAGGCCGTAGGGCAGGTTGTCGACAATGGCGCTAAGTTGTCTTTCTTTTATGTGCAGCGCCTCAAGGGCCTGGGTTCGCTCCTCTACCTTGCTTTCGAGAGCAAGGTTTAGGCGGTGGATTTCCTTCTCCGCGTCTCGCCTGGCATGGAGTTCACGTGCCAGATCGTTGGTTCGCTCAAGAACCTGGACTGTGGTGACCGCGTTACGTTCGGCGGCACTTAATACGGCGAAGGTGATGAGAAAGGCGGCCAGTACCGAGACGCCCAGGAAGATACGGGAAGTAAAGCTGTTGCCGGGCTGCCAGGCGGGCTTGGCGGTTTGCATTTCGAGTTGCCAGAGACGGTTAGCGAAGCTTACCGTGCGGCTCCATGTGGGCTTGGCTCCGGCAGGCAGGGTCTCCCATAGGCGTTGATGCTCTCCGTCAGAGCTAATATCGGTAACACGGTAGAGAAGCTGGTTTGTCGAGGCAATGCGATCAAGTGCAGTGAAGAGTTGTCGGATGCTGAAAACACCGATGACAAAACCGCGAAGTGCCTCGCGCCGTTCTTCTGTTGAAGCCTGATCGACAACGAAGCCGGAACGGTAGACCGGGGTATAGGCGAGGACGGCTCGTTGTGTGGTGCGCAACAAGGGCACCATAGTAGTGACGGCGATCCGACCCGTGTCGCGTGCTTCTGCCATGGCATCACGGCGCGGTGCTTCGAAGGCATGATCGAGGCCGATGACCGGGGCGTTAACTGCCATTGGCTCGGTTAGAGTGACAGGGAAGTATTCTTCCCGCTTCGTTGAGGGCACGGGCTTGCCCATGGAATCAAGATCAAATATCCCGGATTCAAGCATTCCCTGGTGACTTAATGACGCCTCGAATGCGGCACGCTCTTCCCGCCGTACCCGTGGAGCCCAGTCGACGGAGAGGATCCAGGGTTGGCTGGTGATATAGGAGGAAAAGGCTCGGTAATCCTCCAGAGTCACTTCATTGCTGGCACTGAAAAAGCGCTCGACTCCGTGCAGTGGGCTAATGGCGTAGGAGAGGAGATTGAAGCCGCTGTTATAGGCGTCCTCCATCAGGGTGGTTGTTTGTTGATGTGCCTGATTCTTTTCGATGTGGTTCAGGGCGAGGTTGCCTGAAATCAGGAGCGCTGTGGTAATGAGTAATGGCAGGGTTATGCGGATCGCACTTCGCGGCAGGATAGCTCCTGCGACCGGCCAGGAGAGCAGCAAGGGGGCAAACAGCAATACACCCATTGTGTTTCCGGTCGACCAGAGTATCCACATTGTTATGGCCTGTCCTGCTGTTACCTCCCCTAAGCCATATCCGGCAAGTGTGGTTACGCTGGCTGAGACGATGCAGGAAAACGGCCCTGCCAGCAGCAGAAAACGTGCTGCATCCCTCTCGCGAGCCAAGGGGATGGGGGCATTGAGCAGTGGACGGGTCAGGTGTGCGCCGAGGAGTGCTTGAAGCGTTGCACCAGTGGCAAAAAGCGGAGCCATGAGGGTGACGTCTAACGTCGACGGGAATAGGTAATGATATAACAACGCGCCGAGCCAGAGCCCCGGCCAAAGGCGTGGCCCACATGCCAGTAGCGCCGCCAATGCCAGCCCGGCAGCAGGCCAGAGTATCAGGCTCTGAGTGTGTGGCTCGGATAACAACTGTCCTGCCGCGGCGGTCGCAACATAGGCAACTGCGAGGAGTACAATGCGCATCCAGGACGAATTAGGCTTCACTGCCATGGTGAGAAGATCGGCGTTCGCGACTGGCGCTGGACCGGATCCACTGTGGTTGTCGACTGGAGTGGGCTCGTTTGCGATGTCCTCTTTCATATGCCCCTTCGGCATGTAGCGGTTTGACCCCGCTTAATTGACCATACCACTGTGCGATGTGGCCCTCAATATCCAGATTTGCATAGATATAGTAGGTGTTCTCACCAGATATGTTGGTGCCTGAAGGCCGGGTCGTTCAGATTAGCCGCACAGCCCATGCTGTGCGATAATAGGCGCTGTTCGGTAATCAAGCGCTTTTCCTCGCCCGCTCAGGCGATACCCGATAGCCTTCGGCTACCCCCCTGTAACCTCCATTTCCGGTACACAATTTTGATTTCTACAGCAAACATCACCATGCAGTTCGGGGCAAAGCCCCTGTTCGAAAACATCTCGGTTAAATTCGGTGAAGGAAACCGTTACGGTCTTATCGGTGCTAACGGTTGCGGCAAGTCAACCTTTATGAAGATCCTCGGCGGCGATCTGGAGCCCAGTGCCGGAACAGTCATGGTTGACGTCAATGAACGGGTCGGCAAGTTACGCCAGGACCAGTTCGCCTTTGAAGAATACACCGTGCTCGATACGGTGATCATGGGTCATGCCGAGTTGTGGGAGGTGAAGCAGGAGCGCGACCGTATCTATTCTCTACCGGAGATGAGTGAAGAGGACGGCATGAAGGTGGCCGATCTGGAGGTGCAGTTCGCTGAGCTCGATGGCTACACTGCCGAGTCACGCGCCGGTGAGCTTTTACTCGGCCTGGAGATACCCATCGAACAGCACAGCGGCCTGATGAGTGCTGTAGCACCGGGCTGGAAATTGCGCGTGTTGCTGGCTCAGGCGCTGTTCGCCGACCCGGACATCATGCTGCTCGACGAGCCGACCAACAACCTCGACATCAACACCATTCGCTGGCTCGAGGGGGTGCTTAACGCGCGCAACTCTACCATGATCATCATTTCTCACGACCGCCACTTCCTCAACAGCGTCTGCACCCACATGGCGGATCTGGACTACGGCCGACTGCAACTTTATCCGGGCACTTATGACGACTATATGATCGCCTCGACCCAGGCTCGTGAACGCCTGGTATCGGAGAATGCCAAGAAGAAGGCGCAGATCGCTGAACTGCAAACCTTTGTCAGTCGCTTCTCGGCCAATGCCTCCAAGGCCAAGCAGGCGACTTCACGCGCCAAGCAGATCGAGAAGATCCAGCTGGACGAGATCAAGCCCTCCAGTCGTCAGAATCCCTTCATCCGCTTTGAGCAGGAGAAGAAGCTCTTCCGCCTGGCACTGGAGGTTGAGGGGGTGAGCAAAGGCTACGGTGAGGAGCCGTTGTTCAGCGGTCTCGATCTGATGGTCGAAGTGGGAGAGCGCATCGCCGTCATTGGTCCCAACGGCATCGGTAAGACCACCCTGCTTCGCACCCTGGTGGGCGAGGAAAATGGTGGCTTGAAGCCGGATAACGGCGTCGTTAAGTGGTCTGAGAACGTGACCCTTGGCTATTATGCCCAGGATCATGCCTCCGACTTTGCCGAGGATATGCCTCTGCTTGAATGGATGCAGCAGTGGAAGCAGGAAGGAGACGATGAGCAGGTGGTACGTGGTTACCTCGGCCGTTTGCTGTTCTCGCAAAAGGAGATCGACAAATCGGTAAAGGTGATCTCCGGTGGTGAGCAGGGACGGATGATCTTCGGCAAGTTGATGATGCAAAAGCCAAACGTGCTGGTGATGGATGAGCCGACCAACCACCTGGACATGGAGTCGATCGAATCGCTCAACCTGGCGCTGGAGAACTACCAGGGAACGTTGATCTTCGTCAGCCACGACCGTGAGTTTGTCTCCTCGCTGGCTACCCGCATCATCGAGCTGACCCCGCAGGGCGTGGTCAACTTCAACGGCAGCTACGAGGATTACCTGAAGAGCCAGGGTGTCGCATAAACATTGAAGCAGGTCCGAGTATGAAGGCATCCCCTTTGGGTATGATGCCGGTTTTTGCCATTGGCATGGGAGAGTGAACCGATGAAATCGTTAAATAAGATCACGCTGTTGTTGGTGGTGGCGCTGCTCAGTGGCTGCACCTGGGTAACCCTGAACCCACAGGGGGAACAGGTGCTTGTGGCAAGCATGGAGGAGGTCGCCGGCTGCAAGCGTGTCGGCAAAACCACGGTCTCCACTCTCGCAAAACTGGTAGGGCTTAACCGCCACGAGAAGAGCATGGAAGATGAGCTCAACAAACTGGCGCGTAACAGTGCGGCTGACATGGGGGGTGACACGGTGGTGCCGATTTCCCCGGTAGAGGATGGCACGCAGGTGTTTGGCGTTTACCGCTGCAGACGCTAGAGCGCTAAATGCTTTTGCTTGTTGTGCATTTTATGCCCACCGGAGATGTTGACTGGCTTTAATGCCATGCCGGCGCCGGTGGGCACACTGTTCGTCCCGAGCGGCTCAGCCCCTGCAAAACCCCACCTTCATTAATTCAGAACCTGCAAGAGCCAGGTCGCCTGGGTGAATTTCCAGGCAACAGGGTCTTCTTCACCGAAATGACTCGGCTTCTCCAGCTCAATCCCTCCTTTTTCCAACGCCTGCCCTGGGACAAAAAATAATTCTTGCCTCCCGGTACCGTTGTCCTAAAATGCACGGGCTTCTTGTTGATAGCCAATCAGTGTCCGTCTCCACGGCGGTCGTTGGGTGACGGCGAGTAACTATCCCAAGAGTGATTTCGACTGCTTTAGAGAGCACTCGTTGCCGCTCGATCCAGTTTCTCGTCGACGCTTAGTCTGCAACCTGCCGGTTGCGGGAGGACACTGATGGCCTGCAAAAACATTGAAATTATTCACCCCCCCACCCCCCTGCTCGATCGCCCGGATGAAAGCGCCGAAGCTGACCGTATCCGACGTCTGGTGGCGATACATGGTTCCCCGCTGTTGATCCTCGATTGCGATGCGATACGACGACAATACAGGGCCCTTCGCGCTGCACTGCCCGGTGTCGACCTGCACTACGCCCTGAAACCGCTACCCCATCCTGTCGTGGTCTCCACGCTGATGGAAGAGGGGGCCTGGTTCGATCTGGCTACCACCGGCGAGGTGGATCTGGTGGCAGGACTGGGTGTCGACCCTTCCCGCACAATTCATACCCACCCGATCAAGCGTGACAGCGATATTCGTGACGCCCTTGCCTACGGTTGCACCACCTTTGTAATAGACAATCCGGATGAGCTTCTGAAGTTCATCCCCTATGCCGATGAGACGGAGCTGCTGCTGCGCCTGAGCTTCCGCAGCCCCGATGCCAAAGTTGATTTGTCGAAGAAATTCGGCTGCACCCCCGAGGCGGCACCGGCGTTGCTTCAACAGGCGGCGGACTTCGGCATTCACATTAAGGGACTCTCTTTTCATGTCGGATCCCAGGCGCTGGAACCGAACAAACACGTCGAGGCGATCCACGCCTGTGCCGGAATCATTGCAGAGGCGATGGAGCAGGGGCTGCCCCCACTTGAGGTGCTCGACATCGGTGGCGGCTTTCCTGTTGATTACCGTGAGCAGGTTTCCCCTATCAATACCTTTTGCCGTCCGATCCGTAATGCACTCGCTGCGTTGCCGACCGGCGTGCGGGTGATCGCTGAGCCGGGCCGCTTCATCGCCGCCCCGGCGATCACAGCTGTCTCCTCGGTAATGGGCAAAGCACAGCGTGAAGGTCGCTGGTGGTATTACCTGGATGACGGTCTCTACGGTTCCTACAGCGGCCAGCTGTTCGACCATACCCACTACCCGGTCGATTGCCTCGACTTCTTTGGCGAGCGCAGCCCCAGTGTT
>JBFEYJ010000022.1:0-24932 GCA_041562215.1 Thiohalomonadaceae bacterium | reverse complement strand
TCCTCTGCCGTGCCGAGCAAGGCATGAATCTCTTCGGTGATGTCTATCCCGACCGGACACCAGGTGATACAGCGGCCACAGCCGACGCAACCTGATCTGCCGTACTGTTCGTGCCAACTGCCGACCTTGTGAGTCAACCACTGCCGGTAACGCAGGGAGATCGTGCCGCGCAACACGGTACCGTGGAGATAACTATGGCCTTGGGTAAAGCAGGAGTCCCACTCGCGAACATGCTCGCTGGAACCGCCATCGAGTGCAGGGCGCTCCTGCTCGCTGTGACAAAAGCAGGTGGGGCAGACCGAGGTGCAGTTGCCGCAGGCCAGGCATCGCTCGCCAACCTCCTGCCAGCGCGAATGGTCAAGGCGGGCAAACAGTGGTCCCTGGAGGTTGCCCGGTGGCATGCTACGCTGCTGGCTGGCTGCTGCTCGCCGCTGTTGGATTAGCGCTTCGTCACGCTGGACGGTGTCGGCTTCCGGCAAGTCCAGTTTCTGCAGAAGCATGTGACCCCTACCGCTTCCTGCATTTACCAGAAAGCCTTCATCGAGCTCATCGAGCACGAGGTCGAAACCTCGCTCAACGACCGGGCCATCACCGGTGGAGGCGCAAAAGCAAGTCGTGGCGGGATGACTGCAATTAACCGCGACGAGAAACAGCTTCTGCCGCCGGGCCGCATAATAACCATCCGCTTGGCCGCCAAGGAAATGGCGATCATGGATATCCAGGGCCGCAAGGTCACAGGGTCGTATGCCAATGACCGCCCGTGCCTCGACCTCAGGTTGCGCAGGAGCAAATGCCAGAGCACCACGCTCGTCACGGCTTACCCGCCATAAGGTTTCACTGGGGGGGAACAGCAGCGGCTTAAGCGCCTGCGGGCCGTTGGCCCAGGCAAAGGCACGTAACTTGTCACCTTCGCCCAGCCGATAATTGCCTGGTGACTGGATGTCACAGCCCCCCCAAGGCAGCTCGGTCGCGTCACGGCATTCGGCAAACACCAGCGCCCCTTCTCTGACCCGTGGGGCATAAGGAGAAAAGCCCGCCTGTGCCAGTGCATCAAAGAGGGTTTGCAGAGCGGTACGAACCAGGAAACGGGCCTCGGGCATTTTTTTCTACCTGTTTTTTTTAAACGTGCCTCAGAAGGAAGTAGATGGCAAATCGGGGGCGTTAAACAGTTAACATCGCTAAAGATCGCCCCATTCCTCTGGAACCTTAGACCTTTTAGATTTTTTCCTTCCCACGTTTTCGCGCCATCTCAACCTCGAACAAGCGAGCTTTCAGTGCCTCACGACCATCACGAATGTCTTCGATAGGAGTAATTAACACTTCAGGACAGTAATTGACCTCGATGAACTCGGCGATGAGCTGCTCCTCATCCCCCAGATGCACCACCCACCAGACACCGGGTATCCCGGTCTGGCGAACACGGGTTATACCGTAACCGCCCACCTGGGCGAACACCTCCCCTTCCCCCAGAGTATCGGCAAGGAGGGCCATGTCCAGCGGGCTCAACGGAAGTGCACGCAGATCGATATGGGCGGGCTCATCCCGGCTTAACAGCTGTTGAAGCAACTCGACCACCTCATTCAACAGGACATATCCGTTCTCACCCTGACTGGGATCCGTGAGGCCATGATGTAACCGTTGATTCTTGTGTTGTTCATGTGTCATAGGTCATGCCTGTTCCGGCTCTAAGCCACCTCAAAAGCGGAAAAAAAGAAAAAATGCACTATCTTTTTCACAAGTTCATTTGCTTCAGTATAAGGCATCGGTTTAGCATCAACCGTGCGATGGAATGAACGGCGGCGAATAATGAAGGAATGAAGAGTGAATATAGCACTTGTAGAAGATGATCAAATCCTATGCCGGGTCCTTGCCCATTGGTTGGAAGGCGCAGGCTACCAGGGCCGCTGCTATGGCGACGGAGAACAGTTTATCTCCAGCCTGGACCACAACCTGCCCAATCTGATACTGCTCGATTGGGAGTTACCCGGCATCAGTGGCCTGGAACTCCTCAAGCGGCTCCGTGATCAGATCGGCCAGTCACTGCCGGTGATGTTCATCACCGGACGCGATGAGGAAGCCGATATCGTCCGGGTGCTGAAGGCCGGTGCCGACGATTACCTGCTCAAACCCCTCCGTCGCCAGGAACTTCTTGCCCGTATCGAGGTATTGGGACGTCGATGCACTAATTATCAGTCTGCCGATGGCGTCCGGCAGGTCGGGCCTTTTCGGATAGACCTGAGCAGCCGCCAGTTGCACCGTAACGGCAGTGCGATTGAGCTTACGCAAAAAGAGTTCATCCTCGCCACTCACTTGCTTAACAATATAAGCAAGCTCCTCTCCCGAGAGGAGCTACTGAGAAAGGTTTGGGGCCATTCCAAAAACCTGAACACCCGCACAGTGGACACTCACATCAGCCGTGTACGCAGGAAACTCTCACTGGTGCCTGAGCAGGGCTGGAATCTGAGTGCGGTATACCAGCACGGATACCGGTTGGACTATTTGGGAGAAGGCTGAGTTTTCATGCAATACAGGTCGGTTAAGTAGAAAAATACAGACAACCTGTCGCCGAATCCGCTCGGCGGATATTCAGCCGGTGGAGAGCGACAAAGTAACGCAATCCCCGAAAGGGCATTTCCCGCCTTTTTGCCGATGCCTAAAGGCGGGAGTTTTCGCGTACAAATTTTTTCCAGAAATAACCGGTGGCAGCTTCCTTGCCGGTCTGTACGTAACGCAATGCGTTACGGTTTTGCAGCGTCCATTTCATTCGCTCCCAGGCTCCAATCCGACCGGCAAACAGGAGTTGATCGCCTGGACGCAGACTGACCTCCCCTTGCGGAAACAGGACTGATTCATGATCCTTGCGCTTTAACAGCAAAGGAACGCACGATAGCGGTTCTTCACGGTCGCGCGAATCACGCGTGAGGTCGTTGATATGAACACATCCCCCCTTATCCAGCACACCCAGCAGAGCCGGGCTGTGGGACTCCTCAACCGGGAAATACCAGATGTCCGGCACGGATTCCCGAACCACCGCCGTCAGGCGGCTGATTTGTTCGTTAGCCCAGTCGTTGCTCTGCTCCAGGATAAGGCGCAGGAAATCATCCAGCAGCGGTGTGGTGATCATGGCGAAGATATCGCGGGCAATGATCTTGCTCCGCTGCATCACCAAGTCTAATAGCGCCGCCTGAAAGATCTCATGGTTATCACGCTTGTTCTGCCGAGCAACCATGAACATGTCCGGATTCAACTCCGCCGCGGTCATGACGATGGAGAGGTTATTGGCATCGTTGTCGGTTCCGGCAACAATGCCTGCCGCGTGCTCGACCCCGGCCGCGCGCAGGGTCTCGGCTTCGGTGCCGCGGCCAACTACGCAAAAACCGGCACAACCGGTCCCTTCCGGGTCGACCTCGACTATCACTGTGTTCACCCCTTCGCGGTCAAGATTCTCCTTGACCGCTTTGCCAAAACGGCCATAGCCACACAGCACCCAGGTGCCGTGCGGTGGGTAAAGCGGCACCGGCAAAGGCGTCTCGGGCACACCGGTCAGCCACTCGTAGAGCAGGTGGGTGCCGGGTGAATGCAGAGCCAAAGCGAGCCGATGGGCGAAAGTGTCATAAGGATTGATCACGCTGTCGGTGCCGAATGAGGCCATATTGATCTCGGCATCACGCGTCTCGGCCCGGCAGATCACCTTGGATCCGGGATGCAACAGTTTGGTGGTGATGGCGATCTTGAGATTGACCTGGTCATCGTCGGTCAGGGCCACCACCCCGGCGCAATTCCGATGCTGCAGCCCGGCCGCCTGCAAGCTGGAGGTCAGACTGGCATCAGCGCATAACCCGGGAACATAGAGATGCAGATCTTCCAGCTCCAACTCGTTGATCCGCTCCGGGTTATGGTCGACCACCACGGTGCGCATTTCGCGTTGGGCCATGGCCCGCACCAGCAGACTGCCGGTGTCGCCATAGCCGCAAATGATGAAGAAAGATTCAGACATATCACGCACGCCACGGGCGAAAGATTGCTCCACCACCGCCTGCTTGAATGCAGGATCCTGGATCAGGGAGAGAATTTTACCAATGGCATAGAGCCACCCGATGACTGTTAGATAGATCGACACCACCGTCCACATCCGCTGCGCATCATTGAACTCAAAAGGCAACTCGCCAAAACCGATGGTGGTCGCCATATAGCTGACGAAGTAGAAAGCGTGAAAAAAGTCCATACGCCAGGGATTGCCCTCGGCGTCGGTGCCTGGGATCAGCACCATACCGAGGATTGACACAGCATAGGCGATGATGATCACCAGCAGCGGAGCCCGCATCCGCCGCAGAAAAATGAAGATAACCTTATTCATTAGCGACGTAGGTTGATCGTCTCAATGATCAGCAGCACCACCGAGGTAACGTTGGCCAGGAGGGCGCCACCCGACAGTGAAACGATACTGGACATCACCGTGGGTTCCATACCTGCCGGCGACACCTGTACGGCATAGCCCCAGACGATGGCCGCAGCAATGAGCTGCAAATCAGCAACCAGCGAGGTCGCCAGCAGCACCGCACCGATCTGGGTGCGGTCGCCGAACTTGAGCACCGTGGCGATGAGATTCACCACGATGGCGAAGAACAGTTCATAGACATTGTGATGCCCGGGGTTATCGAACTCACCGATAAAGAAACCGAAATTAAGAGTCAGCGCCAGGACGATGAAGAAACCGAATACGACCTTTTCCAGGTTCATTATTAGCTCCGTGTTGATTTTCCTCCCCGCGCCTACCGCGGGTTTATCGCAGCATTGTATGCAAGGGCATAATCAGGTTAAAGGATTATAGTTCAAACGGAGGCCCAAGGTTCGGGTTTCATGGTCCAACCTTGCCCCCCACGTTAACGTTGGGCGCGAACCTGGATAACCCTTTTGCACAAAAACCCTGGCATTCGGCATTAGGACAAGACACCCTTTCTTGGGACATCAGGCGGGCCTGAGGCCAGTCGATGAGCCCAACGAGTAGTTTCTGGCAGACGGTAGCGGGTGAGGCAAGCCATGACCCACTGCCGTGCGGAGTCCAGGCTGACCCGATGCCCGGGTGATACGTAAAGTGGCTTGACCCGGCTGCGGCTGCGCAGCACGCTGCCGATATTTTCTCCGTGGTCGATGAGCGGCTGCCACGCCCCCTTCTCTTCGCCCGGCTCTGCGTGGCTGCCGACAAGGCGGCTTTTGGCCACGCCGATAGTGGGTAGATCCAGTAACACGCCGAGGTGACTGGCGATACCTAACCGACGTGGGTGAGCGATCCCCTGCCCGTCACACAACAACATATCGGGCAGGCTCGATAACTGTTCCAGCGCGGAAAGTACCGCAGGTATCTCGCGAAAGGAGAGCAGGCCGGGTATGTAGGGAAAACGAGTCGGCAGCCTGGCGATAGCATACTCCTGCAGTTGCAGGGAGGGGTAATCGAGCACGGCCACGGCGGCACGGGTGACGGTGTTACCCTCCTCGAAGCCGACATCCACACCGCCGACCCGCTGCACCTCGCCGAAGCGGTCCTCAATGAGTACATGCTCGGCCAGCTCACGCTGCAAAGCTATTCCCTCCTTTGGCGACAGGTCCCAGGGATGTTGATGATAGAGCTTCATGTCTTTCACCACCTGTACTAACTTGAAAAATATCATCACGCCGCGCAAAATGCCTGCCCGGCCATCAAGCAGGACGAATCATGAGCAACAAGTCCCCCTATATCTTCGATATCGACGGCGATGAGTTTCAGACCAAGGTCATCGATGCCTCCCACCAGCAACCCGTGCTGGTCGATTTTTGGGCAGACTGGTGCAGCCCCTGCCTGATGATCGCCCCTGTGCTGGAAAAGGTTATCCCCGAATACGAGGGCAAGGTACTGCTGGCGAAAATCGATGCCGACGAAAATATGAAGCTGGCCGGTCACTACAAGTTGCGGGGCTTTCCAACCATTATCATGTTCATCAACGGTGAGGAAACCTCCCGATTTGGCGGGGCCAAGCCACCGCATGAGGTCCGTGCCTTTATCGACAAGCAGCTGTCAAGGTAACGCTACACCAAAAAAGCCCTGCCATCGACAAACTCGTTCGTTACTATTCAAGCATAAGCTTGATCTTTTTGCCGCATCTCATCATTGTCCCATCCTCTCACCACGCACACTTCGGCCACCGGGAAACCACCTCAGAGACCCTTTCGATTCAATAGTTTACATTGTTTACAATTCAAGCCCGTTCACAACAAGAAAGTTCTGTTCAGCGGCTTTGACAAGCTGACAAATACTGCTATGTTTCTGTGAGATACCGTACTACGAAAACTTCCGAAAGGACGTTGAAACTGGAACGACGGTAAAAACATCCTAATAATGACCAATTCGCAGGGAATGTGACATGAGCGAACGCCAAGCATCGCGCCGCGTTATCTATTACTCATTTTTATCGCTAATTGCCATAATACTGACGATCACAACCCTGGCTCTATCGCGCATTTACAACGTCTCATCCAATCTCGAACGCATCGTGAAGGAGCGTGACGTACAAATCGCACTCATGTACTCCATGCGTCATGCGATGCTCGAACGTACGGTCACACTGCAGTCACTGATGATCCTGAAAGATCCTTTCATGATCGACGAGTACGCCATCCGGATCAGCAAGGTGGTTAACCAATATCTGGTGGCACGCAACAAACTGATCCTCTACAACCTGTCGGCCTCAGAGCGTACCCTGCTAGACCAGCAGCACCGGCAAAGCCGGCAAACCCATTCCGAGCAGAACCGGATCCTCGACCACATCCGCAATGAGGAGTATGTAGAGGCCTCCTCAATGCTTCTCTACACCACCCAGCCCCGGCAGCAACGCGCCATGGCTATGATGGATGAATTCATCGAACTCAAGCGTCAACAGAATCTGGCCAGCCTGAATGACACATCAAACATCATCAAAAATACCTACCGGCTTATGGTCCTCTTCGGGCTCATTGGTGTACTGTTCTGCAGTGCGGTCGGATATTTGGTGAGGCGGCGAATCAACCGTGAAATTGAGTTACGCCAAAACAGCGAACATGAACTTCGCCACAGCGAGCTGCGTGAGCGCACCATTCGTGAAAACATCATCGACGGGGTGCTGACGCTGGATTCCTGTGGAATCATCCTTTCATGTAACAAAGCCTGTAAAACTATTTTTGGTTACCCGCCGCATGAGCTACTGCAACGAAGCGCCAATTTCCTGATGCCGGACGCCATCCTCGATGAGGACATGGCAGATCCTGTCTTGCGGAGGCAACAATGGGAAAACCGCATGATCGGTGTCGGGCGAGAGGTCATGGGAAGGCGCTTCAATGGCAGCGAATTTCCCGCTGAACTGGACATATCCAAAATCACCCTTGACGGGAAACCCGTCTATATCGCCGTGGTACGCGATATCACGGAAAAGAAAAAGACCGAACAACAATTACAGCAGTTCAGTCAGGAACTGGAGCGGCGAGTCATCGAACGAACCACCGAACTGGCTAATACCAACGCTAAACTACGCCATGAGATCACCGAACGCATCAAAGCCCAGCATGAGCTGGTCCTCCAGGCCACCCATGACAGCCTCACCGGACTTCCCAACCGCACCATGTTTAACGAGCAGTTGGAGATCAGATTACACTCAGCGTCACGCCACAACAGTAAGCTCACCCTGCTTTTCATGGATCTGGACGGTTTTAAAACGGTCAATGACTCCCATGGACATGAGGTTGGCGATAAATTACTGGTTGAGATTGCAAAACGACTGTCAGAATGTGTACGCAAAGAAGATATCATCGCACGCATGGGCGGGGATGAATTCACCTTGTTACTCAGTGAACTCAGACAAATTGATGATGTCCATATCGTTGCAGAAAAATTGATTGAATCGGTAAACCGCCCCGTTCGCATTGGCGATCATATATGCCATGTCGGCATCAGTATCGGCATCAGTCAGTACCCTCGTTGCGCCGATGACGCTGACAAACTGCTACGTCTCGCTGATGATGCGATGTATGCCGCAAAGGAAGCCGGCAAGAACACCTATAGTTTCTGTCTTCCCTACAACGCCGCCACAGCGAAAGCGCGACGTCCCGTTTCCCTTTGAAACGAAAAAAACCGCCCACCCTCGGTCCTTCACTGTTCACCTTCCTATCACCAGACCTATTGCAAGCAGTACCCCGTGCGCCAGCACGGAGAGAATCGTCAGGCGGATCGCCGTTTTTAGCCGGGCCGGCTGCCCGGCAAAACGCAGCAGATGGACTGCGGCCGTCCCTCCCGGCACCGCCGCCACGAGTGCCGGCAACACCCAGGGAGTGAATACACCCGCCATAACCATCACAACCAGATAACCATTTGCGGCAATCACCAATAGCAGATATAACCACCGAGCCCTTTGCGGGCCGAGGCGAGCCACCAGATGACGTTTACCCACCGCTTCATCGGCCAGACGATCCGGAAACTGGTTAATGAAGAGCAGGCTGCTGGTCAGCAGGCCATAGGGCACCGCCACCAGCCAGGGAAAGGGATCGAAAGACCCGCGCTGGACATAGTCGGACCCAGCCACAATCAGCAGGCCAAAGGCCAATGCGATACTTACCTCACCGAGCCCTCGATTGTTCAGTGCTAACGGCGGTGCCGAGTAGGCCCAGGCGATGAGCATTCCCGTCAGACCCATGGTGAAAAGCCCCATCCCGCTATGCTCAATCAGCACCAAACCAATGACCATCCCCACTCCAAGCAGGAGCGTACCGAAACGAGCGGTTTGGCTGCGGCTCAATACACCGTTCTGAATAAAACGGCTGCCACCGGTATAGGGATACAGGCGCTCAAGATTAAACTCGTCAGTACCGTTGACCGCATCATAATAGTCGTTCAGCACATTTGCACCGGCATGCACCACGACCGCGCCAATCAACGTCAGCAAGGCCGCCGGCCACTCCAGTGGCACGCCACCGAAATGAGCTGTTGTCAGGCCGAGAAGCACAGGGACAAGACTGGCAAGCAGAAATGTCGGTCGCGTCGCCAGGAAATAGCGCTTTAGCGGATTGGTAAGCAGTTCCGCGCAAGGTTCGGCCTCAATACCCCGGTTCATAGACTCCCCTCACTCCTGCCGTCATAGAGACATCATGATGCTGGCCGGATTGGGAAATAACAAAAACGTGCACCTTGAAATTCCCCGTTCGACCCATAGCCCTTTTAATTGGCGAAACCGGCGTTGCACAATAGACTTAAATGCAAGTAGCGCCCACGATGACCTTCTCTGCTACAGGCTACCAACAAGGAGTTACCCATGAATCGACTACTCATCACCCTGTTTACACTGGCACTCTTCACGGCCGCGGGTGCACAGGCCGCAGGCAAACCGCCGCAACCAACCCAGTCAATCGACATCGACCAAACAGTTACCCGGGTAAAACTGGCCGAGGATGTAAGTGCAGATGATGCCATCGATGCCCTGCAATCAAGGGCCATCGCCCTGAATATGAAACTGGTGGCGCACCAGCCATTGTCAAAAGAACTGAAGGCTAGAGGTATAGACTCAGGGCGACTGGAGATCTTTCAATTCTGCAACCCGGAAGATGCCTACAAGATGGTCAGCTTCAACCCCATCTTCGCTGCGTACATGCCATGCCGTATCGCGATGGTCGAAGAACCTGACGGCACCACATGGCTGATGATGATCAACCTGGATATGCTGATAAACAATACCGAACTACCCGCTGAATTAAAGGAGATAGCCACCAGTATCAACAGTAACCTGATGGAGATCATGCAGGCCGGTGCCAGCGGAGCATTCTGAGAAGTGTTTTGCACCAATGAACGCTCGGCTACCCGACAACACAGCACTGTGGGTAACCCCAATTAAACAAACAGTCGCGGATGAGAAGAGACCAGACAGATTCGATAGCGTTTTCGTTTTTCCGTGTCGCATCGATTTCAGCTACTCATCCGCGGATTTCACAGCTACGCTCAATTCGCCGCCATCGCCCACCTCAACGGAGACCACCATCGGCCGGCAGCAGACAAAACAGTCCTCAATGTATTCCTGCGGCGACACACTGGTGTCGATGACCAGCTCATTCTGTTCACCACAGTAGGGGCAAAGAATAACGGCCGAAACCAGCAGGCTCATGGCGTAAGTTGCTCCAGGCAAAGGTGGCGGTGCCACTCAGTCAGCGACTCATCCGAATACTCCTCGAAATATCCAATTCTCATTGTAGAACGGTGTCACTGCATGCACCATCCACAGGGCGGAAGTGCGATATCAACCTGCTCATGCGGTCGCAGAATTAGATAACTGTTGGCGATTTCATCCCCTTCATGTCGCCAGTCTCTCCAGACTGTCGGTTAGGAGAACGCCTGCAAATCCTTGCGTGATAAGAGTGCCCACCAGCCGCCCACAACCGTCAAGCATCTCTCGGATTCAATGCCAACAATACAAAGGCGACAAGAACGGGGGAAACGCCTAATCGGCCACGTAACCACCGGGATGAGAGCCTTAGAATGGCCCTTTGCGTTCGACAGGCATTGCCTGCTTACCGTGGCTCTGTAGAGGGGACTGGCGGAACAGGTCGGCGCCACTAGACTTTCAGCATGACCTAATTTCAGTCCATGAGGTGGAATATGCTTAATCGCAGTCTCTATTTCCTGTTCCATGATGAGAAGGACGTGCACCGCATCATCGCGGAGCTAGAGCGCAGGCTTGGTCTTAGTGACTATCAACTTCGCGCGGTCATAGCCGAGGGCCATGGACTACGCGAGCTTCCAGGCGCCACTGCGCACCGCCATTCCGCTGCGGCCGCCCGTGTCGAACGGATACTGTGGTACTTGAGCATCACGATCTTCACTGTTGCCCTCATCGCTTTTGCGCTGTCGCTACTCGCTGCCTCCCTGATCTGGAGCGTGTTCTTTGGTCTCCTTGTCGTGGCCGCCCAGCTCTCCGGATATCTGTTCGTCAACCGCATACCCAACGCTCAGCTGGATCGTTTTCGCACTGGGCTGGAGCAAGGGGATATCGTGCTCCAGGTCGATGTGCCGCTCAGGGATGTTGAGCTGGTCAAAAGCTTTGTCGCTAACCGTTATCCGGATTCAAGGACCAACATCAGCAATTGGCATATCGGGGCGTTTGGACTGTAGCGGATCGAGAAACAGCCACGGAAGGCACCGGACAAAAACGCTTGTCTTTTTCCGTATCTTCCGTGGCCATCGCGTTTTAGACAGCGTTCAAGCCGCCGAGGCAGTGCCTTTGTTGAAGGTCATATCCTCTCCCTGCACATCGATCAGGATCGTATCGCCCGGCAGGAACTCGCCGGCGAGGATTGCCTGGGCCAGCTGATTTTCGATGCGCTGCTGGATCGCACGCTTGAGCGGCCGCGCGCCGTAAACCGGGTCGAAGCCGGCCTCACCGAGCTTATCCAGTGCCGCATCGGTAAGCTCCAGCTGCATCTCCCGATCCGCCAAACGCTTGCGCAGGTAGTCGATCTGGATATCAGCGATCGCACGGATCTGCTCCTTAAGTAGCGGATGGAAGACCACGACCTCATCGACACGATTGATGAACTCGGGTCGGAAGTGGTGACCGACCACCTCCAGCACCGTCTCCTTGATCTGACTGTAGTGCTCCTCACCGGCCATCTCCTGGATCTGCTGCGAGCCGAGATTGGAGGTCATGACGATGACGGTATTGCGGAAGTCCACGGTGCGACCATGACCATCGGTGAGCCGTCCATCGTCGAGCACCTGGAGCAGTATATTGAAGACATCCGGATGGGCTTTCTCCACCTCATCCATCAGGATCACCGAATAGGGCTTGCGCCGCACCGTCTCAGTGAGATAACCGCCCTCTTCGTAACCGACATAGCCGGGAGGCGCGCCGATCAGCCGTGCCACCGAGTGCTTCTCCATGAACTCGGACATGTCGATGCGTACCATCGCCTCCTCGGTATCGAAGAGGAACTGTGCCAATGCTTTGCACAACTCGGTCTTGCCCACGCCGGTGGGACCGAGGAACAGGAACGAGCCGTTGGGACGGTTAGGATCGGAAAGGCCGGCGCGTGAACGACGAATGGCATCAGCCACCGCCTTGATCGCCTCGTTCTGACCGATGACCCGCTTATGCAGGTTCTCCTCCATTTTCAGGAGCTTTTCACGCTCGCCCTCAAGCATCTTGGAAACGGGGATGCCGGTCCACTTGGAGACCACCTCAGCGATCTCCTCGTCGGTGACCTTGTTGCGCAGCAATTTCGGCTCAGCCAGATCGACCTCCTGACAGGCTTCGAGCTGCTTTTCCAGTTCCGGGATTTTGCCATACTGCAACTCCGACATACGCCCCAGATCGCCTGCGCGACGTGCTGTCTCCAGCTCCTGGCGGGCACGGTCGAGATCCTCCTTGATGTGCTGAGAGCCCTGCAGGGCGATCTTTTCCGCTTTCCACACCTCCTCAAAATCGGAGTATTCGCGCTCGAGCCGTGCGATCTCCTCCTGCAGATGCTCCAGACGCTTCTTAGAGGCCTCATCGGTTTCCTTGTTCAGCGCCTCGCGCTCAATCTTGAGCTGGATCAGGCGACGGTCGAGCTTGTCCATATCCTCGGGCATGGAGTCGATCTCCATGCGGATCCGCGAGGCGGCCTCGTCGACCAGGTCGATGGCCTTGTCCGGTAACTGACGATCGGTGATGTAGCGGTGCGACAGAGTCGCGGCGGCGACAATGGCCGGGTCGGTGATCTGCACCCCGTGGTGCACCTCATATTTGTCCTTGAGACCGCGCAGGATGGCGATGGTGTCCTCCACGCTCGGCTCATCCACCAGCACCTTCTGGAAGCGGCGCTCCAGTGCGGCATCCTTTTCGATATACTGGCGATACTCATCCAGGGTGGTGGCGCCGACGCAGTGCAACTCACCTCGTGCCAGGGCGGGCTTGAGCATATTGCCCGCATCCATCGCCCCTTCGGCTTTACCGGCACCGACCATGGTGTGAAGCTCGTCGATGAAGAGGATGATCTGTCCCTCCTGCTTGGCCAGATCGTTCAGCACGGCCTTGAGCCGCTCCTCGAACTCTCCACGGAATTTAGCCCCGGCAATGAGCGCGCCGAGGTCGAGCGAGAGCAGTCGCTTGTGCTTGATCCCCTCCGGCACCTCGCCATTAACGATGCGTTGTGCCAGTCCCTCGACGATAGCAGTCTTGCCGACACCGGCCTCGCCGATGAGTACCGGATTGTTCTTGGTGCGCCGCTGTAGCACCTGGATGGCACGCCGGATCTCGTCGTCGCGCCCGATCACCGGGTCGAGCTTGCCCTGCTCGGCCCGCTCAGTCAGGTCGATGGTGTACTTCTCCAGCGCCTGGCGCTGCTCCTCGGCATCCGGGTCGTCCACCTTCTGCCCACCGCGCATTGCATCAATGGCCTTTTCGATCGCCTGCTTGTTAGCGCCATTATTGCGCAGCATGTCGCCGAGTGGCCCCTTGTCTTCCAGTGCCGCGAGTACGAAAAGCTCGCTGGAGATGTAGCCATCCTTGCGTTGCTGGGCCAGTTTGTCAGTGAGATTGAGCAGGCGTCCGGTATCGTTGGAGACATGCACATCACCACCGGTACCCTGAACCGACGGCAGCCGGTCAATGGCATCCCCCAGCGCCGAGCGCAGGCCATTGACGTTCACCCCTGACTGGGCCAGTAACTGACGCACTGTGCCCCCCTCCTGGTCGAGCATCGCCGTCATCAGGTGTACCGGTTCAATAAATTGATGATCACGCCCCAGCGCCAGGCTTTGTGCATCAGCCAGCGCCATCTGGAACTTGGTCGTTAATTTGTCCATTCGCATCGGGTTTGCCTCCAATTATGCCTATCTCTCAAAGTTACTAACTACATGAGGACGCGCGAATTTAAATCAAGCAGGAAACATAAGGTTATACCTCAGGGCTCTACTCGGGTTTAGTGTGGTCACTCTAAACAATTAACGCCCGGAATAACCGAAATACTCATACTGTCACCTTGGTGTAAACTCAGAAGCTACCCGGTTTCAGGCTTAAGGCCCACTTAAGTGGATGAAGCGATACTTAAAATCAATAGCTTGTCGATGACACGCACTAATTCCAGGATTTCAGGATGCGCTTATTACTGGTAGAAGACGATCCGCTACTCGGTGACGGTGTCCGTACCGGACTCGGCCAGGAAGACTATACCGTCGACTGGTTCAGGGATGCCCGATCCGCAGAGGCTGTCCTCAAAAGCGAGCACTATGACCTAATGATTCTGGACCTCGGGCTGCCGGACAAGTCGGGACTTGAAGTCTTGAAGCAACTTCGTGCTCAGGGCAATGATCTGCCGGTCCTGATCCTCACCGCCCGCGACTCGGTCAGTGACCGTGTGGCCGGACTCGACAACGGCGCCGATGACTACATGATCAAGCCCTTCGACCTTGATGAGCTTTCTGCGCGGTTACGCGCGCTGCAACGCCGCCACAGTGGCCGGGCGCAAAGCGAAATTCGCCACGGCGAGATCGTGCTTAATCCGGCGGCGCACAGTGTTACCCTTACCGGCAAACCGGTCGATATCTCGCCGCGCGAGTATGCCCTACTGCACCTGCTGCTGGAAAACGAGGGCATGGTTATGTCGCGCTCACGCCTGGAGGACGGGCTCTACTCCTGGGACGGCGAAGTGGAGAGCAACGCTATCGAGGTCTACATCCACCATTTGCGAAAAAAGCTTGGCAGCACGTTGATTCGTACTATTCGTGGTGTCGGCTATATCATCGATCCCCTATGAGAGACTCCATTCGCCGTCACCTGTTACTGACTCTGTTATCGATTACCGTGCTCGTATGGACGGTGACAGTCATTACCAGCTATTACGACGCCCGCCATGAGATCGGCGAGCTATTCGACGCCCAGTTGGCCCAGTCTGCACGTACCTTGTTGAGTGTCGCCGGTCATGAATTGGAGGAGCTTGAAGGCCGCACGCTTGATTCGGCCCACATCCACTTCCATGCCGACAATCCCTTGCTTGCCGATGGCCACGCCTATGAACACAAGCTCGCCTATCAGTTATGGAAACAGCCGGATAACACCCTAATACTACGTTCATTCAATGCACCGAACACCCCGTTGAACGAACGCCCAAGTGGTTTCAGCACCCGCACGATCAACGACGAGTTATGGCGTGTCCTGTCATTGCTTGATGAGAGTTCCGGTTTTCAGGTACAGGTCGGCCAGGCTTTTGCCATCCGCGAGGAGTTGACTGATGACATCGCGCGGCGAATAGGCATCCCCATTGTTATTGCCCTGCCGGTGCTGACTCTGCTCATCTTTGTTGGAATCGGTCGCAGCATGCGACCACTACGACGCCTGGCGGAGGCGGTGGTTTACCGGGCACCCAACAATCTGGAAGCGATTGATTCAACGAATGTGCCGAGCGAGATCCGCCCTCTGGTTAATGCGCTCAACAGTCTGTTCGAGCGCCTCGGCCGCGCCTTTGAAAATGATCGACGTTTTACCGCCGACGCCGCCCATGAGTTGCGCACCCCCCTGGCGGCAATGAAGACACAGGCTCAGGTTGCCCGGCGAAGCAAAGATCCCGCCGAACGGGAATCAGCAATAGGAAAGATGCTCGAAGGGGTGGACAGAGCCACACGGCTGGTGGAACAACTGCTCACTCTTGCCCGTGTCGATCCTGATACCGGCCTGGCGCAAAGAGAACAGGTTGATTTACCGCTGCTCGCCGAGGCCGTCATCGCTGACCACGTGCCCCAGGCCCGGACGAAAGGGATCGCCCTGCAGTTAAAGGCGGATAAGGCACTCAGCATCGCCGGTCACCGGGACAGCCTGGGTATCCTGCTGCGTAACCTGCTCGACAATGCTATCCGCTATACTCCGCAGAGCGGTAAAGTTCAGGTCAGCCTGAGCAAACAGGCCGGGGAGATCTTCCTGTGTGTCTCTGACAGCGGACCGGGGGTCCCGGCAGAGCAACGGGAGCGCATATTCGATCGCTTCTATCGCCTGGCCGGGCAGGAGGCGGAGGGCAGCGGCCTGGGGCTTTCCATCGTCCAGCGGATCGCTGCCTCACATCAGGCACAGATCCGCCTCGACCAGTCAACACTGGGCGGTTTGGAGATCTGCGTGATATTTCCTAAAGGCGTGAAGGATTGCGCCGTCGTCAAATAGAATTTACAACCTTCATCCCTGGAGCTCTCACCGCTCTTTGGCATCCAGTCGCTGTTGCAACTGGTGCAGACAGGCCGAGGCTTCCTGGCCATCGCAGGTCAGTGGAGGGAAATTGTCGATCCGGGCCCTCGCGCGAAGCAGCACCGGCAGAAAGATGCGTCCTTGCCCCTTCACCCCACCCAGACGGACCGGGGTGATCGGGCAATGGGCCAGTTGGGCCAGACGGACAGCGCCCGGTTTGAGACGCCGCGCCGGCTCGCTGTCGAGGTGTATTTTGCCGTGAGGGAATAACGCCACCACTTCGCCATCGGCCAGCGCTTTGAGGGCGGCACGAAAGGCACGCTCGGGACGTCCCTGGCGATCGACCGGAATGCAGCCGACAGCTCGAAACAGCCAGGTCAGGCCGAAGCGGTGATACTGCTCGGAGGCAATAATAAAACGTAACGGCCTCGGGCTGGCGGCGATCAGCAGCAGCGGGTCGAGGCCGGAGATATGGTTAGCGGCGAGGATCGCAGGTCCCTGGTCGGGCAGTTCGATACAGTCGGCCTGCAGGCGGTGAAAGCGCCAGCAGAAGAGACGGTTCAGGCCATCAAGACGATTCATCCAGGGCCGCCCCCAATCCACCTCGTTAGCGATGCCGGCAGCCCGCCACAGACGCCAGAGCAAAAAGAAAACCAGTGCCAACAGGGCGAGTGCCAACCAGCCTGCGGTGCTGTTCTCCATGCTATTTGCTCTGATAGACCTTACGCCGGAACAGATCGTTACGACGACTCACCAACCGGTCCAGGAAGAGCATGCCATCAAGGTGATCGCACTCGTGCTGTACCGCACGTGCCTCGAAACCTTCACACTCGTATTCGTGCCGCTCGCCATAACCGTCTAATGCGGTGAACTTGATGCGCTCGGCGCGAATAACATTACCGGTATAGTCCGGTACCGACATGCAGCCCTCACGACCAACCTTCATCCCATCCCATTCGGTAATTTCAGGATTGATCAGGACAATAAAGCCGTGATTGGGGACTGGCTTGCGGGTGACCGAGCAGTCGACCAATGCGATGCGCTCGAACCGCCCTACCTGCGGTGCGGCTATACCGATACCACCCGGCCCGGCACGCATCGTCTCTTCAAGGTCGACAAGGAATGCGCGCAGCTCATCATCGAACCGCTCAACAGACACAGACTCCTGCTTAAGGCGCTCATCGGGATAGGTCAGGATCTCCAGCACTGCCATTTCGTCTTCCTACCCGATCATCGTATCAATGGTTTCCAACTGCGCCTCGACACCCTTTTCAGCAACAGCATCGAGTGCTGACTGCAGAGCCCCAACACCCTCAGCAGCATGCCCTTCGATCTGCATGATGTAGATAGGTTTCTCCTCGGTACCGGCAACGCTGGTATCCATATCGAGAATATGCAGCCCGGCCTCAGCCAGAGCACCGGTGATATGCGCAACGATTCCGGCCCGATCGGCGCCATAAACGGTGATGCGCACATCCGGCTCCAGGTGCTGGTGCAGCTTCGCCTCAATGCGATCCAGGTGCAGGTGCAACCCCATGGACTCGGCCACCGGCTCGACCATATGCTTCAGTGCGCTGATGTTACCGTCAAACTGCACCATCATCATGATGGTGAAATTGCCGCCCAGGCGCATCATGCTTGCCTCACCGAGATTACACCCGCCGTCGTAAAGCGCCGCGCTCAAGTGTGCGACGATACCAGGCCGGTCTTTTCCGACCAGGGTCAACATGTACCAATGTGTCATTTTTGCTCCCTTGGCAATTCCTGTTTGGTGATTCATCGCAAAGACGCAGAGTACGCAAAGAAAATCGATTTTTTGTCCAGACTCAAGGTGAAACTTTATCACGTTCGGGACAGTGGTATCGCCTGGAAGTGCCGAGCCGTGCTCACTATTTACGCCCCTGCCTCGAATGATTCTCACTGCGACGCAAAATACGCATAAACGATGGGAAATAATGATTTTCGAACTGAGCGCCGCCCACCTGGTCACGTTGGGCTATAACCTATGGCCGTCTTCTTGTCTTCATTGTATATTACTGAGCTGACTATCACCGCCACTCATGGCGGCGATGGTAAGAATGAACTTCATTCAAACCAGATCAGGCTGGCCATGCGCCCGGTGCGCCCGTCACGGCGATAGGAGTAAAAGCGTTCGGGCTCCGAGTAGGTGCAGTGATCTCCGCCGCTAACGGAACTGACACCCGCACGATGCAGACGCTGCCGTGCCAGCGTATAGATATCCGCCATCCATCGGACATTTGCAGAAGGTACAAACGCGGCCTTGGCGCCGGGCGAATCGGCAATAAAAGCCTCACGCACCTCATCCCCCACTTCGAACGCCGCCGGACCGATGGCCGGACCAAGCCAAGCCAGCAGCTCGCGCTCTGCTCCCATGGCGGCGATGGTCTCCTCAATCACCCCACCCAACAGTCCACGCCATCCGGCATGCACCGCGGCGACCCGCCGGCCCTCGCGATCGCACAGCAACACCGGTAAACAATCGGCAGTAAGCACCGCGCACACCACACCGGGACTGTCGGTATGAGAGGCGTCGGCTTCGCAGCTCCCGTGGACAGCTATGGCATCAGCCGCACAGGTGCCATGCACTTGAGTGAGCCAGCGCGGCTCACCCGGAAGCCCGAGTTCAGCGGTCAAGCGGCGCCGATTCTCGGCAACAGCCGCCGGGTCATCGCCAACGTGATCCCCGAGATTGAGGGTATCGTAAGGCGGCAGGCTTACCCCACCGTGGCGGGAGGTGGTTAAGGCCCGGACCCTCCCGGGTGCCGGCCAGTCGGGGGTGATTAGTTCGAGATTCAAGGTATCAGGTATCAGGTATCAGGAGATTAAATGGCCTAAAGTCCACAGCAGTACTGGTTCCCACAGCCTTTCTCCTATCACCTTTTTTCAATCGCATCTTCCCGCAGCACAGCGATCAGACGTTGAATATCTTGCGGCAACTCGGCTTTCCACTCCATGTATTCGCCGGTTTGCGGATGATGCAGACCAAGACGAGAGGCATGCAGGGCCTGGCGGTGAAAACGACGCAGCGTCTCCTGCAGCTGTTCACCGCTGGCCGGAGGCAAACGCAGTCTGCCACCGTATACCGGATCGCCTACCAAGGGGTAACGCAGGTGGGCCATGTGGACACGAATTTGATGAGTACGACCGGTCTCCAGACGAATTTTGAGGTGAGTGTGGGCACGAAAACGCTCTTCGACCCGGTAATGGGTCACTGCGGGTTTGCCGCCGCTGCGCACCACCGCCATGCGCTTACGATCCACCGGATGACGGCCCATGGGGGCATTTACAATGCCACCGCCGGTCAGCACACCGTTAACTACCGCATCATATTCACGAGTAAAGCGGCGTTCCTGCAACTGCTCGACCAACGCGGTCTGCGCCTCCAGCGTCTTGGCCACGACCAGTAACCCGGTGGTCTCTTTGTCCAGGCGGTGAACGATGCCGGCGCGGGGCACATTCACCAGCGTCGGAGCATGGTGTAACAACGCATTAAGGAGGGTGCCTTGCCAATTGCCGGCCGCCGGATGGACGACGAGGCCGGCCGGTTTGTTGATCACCAGGATCGCCTCGTCTTCGTAGACGATATTCAGCGGGATCGGCTCCGGCTCAAACGCCGTCTCCACCTCCAGTTTCACCTGGACGACGATATCCTCCCCCCCATGAAGCTTGTCCCGCGGCCGCATCGGCTTGCCGTCGACCAGAACGGCGCCATCCTTGACCCACTGCTGCAGTCGTGAACGGGAAAAATCAGAGAAAAGCTCCGCCAGAACCTGGTCCAGACGCCGCCCGCCGAGCGAGTCCGGTACCTGTGCTTGCAGCACACGGGTCTCGCCCTGTGCCTCTTTCATCGTTGTATCGTTTATTCTGCCCGGTGCCATAGGTATACTTGCTCTTTCTCAGGCAATGCCTGCTTATCGATAAAGTAACGGATCCTATGCGCTTTTTCAGAATACTGTCCATTATTTCACTGTTGCTGCTCTCCGGCTGCTCCACCATGAGTGAGGATGAGACCGAAGGATGGACCGCCGAGAAGTTCTACCAGACCGCCAAAGAGGCGATGGATAACGGCGACTATCCCACCGCGATTGACTACTTCACCAAGCTTGAGGCCCGCTATCCATACGGCCGCTATGCCCAGCAGGCACAGCTGGAAACCGTCTATGCCCACTACAAAAGCGAAGAGCCTGCCTCTGCCGTCGCGGCCGCCGATCGCTTCATCAAGCTGCACCCGCGCCACCCAAGCGTCGATTACGTCTATTACCTGCGCGGACTGGCCACCTTCGATCAAGGCCAGGGGGCACTAACGAATTTATTTCCCCAGGACAGGGCGGAGCGTGATCCCGCCAGCCTGCGCGAATCGTTCAACTACTTCAAGGAGCTGGTTACCCGATTCCCCAAAAGCCGCTACACACCCGATGCGATCAAGCGCATGACGGAGTTGCGTAACACACTTGCGCGTCACGAGCTGGTGGTCGCCGACTACTACCTACGCCGTGGCAGCCACCTGGCGGCAGTCAACCGCGCCAAATATGTACTGGAAAACTATCAGCGTTCCACCGCCATCCCCGATGCACTGGTGCTGATGGTCAAGGCTTATCGACTGATGGGGATAGAAGACCTCGCCAACGATGCCCTTCGCGTGCTGGAGATGAACCACCCGGACCATAAAGCCCTAAGTGAACTCAAGTCCAACAAGAGCCCCGAGAAAGAGAGCATAGAATAAACACCATAACCGCCGGGAGAGAGACAATGTGGGATTTTTTTGAAACGGTACGCCACCGCCATTCGGTCCGCAAATACCGGACGGAAATGCCAGTCGAGCAGGAGAAGCTTCACGCGATCCTGGAAATGGCCTGTGCTGCCCCCTCTGCGGGAGACCTTCAGTCCTATCACATTTTCGTCATTAGCGATGCGCAACAACGCAAACAGCTGAGCGAGATCGCCAATGGCCAGGCCTTCATCGCGGAAGCGCCTGTGACCCTCCTGTTCTGCAGCGATCCGAAACGTGCGGCAAAACAGTATGGCGAACGAGGCGAGCACCTGTACGCTCTGCAGGATGCAACGATTGCCGCCGCTTATGCTCAACTAGCGGTCGTGGCAGCCGGACTGGCCTCCACCTGGGTGGGGTACTTTGATGACGCACAGGTCAAACAGACCTTCACCCTTGCGCCCGGCCTCGAACCAGTAGCAGCTCTGAGCATCGGCTACCCGGCCGAACTGCCGGAAGAAACGCCGCGCCGTGCCATCGGCGAGGTGGTGACGCACCTGTAGTCTGAAATCGCGTAGGAGACCGCTCGCTCCGTGGGCGAATCGTTCGCCAAGAGGACGCGGCTCCTACAAGACTTCTAGATCGCCTCAGGCCCCTCTTCCCCGGTGCGGATACGAATTACCCGCTCGACGTTGGAGACGAAAATCTTGCCGTCGCCTATCTTTCCGGTGCGTGCTACACCGACAATGGCCTCGATGCACTGTTCGACCATACTGTCATCAACCACCAGCTCGATCTTCACCTTGGGCAGGAAATCGACCACATACTCGGCGCCACGGTAAAGTTCGGTGTGCCCTTTCTGGCGACCGAAGCCCTTCACTTCGGTAGCGGTCATGCCCGCCACACCAATATCAGACAGCGCCTCGCGAACATCGTCCAGCTTGAAGGGTTTAATAATTGCCTCAACCTTTTTCATACACATTTATCCTTATTGCATTATTGCTCTGCCAACAGTTACAGAATATCAGGAAATCAGCACATCAGTGCTAGTGGCCAGGCGGATGAGGGTACTAATGTCATTCTCAGAGCCTCCTGATAAGCCAAGGCAAAGCACTACGCAGGAGTGGCAAGCCCTTTCCAAGAAGGAGTGCAACGCGGCATTGGCTCATCAGCGGGGCTCCCTTCCGGCCGGTCCACAAGCCTCACCGGCTGAGAGTTGGCATTATGACCCGCATGGACCACTAGCCACGCCTACCGAATCCTGAGGTAATCGGGTACCGCCGATCACGGCCGAAGGCACGCCGTGTAATGCGTACTCCCGGTGGCGCCTGGCGGCGCTTATATTCATTGGCGTCCACCAGACGAATCACCCGGCGCACTGTCTCCATTTCATACCCAGCCGCCACGATATCCTCGGCGCATTTGTCCTCCTCCACGTACATCTCCAGAATCGAATCCAGAATCTCGTAGGGGGGAAGGCTATCGCTATCCTTCTGATCGGCAGCAAGCTCCGCCGAAGGCGGACGGGAAATAACCCGTTCCGGGATCACCGGCGAGAGCGTATTACGGTAACGGGCCAGGCGGAACACCAGAGTCTTGGGCACATCCTTGAGCGCGCCGAACCCCCCGACCATGTCGCCATAGAGAGTGGCATAGCCCACCGCCATTTCGCTCTTGTTACCGGTGGTCAGCACCATCTTGCCCTTCTTATTGGAGATCGCCATCAACATGATGCCACGACAGCGCGCCTGAATATTCTCCTCAGTGGTATCGGCATCTCGTCCGGCAAACTCTCCCTGCAGGCTGTCCAAAAAGACCTTGAAGGCCGGCTCGATAGGGATCACCCGGTAATCCACTCCCAGTACCTCAGCCTCGGCGCGAGCATCAGTAAGGCTGATCTCAGCGGTATAGCGCGAGGGCATCATTACCGCCTCAACCCGATCGGCACCAATCGCATCGACCGCAATGGCCAATGTCAGTGCAGAGTCGATACCACCGGAGAGGCCTATCACCACCCCGGGAAAACCGTTCTTTTCGATGTAGTCGCGCACCCCGAGTACCAGTGCATTATAAGCGCTGGCCTCTTCACTGAGCTCAACAGCGCACTCCGTATTACATGGAGTCACCACTTCACCCTCAATATGAAACTCAGCCAGGTACAGCCCCTCCTCGAAGGAGGGGGCTTGCTGGGTAATTTTGCCGCTGCTGTCAATGACAAAGGAGCCACCATCGAACACCAATTCATCCTGCCCGCCCACCAGATTGACATAAAGCAGCGGCACCTGCCCCTCGGCCACCCTCTCGCGCACCGCCTGCTCACGCTCACGTCCTTTCTCTATATGGAAGGGGGAAGCATTGATATTGATGATTAGACGGGCGCCGGCGGCGCAGGCCTGGGCAACCGAACCGGGCTGCCAGATATCCTCGCAGATGGTCAGCCCCACCGGCACACCCTTGATATCCACCACGCAGGGCTCGCTGCCGGCGGCAAAATAGCGCTTCTCGTCAAACACACTGTAGTTGGGCAGGTGCTGCTTATGGTAGGTGGCAACCTTCTTGTCCGCCCGTAACAGAGAGGCGGCATTGTAGACACCTCCCGCCGCCGCATGAGGGTAACCAAGAACGATATCAATGTCGCAAACCCGCAGGTTAACCTTCTCCAGCGCGGCCAACACCCGCGTATAAAGCCCGGGGCGTAGCAACAAGTCCTCCGGCGGATAGCCGGTGAGGGTCAACTCGGGAAAGACGACCACATCCGCCTTGAGATCATCGCGGGCACGTTCGGCGGCGGCGATCACCTTTTCGGCATTACCCTCGATATCGCCCACCAGCATATTGAGCTGGGCCATTACGATGCGGAGTTTAGTCATACATGAACACCTGGTAACGCAAAGGGCGCAAATATGCAGAGAACATAAACATTTCTATTGCTAATCTCGCCCTGGAAAAGCTATTACTAGCGAAGCGGGATCCAGGCTACATACAATGATGAATAATCGTAGCCGCACAACAGAGACACCTTGCTTTCTTCGCTTTCTTAACGTCCTCTACGTCCTTGCCACATTTAAGTTAAACGCTTTTAGCTTTATCCAGCCGCAAGCACTTCCGCCATGCGCGCGCCCATCTCAGCCGGGGAGCGCACCACGGAGACACCTGCCTTTTCGAGCGCAGCGAATTTCTCATCAGCGGTGCCCTTACCACCGGCGATGATGGCGCCGGCGTGGCCCATCCGCTTACCGGGAGGGGCTGTGACACCGGCAATATAGGAGACCACCGGCTTGCTGATGTGTTTGGCGATGAACTCAGCCGCCTCTTCTTCAGCTGTGCCGCCGATCTCACCAACCATGATGATGCCCTCGGTCTGCGGGTCACGCTCAAACAGGCAAAGGCAGTCGATAAAGCTCATGCCATGGATCGGATCACCGCCGATACCGACACAGGTGGACTGGCCGAGACCGGCCAGGGTGGTTTGATGCACCGCCTCGTAGGTGAGGGTGCCCGAACGCGAGACAATGCCGATCTTGCCTTTCTGATGGATGGAGCCGGGCATGATGCCTATCTTGCACTCACCGGGAGAGATCACCCCGGGACAATTGGGTCCAATCAGACGTGGCCCCTGAGCATATCCCTTGAGCGCCTCCTTAACCCGTACCATATCCATTACCGGAATGCCCTCGGTAATACAGACAATGGTCTCGATGCCGGCATCGGCCGCTTCGAGGATGGCATCGGCGGCAAAGGGCGCGGGCACGTAGATCATGGTGGCATCCGCTTCGGTTTCACGCACCGCATCATGCACCGTATTGAACACCGGCCGGTCCAGATGAGTACTGCCACCCTTACCCGGCGTGACACCGCCGACCAGATTGGTTCCATAGGCGATCGCCTGCTCAGAATGGAAAGTACCCTGCTTGCCGGTAAAGCCCTGGCAGATAACCTTGGTATCTCTGTTAATCAGAATTGCCATTACTTCGCCCCTCCCGCTGCAGCGACAACCATCTTCGCCG
>JBFEYJ010000021.1:0-25178 GCA_041562215.1 Thiohalomonadaceae bacterium | reverse complement strand
ATTTGAATTCCGGCAGCGGTGGTATGCGTTCGGCAGGTTTTGCTTTAATTCTTTGTACATAGCCTTCCAGATCGCTGAACCTGGAGTCCGAACACCCGGTGAGCGCAGCGAGCAAAAACGCTACGCCGGCGAGGTGTATCGCCAGGCCAGCAAATCCGGTGTGTGTGTTTTGGTATCTTTCTATGCCCAAAAGCATATTTATTTCCTTGCTATCGTTACCCTGCAGAGGCCGGTACACTACCTGCGTCTCTTTTTCGGCGCTTTCTTGCCTGCCGCAGCAATCTCTTCGTCATCAAGATAGCGATACGTTTTCGCAACGGCTTCCATCGTTAACACGGACTCACTTCCAGCGGTGCTTTTGGCACCTTTTATCTTGATGTCGTGAATCGTTACTATGCGCGGCAATGCCGCGACACCACTTACAAAGCCGCCGAGCTGATGATAGTTTCCACGAACGTTGATTTCGATTGGAAGCTCTGCATAAAACTCTTTCTTTATTTCTGCATTGGGCTGAAAAAGATCGAATTCGAGGCCATTGGCGAGACCTGTTTGCGTAATATCGACAAGCAGATCCGCGACCTCAGTCTTACTTGGCAACTGCCTCAGCATGGTGCCAAAGGATTCCTCCATCTCCTTCATCTGTTCTTTATAGGCATCCAGGCTCGCCGCCTTTGCCTGTTTCGCCTCAAAAGTGGATTTGAGTGAAACTTCCTTTTGTTTGAGTCTCTCCCGGTCGCTGAGCTGATGCTGGGTATCAAAGTAATAAACCGCCCCCAACACGACCAAGGCAATAACAACGACGATTACTCCACGGACCAATATTGGCCAGTTACCGATGTTGTCCGGGTCCAGGTTCGAGAATTGCTCCTGGATATCATTGAGATCAAGCGCCACGTTACTCTCCCTCTCCCGCTACGGTCCCTGCCTGCTTTACGTTCAGCGTATAATCCCGAAGACCCTGTTCTGCTGCCGCCTTTTTACTTGAAATAACGTCAAGCTCTGGATCGGTGAACCAGGGTGACTCTTCAAGCGAACGCATGAATGCTGAAACACGCGCATTGGATTGCGTCTGCCCTTTAAGCGTTAAGACACTCCCTTTTTGGGTCAGCTCCTGAATGAACAGCCCTTCAGGGACCAGGCGCACCAGCTCGTCGAACATGTGCACCACTTCCGGACGATTGCTCTGCAAACGTTCGATGACGCGCATACGCGCTATCAGTTGCTCCTTTTTCTTCTCCAGCTCGCTGATTTCCTTTATCTTTGCTTCAACCTTGCGGATCTCCCCCTCGAGATAGCTATTTCTCGATTCATGGTAGCTAATCTGACTGGCCATATAGAGATGACTGGCTAGACCGACAACCGCCATCAGGATCGCCGTTCCGCCCATAATGGCAAAAAATTCGCTTTTCTTGCGCTTTCGCTCTTCCTCACGCCAGGGGAGAAGGTTGATATGTGCCATCAGTCAAAACTCCTGAGCGCCAGTCCACAAGCAATCATCAATGCCGGTGCATCGTTGTTCAGGACCTGGGCCTTTATCTTCGGCGAGATGCTCATGTTCGAGAACGGATTCGCGATCGTCGTCGGAACCCCTTGATTCCGTTCGATCAACTCATCTACCCCGGGGATGGATGAACTCCCTCCGGCAAGGACGATATGATCAACACTGTTATATTCGCTGGAGGAAAAAAAGAACTGCAATGAGCGGCTCACCTGCTGCGCCATTGCTTCCTTGAATGGTTCCAGCACCTCGGGCACGTAATTATCAGGGAGGCCTCCCTGGCGCTTTGCCATCCCGGCCTCTTCATAAGAGAGGCCATAGCGTCGCTGGATTTCTTCGGTCAATTGTTTGCCGCCGAACACCTGTTCACGCGTGTAGATGGTGCGCAGGTCATGCAGGACATTCAGTGTTGTCATGGTCGCACCAACGTCTATCACAGCGATGGTCTTATCGAGTCCGTGGTCGGGCATCTGCTCCTTGATCAGGGAGAAGGCGTTCTCCATGACGTAGGCCTCGACATCGATCACCTTGGCGGTAAGACCACCGATTTCGAGGGCGGCAACACGAATATCGACATTCTCGCTACGCGAGGCTGCCAATAGGACATCGACCTGCTCAGGGTCATCCTCCGAGGCGCCAATCACCTCAAAATCGAGATTGACCTCATCAAGAGGGTAGGGGATGTACTGATCTGCTTCGAGCTGGATCTGGCTCTCCATCTCTTCATCGGAGAGTGACGCCTGCATCGATATCACTTTGGTGATGACGGCAGAACCGGCCACGGCCGCCGCTGCGAATTTACATCGACTTCCGGAACGCTTGACCGCTCGCTTGATGGCATCACCCACCCCCTCCACATCTGAAATATTCTTTTCGATCACGGAGTTAGGCGGAAGCGGTTCTACCGCATAGCTTTCTACACGATAGCGGTCTCCACTCTTGCTCAATTCGAGCAATTTTACCGCGGTGGTGCTGATGTCTAGCCCCAGAACGGCCTGTTTCTTCCTTCCAAGGAGTATGGGCATCGAAAGGTTTTTTCCTTTATATATCCACGGTTACATGCATATCTTATTTAATAACATTAAATACCAGTGTCAACTATAGGTCAACCAGTAAATGCCCCTTGTGCGCATTAGTACCGATCGCCAAAAACCTTTATACTGATGCGATTCAGCAAGTAACCGTAACGGGATCACAAAAGTTACACCCCGCTATGAGGCCTTGTGAACATTACCGATATACTAAGACGCCTTGCGTCTTGCCATGCCTGAGCCTGTACAACACCAATGAAACTTCCTAGCCGTTCCCTTCTGATTCGCCTATTCCTGACTGCTTCTCTGGCACTCGCCGTGCTTGGGGCGATTGGCCTGTTTTCGCTTTATCTCTATCTCACGCCCAAGCTACCACCCACCGAAGCCCTTCAGGATGTGCGAATGCAGGTGCCTCTGAGGGTTTATAGCAGGGAGGGGCAGTTGATTGCGGAATATGGTGACCAGAAGCGGATCCCTTATCAGTATGACCAATTCCCCCCAGACCTGATCCACGCCTTTCTCTCGGCAGAGGATGACCGTTTCTTCGAACACCCGGGAGTTGACTATCAAGGCCTGCTGCGTGCTGCACTGAATCTTGTCCTCACTGGTGAACGCGGTCAAGGCGGTAGTACCATCACCATGCAGGTAGCACGTAATTTCTTCCTCAGCAGGGAGAGAACCTATTCGCGCAAACTTAACGAAATCCTGCTGTCGCTGAAAATCGAGGATGAGTTGAGCAAGGAGCAGATTCTGGAGCTCTACCTCAACAAGATCTATCTGGGCAAGCGGGCCTATGGGGTCGCTGCTGCCGCACAGGTCTACTACGGCAAGGATCTTGACGAACTCACTTTATCCCAACTGGCGATGATCGCCGGCTTGCCCAAGGCGCCTTCTGCCTATAATCCCATCGTCAATCCGGAACGAGCTCTGTTGCGCCGCAACTATGTACTGCGTCGGATGCATGATCTGGAATACATCAACGATGAGCAATACCAGGAAGCGATCAATGCACCGGTAACGGCCACCGACGACAACGTTATCACCGACTTAAATGCAGCTTATGTTGCCGAGATGGTGCGTGCTGAGATGTACGACCGCTATGGCCCGGATGCCTATTCCTATGGCTACAAGGTCTACACCACCCTCGACGCGCGCCTGCAACAGGCGGCCAATGAGGCTGTGCATGATAACCTGATAGCCTATGACCTGCGCCACGGCTACCGTGGTGTTGAGGCGCACCATGAGCTGGAGGACACCGCCGGAGAAGAGGAGTGGAAAGACCTGCTCCAAGATCTGACCTCTATCGGCGGTCTGGCACCGGCACTGGTCATCGGTGTGGAAGAAAAAGAGGCAGTGTGTTATCTCGCCGACGGCAGCCGACAGATCATCCCCTGGGATGGTTTGAAGTGGGCTCGCCCCTATATCAATGTAAACGCCTTTGGCAAGGCGCCGGAAAAAGCCGCCGATATACTCAAGGTCGGCGATATCATACGTGTAAAACAGGACGACGACGACAACTGGCTACTTGCCCAGGTGCCCGATGTATCAGCGGCGCTGGTATCACTGCGTCCGACTGACGGTGCCCTGCTTGCCCTCAGCGGCGGCTTCGATTTCTACCAAAGCAAATTCAACCGCGCCATTCAAGCCGAGCGTCAGCCGGGTTCCAACTTCAAACCGTTTATCTACTCATCAGCACTGGCACAAGGCTTCAACCTCGCCAGCATCATCAATGACGCCCCGGTTGTGTTCGAAGACACAGAGCTTGAGAGCGAATGGCGCCCTGAGAATTACAGCGGCAAATTCTACGGGCCGACCCGCCTGCGTGTAGCGCTTGTCAACTCCCGAAACCTCGTCTCCATCCGGCTCTTGCAGAGTGTCGGCATCAGTAACGCCATTAATTATGTGACCAATTTCGGCTTTGACCCAAAGCGTCTTTCACGAGATCTATCCCTGGCTCTGGGCAGCGCTACCATTACGCCCTTCGAGTTAGCCCGTGGCTTTGCCACGTTTGCCAATGGCGGCTTTCTTATCGAACCTTACTTCATCCAGCGTATTGAAGACGCCACAGGCGATCTTCTCTACGAGGCTGACCCATTGCTTGCCTGTGATGATAATTGTGCCGATCTTGTTCCGTTAGTAACGGCCGCTGCCACCGACCTTACGGAGGACGCCACTGACGAAAACCAGGTCTCGGAAGAGGTTACCATGGCAGACCAGGAAGCCATTGTTGAAGAGACCGAACTTGCTATCGAACCACTGCGCCTGCCGAGGCCGGCGCCGCGTACCATCGATGCGCGCAATGCCTACCTGATGCGTACTGTCATGCAGGATGTTATCAAACACGGTACCGGTCGACGGGCATTACAATTGGGGCGTAACGATCTCTCCGGCAAAACCGGCACAACCAACGATCAAATCGATGCATGGTTCTCCGGCTTTAACAACGACGTAGTTACCACCGTATGGGTGGGGTTCGATACACCTAGGTCCCTAGGCAGCAGTGAAACCGGCGGACATGCCGCTCTGCCGTTATGGATCGACTACATGCGTGAAGCGCTACGCGATCGCCCGGAGGCAACGATGAAGCAACCGGAAGGAATTGTCTCTGCACTGATTGATGCCGACAGCGGGCAATTCAGCACCGCTGACAATCCCAATGCCATCTTCGAGCTGTTCCGTATTGAGGAGATCCCAGAGGAAGGTACACCATTGGCGGGCAATAGCAGCGACGACAATAGCAGCAGTGGTGCCATAACCGAAGAACTGTTCTGATCGAAGGAACGCAGCCATAGGCAAACGACCAAACGTCTCAGACGACACAAAGCTGCGCCGACTCATTGCGCAGACCGCCGCTCGATTGATGATTGAGAGCGGTATCCGCGATTTTGCCATGGCTAAACGCAAGGCGGCACAACACCATGGTGTTGAACAGAGCCGCAAGCTGCCGGGAAATGAGGAAATCGAGCAGGAGCTAATTGAATACCAGCGTCTGTTCCACAGCAACACTCAGGAAGAACGACTGCGTCAATTACGCCAAACAGCATTAAAGGCCATGACGATGCTCGAGGAGTTTAAACCTGCGCTCGTCGGTCCGATCCTTAACGGCAGCGCTGACGAGAATACCCCTGTCTATCTGCACCTGTTCGCTGAAACCGCCGAACAGGTTCTGATCTTCCTGTTACAACAGCACATCCCATTCGAGCAAGGTGAACGAACAGTGCATATGGCAAAAAACGTGACCCTGCACTATCCCAAGTTCAGCTTTGTCGCCGGAGACACAGCCATCGAACTTACTGTGTTTCCGCTTGATGGACCTCGCCAGCCCCCCCTTAGCCCCGTGGATGGAAAACCAATGAAGCGGGCTAAGCGCCGGCAACTTGAAGCCATACTCGGTAAAGGTGATGAAGGAGCAGGCTAGCCACAGCCCATACAGGCTACCTGAATATATATCCCATCAATCACTTTTCCCCACCAGGGGAAATGCACGTCTCAATCGACTGGCTGGATCTCCAGTGCTGCAGGATGGCGTAGGCTCATTCGCCATTTGCCCTTACGCAACTTAGGCCAACCGCGAGCCATCACACGACGTCCAACCAAATCACCCATCTTCCATTGGGAAAAATTCTCAAGATCCTTGCGCGCTATGCGCAACGCCATCGGTCCCGCCAACTCCAGCCATACACTATTACGTGTCTCGATCACTTGCTCGATCACACCCTCAACCAGGCGGAAACCAGTCTCACCGCTGGGCAACTTCTCCGGGCTTACCGGCCGATAGCGTGGATGCGACCACAACCCCACTCCTATGCCCCGCGCCTGCCTCTCCGCCGCCTGATAGCACACATAACTCCAGGTATTGGGCGGCACCACCAGAGTGGTCGCCAGGCCCTCCTGCAGCAGCAACGCATTAATACTGCGCCCGTCGGCAAGATAGGGGTGCGCCAGCAGGCGGCCGTAGCGGTCGTGGCGCTCTTTTCCATAGCGCAAGCGAATAGTCCCATCCCCAATCAAATGTTGTAGCCGATTCCGCGCCGCATGTGAAAATGGCTCTGATGCTCCACCATCATGGCCGATTTCCGGCGTATTGATGCCGATAAAGCGCAATTTTCGCCCATCATTCAGTTTCACCGTGTCGCCATCATAGACATAACTGACTGCCACGCTGGCATCAGTCCGGTCCAGCGAGCATGTTCCCAGTACCTGCAGTGGCAAAGCCAACAGTATAAGTACCGGCATGCGACGCCATAACGCAAAAGGGGCGCTCCGAAGGAGCGCCCCTTTGTGTTGCCACGGTGTTCCTGCCACAGTATTACTTGCGGCCGTACTTCTGGCGGAATTTATCGACGCGGCCCCCGGTATCGAGCATCTTCTGCTTACCGGTAAAGAAGGGGTGGCAAGCAGAGCACACGTCGAGATTCAGATCATGGCCTACTGTGGATTTTGTCTTGAAACTGTTACCGCAGCTGCAGTTCACAGTAATTTCGTTGTACTCAGGGTGGATATCCGGTTTCATTTCGCTTGAACCTCGTAAATGGTTATGCGCCGCTACATATCTCCACGATACGCACCGCGCCGGGCCCTTCAAAGAGCCCGTGATGATACGAGAAACGCTGACCTACAGCAAGTAATTATCCTTGCCTCGGCCGAACTTTATGGAATGGGATCACAGACGAACGGTGGCAGGCGGGCTCATGACGGGAAGGACCGTGGTCTCCACGAATCGCCTCAAGGAGCCCATTATCACCGGTAAGTGAGTCCCACATCAAATCCGACAGCAAGATACAAGCGGCCAGCGGCGTGGCGGAACGCTCCCGCAACCGATCAATTCGCCATTGCAGTGCCATGAGCCGCTGGCGACTCTTCTCCGATGCCTGCGCAATTACCACATCCAGCACCCGGCGCCGCGCCAGCTCGAACCCTTCCGGATCCCTGCTTGCCAACAAACGCCATTCGTCAAAATCCTGAGGCTCTCTGGAGTCAGCCATCGCATCCTCCTTTTCGTCAGATACCCTTTTTTGACTAAATATCAGCATAGCAGTCTCCACCCGTCTCTTTCCAAATATACTTATTATCAGGAGGGAAATTGGTGGATTTAGCTGTTCCTCAGCTATGCTTGCAACACGGAAAACAGGAATACAGGCAATGACCGAACCACACGAAAAGAAGCTGCTGAAATATGATTATGAGGGGATGGATGCCGCCTCGATCATGCACTCGCTGGCCAACCGCATGATTTACACTGTGGGCAAGGACAACCTCACCGCCACTGATCGCGACTGGTTTCACGCCGTTGCCTATATGGTACGTGACCGCCTTACCGAGCGCTGGATGGAAACGATGCGTAGCTATTACACCAACAACACCAAGCGCGTCTATTACCTGTCAATGGAGTTTCTCATAGGAAGAACCCTGCTCAACGGCATGCTCAACCTCGGCATCTATGAAGAAACACAATCGGCACTTGGTGAGCTTGATCTGGAGCTCAGGCAAATTGCGGATCTGGAGTTTGACGCCGCGCTCGGGAACGGCGGCCTCGGAAGACTTGCCGCCTGTTTCCTCGATTCCCTGGCAACCCTGAAGCTGCCAGGCTACGGCTACGGTATCCGCTATGAATACGGCATGTTCCGCCAGGCCATCGAACACGGTGCTCAGGTGGAGCATCCTGACAACTGGCTCCGTTATGGAAACCCCTGGGAGTTCGCACGACCGGAGGTGCTCTTTCCAGTCAAATTCTTTGGCCATGTGGTGGAATACCGCGACGAGCACAACAACCGACGTTGCCATTGGGTAGATGCCGACGAGGTAATGGCGATGGCCTACGATACCCCCATCCCCGGATACGATGTCGACACCGTCAACAACATGCGCCTGTGGTCAGCCAAGGCTACACGAGATTTTGACCTGCAATACTTCAATGAAGGCAACTACACCAAAGCGGTGGAGGACAAGACCCGCTCGGAAAACCTCTCCAAGGTGCTCTACCCCAACGACATCACCGAAATGGGTAAGGAGCTGCGACTCAAACAACAGTATTTCTTTGTCAGCGCCTCATTGCAGGACATATTGTTTCGCTTTCTCAAGCAATATCAGGATTTACACAAACTTCCCGACGAGGTGGCGATCCAGCTCAACGACACCCACCCCTCCATCGCCATCGCCGAGCTCATGCGCTTGCTGCTGGATATTCACCACTTCAGTTGGGATCAGGCCTGGGATGTCACCACCCGCACCTTTGCCTACACCAACCACACTCTGCTGCCCGAAGCTCTGGAAACATGGCCGGTACATCTTTTCGAACGAATGCTGCCACGCCACCTGCAGATCATCTACGAGATCAACCAGCACTTTCTCAATGCAGTCATGCATCGCTACCCGGGGGATGTTGAGCGCCAGCGCCGGATGTCACTCATCGATGAGAAGGGCGAGCGACAGGTACGCATGGCTCATCTGGCCATTGTCGGCAGTCACAAGGTCAACGGTGTGGCCGCATTGCATACCGATCTTCTGAAAAACCAACTTTTCCGTGATTTCAGCGATTTCTATCCAGATAAATTCATAAACATTACCAACGGCATCACCCCAAGGCTATGGCTGCACCAGGCCAACCGCCCACTGACCGAACTAATTGCCGACACCATCGGCAAGGGCTGGTTGACCCACCTGGAGCGGTTGCGAGAGCTGGTGCCGCTGGCAGATGATGAGGAGTTTCGCCGGCGCTTTCGCGGGGTCAAACATCAGAACAAGCAGTTACTCAGCGACAAGATAGACCAGTATCTGGGTCTTAAGGTCAATCCCGACAGCCTGTTCGATGTCCATGTCAAACGCATTCACGAATACAAGCGTCAACTGCTCAATGTTCTGCATCTTATCACTCGCTACAACCGCTTGCGTGAAGGTGTTGACCGCCCCAAAGTGCCCCGCACGGCGATCTTCGCGGGAAAGGCCGCCCCTGGTTACTGGATGGCTAAACAGATCATCCGCCTGATCAACGACGTCGCCGATATCATCAACAACGACCCCAGGATCGGCGATATGCTCAAGGTGGTGTTCATTCCCAACTACGATGTCACCACCGCGACAGACATCATTCCCGCGGCAGACCTGTCAGAGCAGATCTCCACCGCCGGCACCGAAGCTTCAGGCACCGGCAATATGAAGCTGGCACTGAATGGAGCACTCACTATCGGCACCATGGATGGAGCCAATGTGGAGATCCATGCGGAAGTCGGAGACGAGAATATTTTCATCTTCGGCCATACAGTTGATGAACTTGATGCATTAAGGGATAAGGGCTATCGCCCGCGCGACTATTACGATGCCAACGGTGAACTTAAGCGCGTCATCAACATGATTGACTCAGGTTACTTTTCACCCGAAGAGCCACACCGATATAAGGCCATTGTCGAAAACCTGCTGAGCAGCGACCCTTATATGCTGCTTGCCGATTACGGCGCCTATATTGCCGCGCAAGAGAGGGTCGACGCCCTGTTTCTCCAGCCTGAACAGTGGAGCCGCAAGGCCATCCTTAATGTCGCCCAGCTAGGACACTTCTCCTCAGACCGCACCATCCGCGAGTATGCCAGCCAGATTTGGAATATCCAGCCGGTAACACATAGCCGTTGAAATAAGCACGGCATAAAAAAAGCGCCATCGGCGCTTTTTTTACCAATATCAAACCATATTCAGCGCTTCATGGAGTCGAAGAACTCGGCGTTAGTCTTGGTCGCCTTGATCCGATCCTGCAGGAACTCCATAGCGGCCAGTTCGTCCATCTCATGAACCAGCTTGCGCAGGATCCACATCTTCTGCAGCTCTTCCGGGTTGGTGAGTAATTCTTCGCGGCGAGTCCCGGAACGGTTGATGTTGATCGACGGATAGATACGCTTCTCGGCGATACGGCGATCCAAATGGATCTCCATGTTGCCGGTGCCCTTGAACTCCTCGTAAATCACATCATCCATACGCGAACCAGTATCGATCAATGCCGTAGCAATGATCGTCAGTGAACCGCCCTCTTCGATATTGCGTGCGGCGCCGAAGAAACGCTTGGGACGGTGCAGGGCGTTGGCGTCGACACCACCGGTCAGCACCTTGCCTGAAGAGGGAATCACGGTGTTGTAGGCTCGTGCCAGGCGAGTGATGGAATCGAGAAGGATCACCACATCGTGCTTGTGCTCGACTAACCGCTTGGCCTTTTCGATCACCATCTCAGCCACCTGCACATGGCGGCTGGCCGGCTCGTCGAAGGTAGAAGAGACGACCTCGCCCCGAACAGAGCGGGCCATTTCGGTCACCTCCTCTGGGCGTTCATCGATAAGCAACACAATGAGGTAGCATTCCGGATGCTTACTGGTAATGGACTGGGCGATATTCTGAAGCATCATCGTCTTACCGGTCTTCGGCGGCGCCACAATAAGTCCGCGCTGACCTTTGCCGATGGGCGCCATCAGGTCGATGATTCGAGCAGTGACATCCTCGGTACTGCCGTTGCCCATTTCAAGCACGAAACGGTCATTGGCATGGAGTGGTGTCAGATTCTCGAAAAGAACCTTGTTCTTGGCGTTTTCCGGGGGCTCATAGTTGATTTGGTCGACCTTCAGCAGCGCAAAGTATCGCTCGCCCTCCTTGGGTGGCCGAATCTTGCCGGAGACGGTGTCACCTGTGCGTAAATTGAAGCGCCTGATCTGGCTGGGTGATACGTAGATATCATCAGGACCGGCAAGGTAAGAGCTGTCAGCCGAGCGCAGGAAGCCAAAACCATCCTGCAGTATCTCCAGCACACCATCGCCATAGATATCCTCACCACTCTTGGCGTGAGCCTTGAGTATGGCGAAGATAACGGCCTCTTTGCGCGAACGGGCAATGTTGTCGATGCCCATCTCTTCCGCGAGTGTAAGGAGTTCTGCTGCGGGTTTTCTTTTTAATTCCGTAAGATTCATGAGTTGTGCCGTTATACAGAGAGTGCTGCATGGGTGAGTGTAAGGTATGAAGGTAATCCAAGGCTTACCCGGCCGAACAAGATTCTGAGTCTTCTGGCCTGAAGTTCGGGGGTTTGAACTGAAGTGGGTTTTTTTAAAGTTACTTGGAATTTCGTTGAAGTCTAGCACTCAATACAAGTGCCGTCCAGCCCGAGATCGGACTGGACGAATAGACCACTTTAAAGATTGCTGTCGATAAAGGCGGTCAACTGGGATTTTGATACCGCTCCGACCTTGGTGGCCTCAACATTACCGCCCTTGAACAGCATCAGGGTGGGGATACCACGGATACCGTACTTCGGTGGAGTATTAGGATTTTCATCGATGTTAAGTTTGGCTACCTTCAGCTTGCCGGCATATTCCTCGGCGATCTCATCCAGAATCGGTGCGATCATCTTGCACGGGCCACACCAGTCGGCCCAGTAATCCACCAAAACCGTACCTTCCGCCTTCAAGACCTCGGTTTCGAAGGTGTCATCGGTTGCATATACGATTTTATCGCTCAATTTTGTGCCTCCACTCATTCGACGGTTTCCATGTCACGGAGCAACATGGCCAGAAAAATTCTTCTTAGGCGACATTTGAGCCCAATCCGCCTGCCATTTCAAGCCCAAAGCGGCCGGCTTTTTGGTATTCTTACTTAACTATGAGCGAAAAACACTTGAGTAACACTCGTTTTCAGGACTTCGATCTGCCGCAAGAACTTTTGCAAGGCATTGAAGAAACAGGATTTTCATACTGTACGCCCATTCAGGCGGAGACCCTACCACACGCCCTGAACGGGCAGGATGTCGCGGGGCAGGCACAGACCGGAACAGGCAAAACCGCCGCTTTCCTAATCGCCTTGTACACGCACCTAATGCGCCATCCCAGCGATAAACAACGCCGCCCAAATCAAATCCGCGCCCTTGTCCTTGCGCCCACCCGCGAACTGGCAATACAGATCCACAAGGATGCGGAGACGCTAGGGCGCCACACCGGCCTCTCGCTCGGTCTTGCCTATGGCGGCACCGGCTACGAGCAGCAGCGCACTCAAATTAAGGAAGGAGTAGACGTTCTCATCGGCACACCGGGGCGTATCATTGACTACTTCAGGCAACATGTGTTCGACCTTCAAATGCTGCAAGTGATGGTGCTCGACGAGGCGGATCGAATGTTCGATCTCGGCTTCATCAAGGATATCCGCTACCTGCTGCGACGCATGCCGCATCCGGAAAAACGCCTAAGCATGCTGTTCTCAGCCACCCTGTCCCTACGGGTTACCGAACTTGCCTACGAGCATATGAACAACCCGGTAACGGTCGAAATCGTGCCGGAAAGAGTCACTGCAGACAAGGTCCAGCAGAGTGTTTATTACCCTGCTATGGATGAGAAGATCCCGCTGTTGCTAGGGCTGATTAAACGAGAATCGCCACAACGGGCAATCGTCTTCGTCAATACCAAACGCGCAGGTGAGAAAGTATGGGGGTACCTGGAAGGTAATGGCATCAAATGCGGCATCCTCTCCGGCGATGTGCCGCAGACAAAACGCCAACGCCTGCTGCAGCAATTCGAACAAGGCTTGTTCCCGGTGCTGGTCGCCACCGATGTAGCCGCGCGCGGCCTTCATATCCCCGATGTCAGCCATGTGTTTAATTACGATCTGCCGCAGGATGCAGAGGACTACGTCCACCGGATCGGCCGCACTGCACGGGCCGGTGCCAGCGGCAAGGCGCTGAGCTTTGCCTGCGAGGAATACGCCTTCTCACTGGCAGAGATCGAAGAGTACATCGATCAGAAGATCATAATGGAGGCCATCAGCTCAGAACTACTGCTCAGCCCCGAACCACCGCGCCGAATGGAAGGCAAGAAACGTCTGGGAGATCGAACAGGCGGAAGCGGCAAGAGAGGGGGACAAAGGCGAGGCAACGGACAGCAACGGCGAAGAGGATCGTAGATTCAGTCGCCAGTCGCTTAAAATCATCCATAAGCGCCAATGACTCCGTGTGCTAGCCATTAGCCGAAGAGGGCCGGCTACCGAAACCTGTTCCCTGAAATCCAGCTCCCCTTTAATGTTCCAGCTCTACCACTCCCCCTCAACAGTAACGCCGCAGGAAAGCATTCAACTGGACACTGTTCACAGGTTTGATCAGAAAGTCATCCATGCCTGCAGCCAGACAGGCATGCCGATCTTCCTTGCTGTCATTGGCCGTTAAGGCAATGATCGGCAGATGCCTGCCGCTGCCTCGCTCCTCCTCGCGCCAGAGACGGGTGACAGTTAAACCGTCCATCTCCGGCATACGTACATCCATAAGCGCGCTATCCAGCTCTTCATGCCGCATGGCGTCAAGTGCTGCCCTACCGTTGTCGACATGCACCACCCTGTGGCCCGCCGCCACCAGCAAATGGGTGGTCACCTTGGCATTGATTGGATTGTCCTCCGCGAGCAACACCGTTAACGGCCGAGTGCAGTTTTCTGATGGCGCCACCGCCTCCCTGTTTCCTGACGGCAACATACGGAGCAGACGTGAAGGAAGCACGGGTTTGCTGATCTGACAGTGAAACAACTCCGCTGAACTCTCTCCAGTAATAAAAGTGATGTGGCACAAATTTGGTATCGGTGTATTCCAGTGCCGACTGCGTAACCGCTGTGCCAGCTCACGTTGAGTAAATGCACCGCTGTTTTCGCACAACAGGATATCGTCGAATTGCTTTTCTTCGATTTCACGAAGCAGTGCAAGCTCCCCTCCCACCGACACTACCGTCGCCCCCAATGACTTGAGTGACGCCTGTATCGTATCGCGGCTAACTGGGTGAGGTTCGTATAAAAGCATACTTTTCCCCGCGAGAATCTGCTTGATAACCGGCGCCGCCTGCACCACAGGCCACGTCAGGGAAAACCAAAAAAGAGTGCCTTTGCCTAATTCACTATCAACACCGATATCCCCACCCATCAGCTTGATTAATTCGCGGGAAATGGTCGTTCCCAGTCCACTTCCCTCGAAACGCCGTGTCGTACTGCCATCTACCTGAGTAAAGCTATCGAATACCAGCTGAAGTTTTTCCTGTGCTATGCCAATACCTGTATCAATCACCTCAAAGCGTAGCTCCGCCGCTGCATTGCCTGGGACAAGCCGACTATGCACCCGCAGCAACACATGGCCCTCACCGGTAAATTTGATGGCATTTCCCATCAGGTTGATCAGCACCTGACGGAAGCGCAACGGATCACCCATAACCTTGTGTGGCAGTTCAGGGTCGATATCGAGGATAAGTTCCAGCCCTTTATGATGTGCAGAGGGGACCAGCATCACCGAGACATCTTCAATAATGCCAAACGGCGAAAAGGACTGGTTCACGATACTCAGCTTACCTGCCTCAATTCGAGAGAAGTCGAGTATCTCATCAATCAGCAGCCGCAGAGCGCCTGCAGCCTCAAGCAGATGATGCACATACTCCTGCTGCGAGCCATTCAGTGTTTCCTTGTTCAACAGACCAAGCATGCCGATCATCCCGCTCAGGGGGGTGCGGATCTCATGGCTCATGGTGGCGAGAAACTGACTTTTGGCCTTACTGGCGGACTCGGCACGTTGCCGCTGGATATCCAGATCAAGGTTTTTCTGTTCCAGTGTACTCAGCGCTTCACGCAATTGCATGGTGGCGCTGGCTATGCGTTCTTCCATCTCCTCATGATGCTGCGACAACGCCTCGATCATGGCATTGACCCCTCGCTGCAGGGTTTGCAGTTCACCGCTGCCATCTTCACGCAATCGATTCTTCAGATCGCCCTGGCCGACGTGCTCGACTGTTTCGGTCAAGGCGACCAAGGGACGGGTGATCTGGTGCTCAATACGCCGCGTTAACGCCAGTGCCAGCAGTAGCACAATAAAGGCAATACCGGCGGAACGGGCAATAAGCGCATCGCGTTTGTTCAGCAACCTCTCAGTGGAAAGTGTCACCTCCAAGCGTCCTATCCGTACCGGCTCCAATGGTCCCGGTTCCTGGTAATCATTGACCGGGAGAGGGATGACGTTAATCGGAGTACAGAACACCAGCAGGTGTTCCTCCTCACCACAGAGTGCAGCACGTTCATTTCCCAAGTGACGTGATAGCCGACTGACCGACACCTCGCCGTAAGCCAACAACAGTCGCTCGTCCATGTCGTAGACGTGCAGGCCGAGGACTTCCCCCTCCAGCACTGAGTCGGTCATCGTACGCAATTGCTGCATGTTACCTGTCGCCACACCAAACTCGGCAGCTGCCGCCAGATAACGCGACACCGTTATTCCTCGCTCATTCAGCGCCGTTTGCAACAGATTGATTTGTTGATAGCTGAAATACCCGAACAGCAACACTAAAAGCGCCAATGAGGGGGCAAGCGTCAACAGCAACAAATTTTTTCGGATCCCGCCTTTATTCATTGCGTTCGGCCTTTTCAATGGCGTTGGTCAACGATGCTTCCGTGGCAAGATCCAGCTGCAATGCACGTGCAAGTTGGTAATTAACCGATACATTGTAGCGTTCCGGGTAACGAGCTGGTGGCACGTTCAGTGAGCCTCGCTGCAACATTTCAATGGCCATTGCCGCGGCATCCTCGCCCAGTTGACCGGGAGTCGAGTGCACTGACATCAATGCACCTGCTTTGACCAGAGCACTGGAGTAACCCACCAGAGCGACACCGCGCCGATAGGCGCCGAGGATAAGATTGCGCGCGGTAGAGGCGTTGACGACCTGCGGGTCGGGTAGCACAAGCATCACCTTACCGGTGCTCGCGGCAAATTGCTGGGCCTGCTCGAGTCCAGCCTGGTCCTTCACCACCACGGAAGTACAACGCAGCCCTTGAGCCTGGCAAGCGACATTGATTTCCTCCTGCATTAGCCGTGAGGTGAGACCGAGTATGACGGTGATCTGTTTCCGATCAGGAAGGGTCGTCTTTACCAGTGTCAACATCCGCGAAAATGGCTGTTCAAGATAGAGCGCCGTGACAGGGCTCTCATATGTCCCCTTGATCGATTGGAAATGACGGCGGGTAATCATGGTATTGAGCGTCGGCAGCCCACTATCAATGGCCAACCTAGCGGCACTGGAGCCGACAGTGATAACAAGCGTACGACCCTCGGGGACAGTCGCTAATACACCGGCCCTTGCCAGACTCAGCCTTACTGAATCCAACTCAGGCAGAGCCTTTCGCAACAACCTTTCACTGTCACTGACATAGTTCAAGTGTTGCGGATTAGCGTTATCGTAGAGAAAGTAGACCGTTCCCTCTGCCACTGCCTTTAATGGCAAAAACAGGCAAAGTAACAGTCCCTGTAATAGACATTTATTCCCTGTCATAAATGATGCTCTAAATCCTTTTTTCTTATGTTCTAAATACCCAGACTCAGTGTCAGGTAGGCAGACCTTTTGGAGATCGTCTCTTTCTCAAAGTCGAAGTAGTCACCATGCAGATTTTTAAATAACAGTCGCCATGTCGCCTCGTGACCGGACAGCTTGAATTTTTTACTGAAATTAACATCGAGGCTTCTCACACTATCCGTAACATCTCCAGAATAAAATCTCATCGGTGATACGTAGTAATAATTCACGCCACCCCACACACCCTCTGCCAAGCGGTACGAAAACAGGGTATTGAAAGTCTGCCTTGGAACGGCATCTCCAACATCAATAACCCACTCAGGGTTAATATCACGAAGCCGCCAGCCTGATGCCCGTGTATTAGCATAGGCCACTGAGAGCAATGAGCGATCGGTTCTGACCTTAAGTTGCAATTCCGCCCCTTGAACTGTTGTTTCACCTACCGTTGCCATGAACCAGTACGGTAACAGCACCATCGCCTGATCCTCCACTGTAGAGATTTCATCGCGTATCTCTTCCCGGAACAGCTTCGCCTCAACCTCAAAGTCCTTCCTCTCTACACCAAATGCCAACTCCATGCTATCGATACGTTCGGGCGGGAGCTCATCGGGTGAGGCATATAGTGTATGAAGCAGGTATCCTTCACTAGAGCGTATGGTGTAGTTCGCATGCGCCTCAAGCGCTGTCGGTATACGGTACGCTCTTCCTGCGCCGACACGCACATAGCCGGCCGTGCCGACCAGCCTGTTGATTGCCACACGAGGCGAATGCATGTCACCAGTCAAATTACTCTGTTCCAGCATGTCACCGAGATTGACCACCCACCTATCACCGGGTTTCCACTCCCCATTGAAAAAAAGCCTCGATAATTGATGTTGGTATTGACCACTTGAGTCAAAATAATCAGCCGCATTCGCGACATCCTCCCTGAAAGCACCACCCCAGACCATTCGCATATCTTGCGTCAGACGGAACCGGTGCGAAAACTCCAGCTCATAGCGCTCTGACTCGATCGATGTGTCTCGCGCCAGTGTTTGATCCGCAGTACCAAGTAGTAGCTGAAGATCTGCTGGCAGCGGCGCCGTCTGGAACTTGTCTTCGACGTTGTGGAGATTGTGATAGAACTGAATATTGTACTCAGTGTCCGAATCGGCAATGTGCTGCCACCGAAGCTGCTGGTAGTGCGTGGTAAGCTCGCGCTGATGCACTGGTTCAAAGAATTTGTCCGTGTAGCCAACTTCCCGCGGCCCGGTGGAGCCACCGATTTGCAGTGTCCAGTAGTCATTCACACCCCCGCGGTAGTCACCGCGAAATGTAAGCGCCGATGTTTGTCTATCATCGTTTAACTCAAAGTGAACATCACGCGGGGAGGTGTAATCGTCGAATCCGTCATCGGATTGATACCGGCCGCTCAACCGATAGGAAAAATCGCCGCTTCTTTCGGCATGTCGCAAAACGACTTCATGGAACTGATCATCATCCAGCGTGGTTCTTACATAACTACCGGTCTGCTCTCCAGCATGGTAGGTAATGATATTGATCACACCAAGAAATGCATTGCTACCGTAGGTTACGCCGTTCGGGCCACGGCTGACCTCAATACGCTCAATATCATCGATCGCGATCGGCAAATCGGTCCACTCGGCCCCACCGGTCCCCCATGTATATACAGAGCGTCCGTCAATCAGTACCTGCATACGGCGTGAATACTGTTCGGTATTCCCGTGATAGGCCACGGCGACACGTGGCCCGTCCACATCATGGTAATGACCGATCTGAAAACCTGCTACCAGACGAAACAGATCCGTCAGTTCCACCACCCCGGATGCCTCGATCATCTCGCGATCGATAACAGTGACAGCACTCGGCAACTCCGCCCTGGATTGCGGCAGACGGGTTACTGTCAGCACCACCGGCAATTCATCAAAGAACGCCTGCTCGCCCAAAGCGGCCTCATCTGCGTACGCTGAAAACCACAACACCGTGAGGATGGCACCCAGCCATCGACAAAGTGCCCTTCCTTCCCATTCAATCACAAGATATCCCTCAAAAAAATTAACTTTCAGCCCTTACATGAACATCTGCTTGTCTAAAGCGAGCCTTGATGTCTTCCTGCGAGCGGCTTTGCTACTATAAACTTTTTCCGCCAGCCTGTCCGAAACCGAATACCTATGCCCACTCAACAGCAACCCAGTCCGGAAACCAAGTGTTCCCTGTGCCACGGCTCCAAGTGCTGCACTTATATCACCCAGCAAATCGACGCACCAACCAGCATGAGCGACTTTGACACTCTGCTATGGCAACTTGCCCACGACAATGTCCAGGCTTACAAGGATGAAGACGGCTGGTTCCTCCTGGTCAATACACGCTGCCGGCACTTGGTCGATGGCGTCGGTTGCGGTATCTACGATACCCGCCCGCAGATTTGCCGCGATCATAGCAACGATTACTGTGAATACGACTCACCGGCAGAGGAGGGCTTTGAGCTATTCTTCGAGGGCTACGATGCCCTGCTGCAGTACTGCCGCAAGCGTTATAAAAGCTGGGACAAACGCTTCAATAAAAAATAACAATCAAGACACACCTAATCCTTGCCGCCGGGAAGAATATCGCGGAAAGTTTCGATAGCATCGAACTCAGCCACGTCTCGCCGAGGCTGCTGAGTGTCCGGTTCATAGACCGCCAGCAACCAGCCTATGCCGTACTCTCGTGCCGAGCGCAGCACCGGCAGACTATCATCCACCAGCAAGGTCCGCTTCGGATCAAATGTTTCCACATCTTGCAGCTTGGCCCAAAACTCAGGCGCCTCCTTCGGCAGGCCCAACTCATGCGAGCAGACCAGACGGTCGAAATGGCCTCCCAGGCGAGTGCGATCCATTTTCAGCTCAAGGCTTTTCATATGAGCATTGGTCACCAGCAGCACTCGTTTTTGTGCCGCTCGCACTGCATCAAGAAAGGTCGTTACATAGGGATGAACCGCGATCAAGTGATCCACCTCCTCCTTGAGCAGTGCAATGTCCAGCCCCAGCTCTCGTGTCCAGTAATCGATGCTGTACCAGTCGATGGTCCCCATGATTGCCTGATAACGCTCCATCAACTGCATTTTCGCCGTTTCGAGTTCCACACCATGTTTCTCGGAAAACCGGCGCGGCACGTGCTCCAGCCAGAAGTAAGTATCGAAATTCAGATCAAGGAGGGTCCCGTCCATGTCCAGAAACACCGTATCGATCCTTTGCCAGTCAATCATCACACCTGCCCCTCTCGCTTGCATCAACACAGTCTCGGGGTCATTCTACCGCACCGGCAGTACCCGCCCAAAAGAACAAACGCTGATGCGATCACCGACCGATCGCGCTATTATTGGTGGCCACGGCCCCATACATGGACAATCCATGCAACACAAGCCACAAATCCTCAATACCCAGACCCTGGCCAAAACACGGCTGTTCCATATAGAACAGATTGATCTACGCTTTACCAACGGTGTAGAAACCCAATTTGAGCGCCTCATCGGTTCGCCGCAAGGGGCAGTGCTCATCGTGCCGATGCTTGATGATGATACCTTTCTCTTGATCCGGGAATATGCTGCGGGCATCGACCGCTATGAACTCTCCCTACCCAAGGGACGGATCGAAAAAGGCGAGGAAACACTCTCGGCCGCCAACCGCGAGATCATGGAAGAGATCGGGTATGGCGCCAAGAAATTGCACCACCTCACCTCACTGAGCCTGGCCCCGGGTTACCTCGGTCACTTCACCCACGTGGTGATTGCACGAGAGCTCTACCCGCAAAAAAACCCCGGTGACGAGCCGGAACCGCTGGAGGTGGTGCCGTGGCGTATGCGTGATCTGCCCCAACTGCTGGCAAGAGAGGACTGTACCGAAGCCCGCAGCATAGCCGCCCTTTTCATGACTCGCGAGTATCTGGCAAATGGCGTGTAAACCCGACGATCGCGACTGCGATCCCTGCCTACTGCTCACTCCGGCGCTGGAGGTCGCCATCGAAGCGGGACGGCGCATACTGGAGATCTATGAATCAGGCTTTCAGGTCGAACAAAAGGACGATCAGACCCCGCTTACCGAGGCCGATCTTGCCGCGCACTCCATCATCCACGACGGGTTGAGCGCCCTTACACCGGATTTACCGGTGCTCACCGAGGAGTCCAACGCGATACCGTTCGCCGAGCGACGCAAGTGGAGGCGCTACTGGTTGGTGGATCCGCTGGATGGCACACGGGAGTTCATTTGCCGCAGTGGCGAGTTCAGCGTCAACATCGCACTAGTCGAGGATCACGAACCGGTTCTAGGCATCATCTACGCACCGGCCCTTGGGCTCTACTACTATGCCTGCCGCGGTCAGGGCGCCTACAAGCGTGAAGCGACCAGCGATCCACACCCAATCCATGTGCGCACCTGGCACGGTGGCAAGGCGACGGTGGTCTGCAGCAGCGCCACCCACCGCGGTAAGTTCCTGCAACGGCTGTTGGACAAGATCGGTGATGTCGAAGTAATCACGCTTGGCAGCGCCCTAAAATCGTGTCTGGTGGCTGAAGGCAAGGCAGACCTCTACGCCCGCCTGGGTCCCACCTCGGAATGGGATACAGCGGCTGCTCAATGCATCGTTGAAGAGGCCGGTGGCCGGATCACCACCACCGAACTGGCCCCACTGCGTTACAACACCAGGGATTCACTGCTCAACCCACACTTTCTGGTCTTCGGCAAAACCGATCGCGACTGGTCTGAATTCCTATAATGAAAGATTCAGTGTGATTGGCTGACTTGTGGAGAAGAGTTGAGACGGGTCGCCGGATAACAAAAACAAGGGAGAATTAGTTACGGGCGTCGTAAACGGCCATGATGGCCTTCAGTTCCTGCAGAATCAGAAAACGCTCGTCGTCTGAAAGAATATCGACCTGAGGTACGACAATGCCTGATTCCATCGCTGAGATGGTGGCCCGTACCGCATCACAGCCGCACTGGCACAAGACATCGATACACTGAGTGACTTGTTCGGAACTCAAAATCCCGCTTGTCGCATTGGCAAAAGAAAATGGTGGCCGGGGACGGAATCGAACCGCCGACACGGGGATTTTCAATCCCCTGCTCTACCAACTGAGCTACCCGGCCAAGAGGGCGCTCATTTAAGCCTTTGCGGCGCCGGAAGTCAAGCACCGCAAACGCCATTTATATAAAAAATCAGTCCGCCGGTGGTGTAAAGCCCTCTGGCTGGCTGCCGCCTTCGCCGAAAAGGAATTTCTCCATCTCGTTTTCCAGCATCTTGCGGTGATTCGGGTCGATAGGGGTGAGGCGGTATTCATTGATCAGCATAGTCTGCTGCTTAAGCCACATCTGCCACGCCTCCTTGGAGATGTTATCGAAAATACGCTTACCCATCTCACCCGGATAGGGAGGGCGCTCAAGCCCTTCGGCCTCTTTGCCCAACTTGACACACTGCACCATACGGCTCATCGGATACTCCTGAATTGCTGATAGCTGCCCCCAACCTACAGGGACAACCGAGAAGAAGAGTCGGATTTATACCAAAGTGTGAACCAATTTCCAATTTTTAAACCCTGTACATTTGTTGGTATAGCCGCCGTAATGCATTTCAGCGCTCGCCTCCAAACCTTGAATAAACCACTCCAAGCCCATTTTTTGAACACCAGGGTGCCACTTCTCTCATCTCGCAAGAAGAATTTTGAAACTTACTGAAAAGAAAGGAAACTTTCAGGCGTTTACCCGTACTATCCAGTTTTAAATGGCACGGCTGCTATTTCTCCGAGCCCCCATAGTCAGGCCCCGTTCACAATTGGGTCACAAGAACAGGTTTAGCCGCTTGATTTCACGCTGTATCCTACCCCGCAATATTGATAGATGCGCCATAAACAGGTAGATTCAAGGTAGATAAAACCAATTTACAATAATTTAGTCTAGGAGATAAGACAATGAACAGGTTAGGGATGTTATCAACCATGATACTCACAGGAGTTCTGATTGGTTGCGGTGGTGGTGGCGGTGATGATTCCGACAGTCTTTCCTACACAGGTGTGAGCACAGCGGCAGCTGTCACCAGCGAGAATTCAGGTGTTCTCGCCGAGACCTCGATTGAGGCTGCAACCAGGGTCATTGAAGATGAAAAGTACGGTGATATACCCTTTGCGGTAGACGTAACGAAAACCAACGACTCAGATATCAAGGCAAAGCTTAAGGAAATCGGTCTGGCCATCGCAAAGAATACGCAAACCAATCCGCTTCCTACCGGGGCCGTCCAAACGGTCACCGCCGCCGAATTAAACTCTCAAATGGGAGCATACCTGTACTGTGATGGCAGCATCACCTCCAGTGATAGCGGAGATGAGGACAGCGGAACAGCCCGCATCACCTTCAACAACCTCTGTGCCGTTGGTTTCGATGGAATAAACGATGCTTATCTGAATGGCACAATGGAAATATCATGGGGGCCTGGCTACGACCGAATCATTTTCTCGTATCTCAGCGTCACAATTAATGGTGAAGTTGTCGTCAGTTTGAATTCAGAATTCTCATGTACATGGAATGAGACCGATGGTTCCAACTTCGTATGCACAACGGCTACCTACTACACAGGAACGGATGGGAAAGTCTATAAAATCGCTGATCCGTATGCTTCCGGGGATGACTCCTTCGGCTGGTACGCCGATGCCACGGTCTACCATCCCGATTATGGCTATGTGACCATTGAGGCGACTAATCTCAAATTCGATTGTGCCAATGGCAGCCCCAGCAGCGGTAATATCGCGATCTACGGTTCTGATGCCGGTTACGCCAATATCGCAATTATCAACTGTAATAGTTATTCCGTTAGCTATACCGACATAACTGGTACTGTAGTGTCACAGCTTGTCGAATGGTAATTTAGTTCAGGTTAGATAAATTCAAGCGTGGGACATCCGTCCCGCGCTTTTTTTTGCCACTATCAGAAGCAATCTGTGGGATACAATGGGCGAGTTAAATGAATAATCCACAGACACTTTCAATACAGATTGCACGGCAAGCTATCCTTTTCCTCGGTCTTGGACAAGTTGGTCTTGCGTCCGCGAGTGACTATTCCGAATACATCCATATCTGCCTCGACTCGCACTCCTTTCACTTCAAGGAGTACGATGAACAGGGAAACCTGCTGCTTCGAGAAGATGGACTTCTTCCTGGGATTGAATTCGGATATGACGTTAGCTCAGGACCCGATACGATAGCAATGCGCATTGCAGTATGGGATGGTAATGTCGACTATGAAGGCCAGACTCAAACTGGAAATCCGCTTAGTACGACTACCGATACGACAATCACGAATTATTCCGTTGCCTTCATGCGGGATATTCGCAACCATCCAGTATCACTTATTGTCTCACTCGGGATGAGACGCTGGGACAGACACATCAGACGTACTGCCTTAACCAACAGCCTATATGAAATCTATTATTGGCCATACTACATGCTATCCGGCGAAAGCACCTTGTTTGAGCAAGACAAGTTTGATGTCAAGGCCAGTCTATCTGTCGGTAGATCTTTCTCTTCAACCATGGATCTTCACATCAGCGGATATGACACAACAACTCTGAATTTGCCCTCTGGAAACACCTTTCGACTGGGCATACCGGTCTCTTATCAGTGGAAACCGGACAGAACGCTGAACATTGAGCCTTATTTTCATTACTGGCATTTCGATAGAAGTCGCAGGGAGCCCCTATATCGTAATGGCGTCATCGTCGGTCAAGTTCATGAACCGGAAAACGAAACCACCAGTTTCGGAGTTTCATTGTCCATGCAGTTCTAAGAACACAAAGTTGCTGAGCGCTTACGCCTATTGCTTATTCACACCACTGCAAAATCCGTCTGACCGGTGTAGGCAGCCCCAAACGTCCAAGCTGCGAAAGGGGATGCCATACCATACCCACCTCATCAGCCACACCGACGACCTCTTCACATAGCTCAATACGGCACGGTTGGATCAACAGCTGGAAGTGACTGAAGGTATGCTTTACCTGCTCCATCTCCTCAGATAGATGAACTGCCGTGAACCGTTCCTTCCGCCAACGATCAAATGCAGCCTTATCGGCGCATTCAGGCAGGCTCCACAAGCCACCCCAGATACCGACCGGTGGACGCTTCTCCAACAGCACCTCGCCATTGACATTAACCACTACCGGCATCACGACCTCCTTTAGCGGCAGCGCCTTGCGCGGCTTCTTTGCCGGAAACTCGGCGATGCGATCCTGCCCACACGCAGCGCAGTCGCCGGCAACCGGACAGTCACCGCAACGAGGCTTGCTACGCCGACAGAGGGTGGCGCCGAGGT
>JBFEYJ010000020.1:0-25537 GCA_041562215.1 Thiohalomonadaceae bacterium | reverse complement strand
GTGCGATCGCCAGAGTGGTAGCCGAATCCAGCCCACCTGATACCAGTACCACCGCCCGCTTTGTATTCATTACGACTTCTCGACTACATCAAAAAACGGAATCTTACCGCAAAGGACGCAAAGGACGCGAAAGGAAATGAGGGTGAGGTGGATGGACCGGGGCAATCCATAGCGGGTGAAATAATACGATGATCTCGATGCAGGGACTCAAAAACCGTTGCGATCTTTGCATTGAAGCCTTTTTTCTTACCTGCCCGGCTCGTCACCCCAAAGAAGCTTGTGCAGTTGCATCTGAAAGCGCACATCAAGTCGGTCTTCAAGGATCCATTCAGCCAGTTGACGCGGTTCAATCTTACCGAAACAGGGAGAAAACATTACCGCGCAACGTTCAATTAGCCGGTACTTCTCCACCACCGCCCCGGCCCACTCATAGTCATTGCGATCACCGATCACCAGCTTGACCTGATCGTGAGGGGTCAAATGAGGGATATTTTCATAACGGTTGCGCGCGGCCTCGCCGGAGAGCGGGGTTTTGATGTCCATCACGCGGCTGACGCGTGGATCGGTACGCGAGATATCGAGGGCGCCGCTGGTCTCCAGCGATACCTCAAAACCGGCATCACAGAGGCGTGTGAGCAGCGTGAGGCAGCCCTTTTGCGCCAACGGCTCACCACCAGTGACACAGACATGACGTATCCTGTGATCAGCGACCTCTTTAACAATAGCATCGACGCTCATCCACTCACCGCCGCTGAAGGCATAGCTGGTATCGCAATAGTGACAGCGCAGTGGGCATCCGGTCAGGCGAACGAAGACAGTCGGCCAGCCAACCGCATCCGCTTCCCCTTGCAACGACAAAAAGATTTCGCTGATCCGCAGCCGACCACTCTGGCCGGTGGTGGTCAGGTCTTTCTCATCCACCATTTTTGTTGATTCGCTTGAGCAGATTGTTGGCTTGGCCCGCCTCGGTCGAGTCAGGATATTGCTCTAGCAACTGCTTCAACACAGCACGGGCTTTATCCGCCTCTTTCAGCTCATAGTGGCTGTAGCCGATTTTGAGCATCGCCTCGGCGAGCTTGGGACTGTTGGGATGGTTCACAAGCAGCGCGTTGTAATCATTGATCGCCTGCCTGAAATCGCGCTGGGCATAACCGGCCTCACCCAGCCAGTACTGAGCGATATGGGCATAACGACCATCTGGATACTGCTTGATAAAGTTACGAAAAGCCTCGGTGGCCTGGGCATAACGTAACTCACGCAACATATCGAAAGCCTGCTGATAGGCCTCACGCTCCTGCTGGATAGTCGTCTGGTCATTAGCCGGCGCGGCCGAGGAAGGGGCGACGGGGCTGGCAGTCAATGGCTGGCTAGTGCTGGTGGAGCTCCCGGTATTAATGGCAGGTGCAGAAGCTCCCCCTTCGCGCTCGATACGTGACATGCGACGGTCGATATCCAGATACAGCTCTCGTTGACGCTCCTTCAGGCCGCTCAGAGTGTGCTGCTGCTCCTCGACCTGGCCGCGGAGCAGCTGTATCTCCTGCTGCAGGGTGTCCAGTTGTTGTAGCATCTCCGTCAGCGACCGGCTGTTAACCACCCGCTCAAGTCGCTCCAATCGCTCCTCAACCGACTCCGCCTGCAGCGTGGGGACGACGCCCCCGGTGAGCATGGCGAAGATCACCCACTGAGTTCTTTTTCTCATATCAATATCCTGAATACAGCAGTTCGACGCGACGGTTCAGGCGCCACGCCTCATCGTCATGGCCCGGCGCCATAGGACGCTCTTCACCGAAACTGATCACCTGAAGCGTCTCGGCAGGGACCCCCTCCAGACTGAGGATACGCTCGATGGCCTTGGCACGTCGCTCACCCAGTGCCAGGTTATATTCGCGCGAACCACGCTCATCGGCATGCCCCTCCAGCACCAGAGTCACGCTAGGCACCTCGGCCATAAAGCGGGCGTGAGTGGAAAGAGCTTCCCGATCCTCGGCACTCAGTTCGCTGCTGTTGTAATCGAAATAGAATACCCGCTTATAGAGCGGTGTATTCGGGTCGCTAAGCACCTCGGCAATAGGCCGCCCGGCAAAGCTACCACCCATCTGTGCCGTTCCGGTCTGAGTCCCCCCATCCATTCCGGCACGACTGTCCTCAACAGGGACTTCATCCTCACGAATGACACCGGTGCCTGTACAACCTTGAATCAGCAACATAACTACCGCCGCCACTGTCAAACCTGAATGTATCGTCTTCATTACAATTCCCCCTAGTGAGAGATAAACGGTGACCAGGCCGGTTCACGGACATCGCCCTGGCTGGTTCCTAAACGTTGGTGCGCCCGGCCATCCACCGAGACCGCCTCGAGCACTCCGCGGAAATTCCGCTCGGTAGCAAAGATGATCATGCTGCCATTGGGCGCGAAACTGGGAGACTCATCAAACCGGCTGTCGGTCAGTACACGAACCACCCCGCTTTTCAGCTCCATGACCGCAATGCGGAATCGGTTGCCCTCGCCGTTAATCATCACCAACTTGCTGCCGTCCGGTGAAAAACTGGCGCGGGCATTGTAGAGCCCCTCAAAAGTGACGCGCTGCGGTCTACCCTGCGGGTGATTGTTATTAAGCCCCACGCGGTAGATCTGCGGTTTACCGCCGCGGTCCGAGGTAAACACCAGCGATCTGCCGTCCGGCGACCAGGCCGGTTCGGTATCGATGGAGGCACTCTTGGTGATGCGGGTCAGCGCCCGGGTCTGTATATCCAGGACATAGATCTCCGGATTACCGTCTCGCGAAAGTGTCAGGGCAAGGTGGCGTCCATCAGGCGCCCAGCTCGGTGCACTATTGAGCCCCTTGAAGCTGGCCAACGCCTCACGCTTGCCGGTAGCGATGTCCTGCATATAGACCACCGGCCGCCCCTCCTCAAAGGAGACATAGGCAAGTCGGTTAGCATCAGTTGACCAGGCCGGTGACATCAGCGGCTGTTTCGACGTGAGGATCACCTGCTCGTTGTATCCATCGGCATCGGCCACCGCCAGGCGAAAACGACGCTCCTTCTGACTATACTGCTGCACCGTGACGTAAGCTACGTGGGTATTGAAAGCACCGCGCTGGCCGGTGAGTTTCTCATAGACGATATCGCTGATCTGATGCGCTACCCGGCGTAGCCCTGTCGGTGTCGACGGTATGCTGTAACCGGTTAGTTGTACCCCACGCACCACATCGAACAACTGGAACTCCACCAGCAACTTGTCACCGGCCTCCTGTTGCACCTGCCCGACCACGACATTTTCCACCCCGGCGGCACGCCAGGCGGCAAAATTGATCGTCTTGCCATTATGCGGTCGGGCCGGCAGCTTCTCCGCCGCCAGCGGTGCAAAACGTCCGCTACGGGCCAGATCGGCGGCAACGATGTCGGCCACCTCGGGTCGGTTACGACCGGCACCCATCCCGCCGAAGGGAACCAACGCGATAGGCATCGCCCCTTCAACCCCTTCACTGATTTCAATGGTCAGACGTGCCTCAGCCGTGGCAGTCAGCAACATCAGCGGAATCAACACTAAGCTTCTTAATTTTTTCATCATTTGTTTGGCTCGAATACGAATTCAATTTCACGATCAAACACTTCCGGATCCGATGGCTTCGGCAGTGGTGAGGCCTTGCGCACCGCTGCCTCCACCGAACGCTGGAAGGCCACATCACCGTCACACTCGGTCAATCTTACGTCAATGACATCGCCTCCGGGGATCTGGTGGATCAACACCCGACAGTGATTTCCCTGACTACCGGTCTGTCGGAACCAGTTTCGCTCAACCTTGTTCCGGATATCCGCCATATACTGCTGACGGACACTCAACAGTTGCTGTCGGCGATGTCGTTGCTGCTCCTCGGCCAAGCGCTCTGCCTCGGCAGCCATTTGCCGTTTCAGTTTCTCTTCGGTTTCCTTTCGTTTGCGCGCCTCCTCTTCGAGGCGTTTGCGCTCGGCCTCAGCCGCCTTGCGCTCGGCCTCAGCCTTGCGCTGCTTCTCGGCCTCGAGCTTACGCTGACGCTCCTGTTCGGCCAGTAGGGCCTTTTCAGCCTCCTGCTTCTTTTTCTGTTCGGCCAAACGGGCCTTCTCGGCCACTTTGCGCTTCTGCTCCTCGGCCTCCTGACGTTTTGCCTCCTCAGCACGTCGCTGTTCTTCAACCGCCTTGCGCTGTTCATCCTCAACACGTCGCTGCCGAGCCTGCTCCTCCTCCTGGCGGCGCTGCATAGGTGCCATCACATCCTTCTCGCTGACGGCAGTGGCCTGGATCACAGGTTTGGCCGTTGGACTCTCCGGTGTCTCAGGCACTCTGGTCATACCAAAGAACAGCAGCCCGATGAGCACTAGATGAATCAGTACCGCCCCGGCAAACCCGATCAGGCGCTCACGATCATCGAACATTGCTTTCCTCTGGCGTCTCGGTCATCAGGCCGACACTCGGCACACCTGCACTCTGCATCAGGGCCATTAGTTCCACCACCTTGCCATAGGCGACGTTACGGTCACCCTTGACATATACCGGCAATCCCGGCTGGGCTCTCAGCACCGCATCAAGCTGCGTAAGCAGCGCATCAGTATCAAGCGCCGCCTGCGGATCCTGTCCCAGACTAAAGTAATAAGCGCCAAAGGCATCGACGGAAACCACCAAGGGCTCACGGTCATCCTGCGGAATAGGCTGCGAGTTAGCCTGGGGCAGATCCACCTTCACCCCCTGGCTGAGCATCGGTGCGGTGATCATGAAAATCACCAGCAGCACCAGCATGACGTCGATATAGGGGACGACGTTGATATCTCCCATCAGGCGGCGTTTTTTACAGCTTGTAGCCATCGTCTTTCAGCCGCTTAATCGCCGTGGACCTGGCGTTGCAACAAAGTTGAGAACTCCTCCTTGAAGGTCTCATATCGTGTTTCCAGTCGCTCCACCTCGTTGGAAAAACGGTTATAGGCGATCACCGCCGGAATGGCGGCGAACAGGCCCATTGCAGTGGCGATGAGCGCCTCTGCAATGCCGGGCGCGACCATCGATAACGTGGCGTGCTGCGCACCGCCCAAGGCACGAAAAGAGTTCATGATCCCCCACACAGTGCCAAACAGTCCAATATAGGGGCTGGTGGAGCCGACAGTGGCAAGAAAGGCCAGACTCGCCTCGAGCCGGTCTATCTCACGACTCAGCGCAACTCGCATTGAACGCTGCGCCCCCTCGACGACATCCATCGCCTTCAGCCCTCCCTGCTTGCGCAGACGGGCGTATTCACCAAACCCGGACTCGAACAGGCTGGCCAGGCCCTCAGGTGACTCCTGGCGTTTGCTAATCTGGCGATAGAGCTCAACCAGATCAATACCCGACCAGAAACGGCTTTCAAAAGTCACGGCAGCGGCGCGCGCACCCTTGAGCTGACGGGACTTCTGAATAATCACGTTCCACGAATAGATAGAGGTAAGAAACAGCAACAGCATCACCAGCTGCACCAGCAGACTGGCATTGGCAAACAGGCTCCACAGGGACATGTCCGTGGTCATGGCCTCTCCTCATTCAGGCGTTCAATTAGTTGTTGACTGGCAGGCCGGGGACGAAAGTACTTTGCATCAAGCGAGGCCAGCCTGACCACCCCTTCACACAGCACCTCACCATCACGGCGCACTTGCTGTTCAAAATCGATACTGGCCCGCCCGTACTTTATCACCCTTGCCGTAACCTCCAGCAGGTCGTTGAAGCGGGCCGGGCGATGGTACTTTAGCTCGACCGAGCGAACCGCAAAGATCATTCCATCGTCTTCAGAGAGTCGGTCCTGTTCAAAGCCAAGTGAGCGCAGCCATTCGGTGCGGGCGCGCTCCATGAACTTGAGGTAGTTGGCGTAGTACACCACCCCACCATGATCAGTATCCTCGTAATAGACACGCGACGGCCAGATAAATTCCTTTAACAATTGTGTTCTCCGTCGCAATTACTCACCTGCAACAGTCCCATTGCCCAAGAGCTCTATCTCTCGCTGACGCTGTGGCGACTTGCTCTCCGGCGGGGTGAAGCCGAAATGCAAATAGGCGCTGTTGGTGGCGACGCGACCACTACGGGTACGCATAAGAAAGCCTTGCTGGATGAGGAACGGCTCAAGCACATCCTCAATGGTGCCGCGCTCTTCACCGATGGCGGCGGCAAGGTTATCCACGCCGACCGGACCACCATCGAACTTTTCGATGATCGCCAGCAGGAGCTTGCGATCGAGCATGTCGAAGCCGTTCACATCCACGTCAAGCATATCCAGGGCGCGTGCCGCCACCTCGGCCGATATCTTGCCGTCAGCCTTGACCTCGGCATAGTCGCGGACCCGCCGCAAAAGACGGTTGGCAATACGCGGGGTGCCGCGTGAGCGCCGCGCGATCTCGCGCGCCCCTTTGGGGTCGACATGCACACCAAGTATACGGGCGGAACGCTCGACGATAGAGGTCAGCTCTTCGGCCGAATAAAACTCCAACCGTTGCACGATACCGAAACGGTCGCGTAGCGGCGATGTCAGCATGCCGGCGCGGGTGGTCGCGCCGACCAGGGTGAAAGGAGGCAAATCAAGTTTGATCGAACGGGCCGCCGGTCCCTCACCGATCATGATGTCTATCTGATAATCCTCCATCGCCGGGTAGAGCACCTCCTCGACCACCGGCGACAGACGATGGATCTCATCGACGAACAGCACATCGTGAGACTCGAGGTTAGTCAGCAACGCCGCCAGGTCTCCGGGCCTTTCCAGCACCGGTCCCGAGGTCTGGCGCACATTCACGCCCAGCTCATTGGCTATGATATGCGCCAGGGTGGTCTTGCCCAGACCGGGCGGGCCGAAAAGCAGCACATGGTCCAGCGCCTCGTTGCGATTCTTCGCCGCGCTGATAAAGATATCCATCTGGTCGCGCACCACCTGCTGACCGACGTAATCAGCCAGCATCTTCGGCCGGATGGCACGATCATGAGCCTCCTCCTCTGAGAGGGGGGTGCTGGTGATCAGGCGGTCGGTTTCTATCATGGCGTTGCCGGTATCCTTAATAATGGTAAGAACATTACAGGTTATGGGTTACTTGCAAATTCCCAAAAGGTCGCAGCTTTCAGCTTTCAGGTAACCGAAATCAACAGCCGATTCGGAAGCCGCACAACGTTTGTCAGGGATTCCTGTCATCGCCGGAATAACGATTAAAAGCACGGTTACCTGCTACCTTGTTCTCATTTCACCGCCTGCTTAAGTGCTGCACGGATAATCTCTTCGCTGGAGAGCCCTTCGGTCTCCACCTTGCTCACAAGGCGACTCGCTTCCGGCGGCTTGTAGCCGAGGGAGATCAAGGCACTAATGGCATCACGAGTCTCGTCTGTCGTCTGCTGAACGGAAGCCGGGGAGACACCGGAAAATGTCACGCCCCCCTCCCAGTCGGCCAGGCGGTCACGCATCTCGACAATCAGGCGCTCGGCAGTCTTCTTGCCCACACCGGGTAGTCGTACCAGAGCGGCCGTATCGTTGTCCTGCACGCTGCGGGCGAACTCATCGGCGGAGATGCCGGAGAGGATGGCCAGGGTCAGCTTGGCCCCAACGCCGTTAACCTTGATCAGGGTGCGAAACAGACGTCTCTCGGATTCAGAAGCAAAGCCGAAAAGCAAGTGAGCATCATCACGCACCACCAGATGGGTGTGCAACACCACCGCCTCCCCGAGCGCCGGTAGCTGATAAAAGGTGCTCATGGGCGCCTCCACCTCATAACCGACGCCGCTGACATCAACCAGAAGCAGTGGCGGCTGCTTCAGCGCCAGGGTACCTCGCAAACGTCCAATCATCGATAGCGTCCTCTTCGCGCCCCACGAACCCCGGCAATATGGCTCAGGGTCTGGCGGGTGTGATGGTGACAAAGGGCAATGGCGAGTGCATCGGCCGCATCTTCCTGGGGCATTCCCGGCAGCTTGAGGAGGGCCTGTACCATGTGCTGAACCTGGCTCTTGGCTGCGTTACCCTTACCCACCGTGGCCTTTTTGACCTCCGCTGGTGTGTACTCACTTACCGGCAAACCCATCGACATCACCGCACAGATGGCGGCGCCACGGGCCTGCCCGAGTTTGAGGGCGGAATCGGGATTGCGGTGCATAAAGACCTGCTCAATCGCCACTTCCTGCGGCGCATAAAGGGTGACAATGTCACGCAAACCGTCATAGATAGTCTTGAGTCGACCGGCAAACTCACCGTCACCGGCACGAATACAGCCACTCTCGACATAAACCAGCCGGCCATCCACCAGCTCGACCAGGCCAAAGCCGGTGATCCGAGAACCGGGATCGATACCTAAAATGCGCGTCATCAGTCTCAAGTTCCAGGTGTTAAGTGGCAATAAAGCCTTCGCGATACCTGGCTACACTTTGTTTGTATCTTGTTACATGCAACTTGTCAGTTGTCACTGAAGTTGACTCATCACCTCATCACTGAAGTCGGCGTTGTTGTAAACATTCTGCACATCATCGAGATCTTCAAGCATATCGACCAGACGCAGTACCTTCTCGGCATCTTCCAGCTCCAGGTCAACACTGGTGGCAGGCTGCATAGTGATCTCGGCCATCTCCGGCTTGAACCCGGCGGCGATCATCGCCTCCTTCACCTCGGTGAAGCTCTCAGGGCTCGTGGTCACATCAACTGAGCCGTCATCGTTGCCAACCACATCCTCGGCACCGGCCTCAAGGGCCGCCTCCATAATCGCATCCTCGTCGCTATCGGCGGGGTAGCTCAGCATGCCGATTTTGCTGAACAGGTAGGCCACCGAACCGTCAGTGCCGAGGTTGCCGCCGCTCTTGCTGAAAGCGTGGCGCACCTCAGCCACGGTACGGTTACGGTTATCGGTCAGGCATTCAACCATCACCGCTACGCCGGCCGGACCGTAGCCCTCGTAACGTACCTCTTCGTAGTTCTCGCCGTCGGCCGCACCGGCGCCGCGCTTGATGGCGTTCTCAACGGTATCCTTCTTCATGTTGGCACTGAGTGCCTTGCTGATCGCATCGCGCAAGCGCGGGTTGCTGTCCTGGTCGGCGCCGCCAGTGCGGGCGGCCACGGTCAGCTCGCGGATCAATTTGGTGAATATCTTGCCACGCTTGGCATCCTGGGCGGCCTTGCGATGTTTGATATTGGCCCATTTACTGTGTCCAGCCATGAAAATCCTCTCAACGGTCAGAATGCTTGAACAGAGGTCCGAATGTCGCCAATGACACAAAGTCATCCTGGTGGCGACAGAAAAACGGCATCCGATTATACCATCAAGCACTACACTTCGCAGGAACGGCTAGACTTGAAGAGAAAACAAAGGGTCGATCGCTGCCGGCACTGGATCGGCTATTCATCCTTAAGATGCACTGCTGTCTGTTCGAACGTGGAATGCTCCGGATCGTCGAACAGCATTTCATGCTGCCCCACCCGGATCACGTCCCCCTGACGAAGCTCCCTCTGAGTGCATCGCTCACCGTTGACGAAGACCCCATTGGTGCTATTGAAATCCACCAGGGTGACCCGGTAATGTCCCTCAAAGTAAGGATCGGCCTGCAGCGATAAGATGGCATGTATTCCGCTAGCGGTCGGGTCATCGAGCTGTATCTGATTGTCGGAACGGCGTCCGATGGTCATCCGTGAACCAACCAGTTCATACTCTTTGAGAGTGACCCCGTTGTAACGCAACGTCAGTTTCGCCATCATCCACCTCCTATCAGCCAGCCGATTGATCCACAAAGACCAGACTCACATCAGCGATCTCTATTTCGTCGCCGAAACTGAGTGGTTGTGCTTCGCTACCCACCGGTTCGCCATTGAGGCGGGTCGTTACTGTTGTCCCGCTAACCTGGAGTGGCAGCAGCTCATAAGAATTCCCCTGCTGCAAAATCACCGCCACCTGCATACCGGGCTTGCCCAGCGCGGTGCGCTCCTTAGTAATAGGCATATGCTCACCGGCACGAGGTCCGTTCAGAATCATCAGCGCGGCCTGCTGCGCTACCGCCGTCTCCGACGCCTGCTGCAGAATAACGGTAGAGGCGAAATCCTGCACCGACTTATCGACATAACGCAGCTCGTGATTGCCAATGGCAATCACATCGTTGTGGTGCAGTGAGATTTTATTTATCCGCTCACCGTTGACAAAGGTCCCATTGGTACTGCTCAGATCGGTGATCGTCGCCCCCTTGGCGGCGAGTTGCAACGCCGCATGCTCCCCACTAACCACAGGCTCGTTAATCACGATATCATTAGCCGAAATTCGCCCGATCGTCACCCGCTCCTTCTCCAGGGGATATTCCTGTACGTTAAGACCGTTAATGCTGATAACCAGTTTCGCCATTGGATAGTCCTGTTTTCAAGTCTCAAGTTGAAAGCGTCAATATTACACTCTCTAACGCCTTCACGCCCTCACGCCTCAGTGACAAAAATTGCTGTGCGGAAATATTACCCAACCTTTATCAGGATCGCCGAAATATTGTCCTCACCCCCGCGTACATTGGCCTCTACCACCAAGGTTTCGGCCAGCGTATCGAGATTGCCGCCTTTCAATAAGTCCTCCAGATCGTCATGGGGGATCTTGTCGCTTAGTCCATCGGAGCAGAGAAGGAAGAGATCTCCGGGAGCCATCGGTACCTGGAGCAAATCCACCTCGACAGTATCCTGAAGTCCCAGCGCTCGGGTGATCACGTTCTTGTGCACAGAAGAAGCGGCCTCTTCTTGACTGATGAAACCTTCATCAACCAACTCCTGAACCAGTGAATGGTCATGACTGAGCAAAACCAGCCCGTCATCGGTGTTGTAACGATAAAGCCGGGAATCCCCCACGTGGGCGCAACTAATCAAATCGTCACGAGCCAGTGCCACCACGACTGTTGTGCCCATGCTATGGCAGCGAATGTCTGCCAACGCCTGGGCATGAATGGCCCGGTTGGCCGCGGCCACCGCGCCATGTAGTGCCGCCTTGATCTGTTCGGCATCGCCGTTCTCGAGTCGGGAAAGATGGCCGGCAATCGTCTCGCCGGCCAGGGCGCTGGCCACCTCTCCAGCCAGGTGGCCACCCATCCCATCGGCAAGGATCGCCCAGCCACCGGAAACATCCCATCGGATAGTATCCTCATTGTGCTCTCGCACACGGCCCTTATCACTGACGCCGCTCATCGTTAGCAAAGGCGGATTGTTCATCTCCCTCTCCTCTATCCCCGGCAGCGCTTTAGCGCAGCGGCCAAATCACTACCATTGGCATAGCGATTTGCAGGATCTTTTTGCATGCATTTATTGATGATTCGAGTCACGCAGGCAGGAATGCCCTTGCGAAACTTGCTTGGCTTGGGGTGTGCCTCATTGGCAATCCTGTACATCAAGCTACCGAGTGAATCGGCCTCAAAGGGAAGGTGCCCCGTCACCAACTGATAGAGCGTCACCCCCAGAGAGAAGAGATCGGTTCGCCCATCCACCCTCTTTCCCGCCACCTGTTCCGGTGACATGTAAGACGGGCTGCCGAGCACAGTACCTGTCTTGGTCTTGCTCGAATCCGTCAGACAGGCGACGCCGAAATCGGTCACCTTGGCGATGCCCTCGCCCCGGTCATATATGATATTGGCCGGCTTGATATCACGATGGACGACATTTTTTTTGTGTGCATACGCGAGTGCCTCGGCCACCTGCTCGACAACGGTCAGCGCCTCTTTGATCGGCAACAGTGACTTGGGACGGGTGAAATTCCCAAGGTGTTCACCGCGCAGATAATCCATTGCGATATAAGCCAACTCCTGCTCTTCGCCGATATCATAAACATGTACGATATTTGGATGATTAAGGCGACCGGCAGTCTCCGCCTCACGATAGAATCGCTCCTTCACATCCTCAAGCTGCGCACCTTCGAACTCAGAAGAGAGGGCCATGGTTTTGATCGCAACCTCCCGACCGATACGCGGATCCCTGGCAAGGTAAACCAGCCCCATGGCGCCGCGCCCGATCTCCCGTTCCACCTGGTAATGCCCAAGGGTGGGAGCCTGCAGCCCCTCAGCCGACATAATCACCGTACCACTGTGTGTCGTCGGACCACCATTGGCCAGGACAATACGTTGCTCCATGTTCCGGTTGCGCTCAATCCGCTCGTCCACATCGCGAAATGCGCCTGAGTGACCCCGGATCTGCTGGAACACCGAGACCGCCTTGCTGAACTGCCGCTTGCGTTCAAAATCAAGACCCAAGTGATAGAGCTGCTCCAACATCTCTCCATCCACCCGGCATCGACGATACTTCTCCAGCGCCTGTTCCAGCTCCCCCTGGGTTTGCAGCATGCGTCCCAGCTGGCGGTTGGATTCTGAGAGTTCCAGTGCCAGACGTTCCTCGTTCCGGCCGAAGAAGCTACGCAAACTGATCAGCAGATAGCCGAGCAACAACACCAACAACGGCAGCATCAGCGGCAGCCATTGCCTGCCGAGCAACAACAACAGGAATTCTGCATTGAGCAACAACAGCGCGGCCAGCAGTGCGGTCACCGATGAGGTGAAAAAACGTAGTCGAGGCAACAGCAACATGAGCAACAACGACACCGCGGCCAGCGCTCCGTACTGCCCCCATACCGCCCACTCAGGTATAACTACAGAACGTTGCTGCAACAATGCATCGAGCGACAGCGCCATGCTTACCAGCGGGGAATTCTCACTATTATGGCCGACCAGGATTGTCTTTCCCTCGAAAGATCTCGAGTTATAGCTCCCAGTGAGCAGTTCGGTTATCGGATAGAGGCTGATCCCTTTGAGTGACCGGTCATCGAAGCGAACATAGGGGTAAAAGCGGTAAGCACGGTCGGTAGGATAGGTCAGCGACCCAAGTTGTACCCCGCTTTTTGGCAGGAACTTAACCTGCTCCGCAGCCATCGCTCCGGCGTTCAGGCGCAGCAGCTGAAACAGCATGCCCGGATACCCTCTGTCCTGATAATCAACCAGTGACGGATAACGACCATCGATCTCGTCATTGACCAGACCAATCCCGGAAGCCGCCTCAAGCAATACCTCTCGCGGCCGTCGCATAGTATCGGCATGCGGGATGAAGGGGGAAATCATGCTAGGCAGGTAATCGATAACAGGGATGGCTCGCGGAGCGACCACACCGAACAGCTCACTCTGCAATGCTGCCGATCCATGGTGAAGCGAGCGATAAGAGGCGGCCAGGATGATGTTCTTTGAATTCCGGATCCCCTCGGCAAAGCGATCCTCAACCGCCAGCTCCTTTTGCAGACGTTCCAGGGTAGGATACGGCTCCAGTTTACGCCGGCTCTCGTTGTCGGAGAACTCATCAAGGTAGCGGCTGACAACGGCGGAGGCGATTGAGTTCTCTGTCCGAGTCAGCGGCATCATCAGTCCAACCGCCCGGGCCCGCCATGTGCGCTTCATCAACTCGGCCAGTTGCTCCTGCGACCACTCCCCATCGTCCTCTGGCACCTCCACCACAACGACCTTTCCGGAACGGCCTTCGGGCGCAAAGTGTCGCAGAGTCTGGCTATAAACGAACCTCTCCAGGGGTTGCAGCAGACCGGACTTCGCCAATAGCAGCACCAGCAACAGAGTGATCAGACCCGGCACCCAGCGCCTGCGCTGACCTGTATCTGCCGATTGCCTGTTAGCTGCCTTGCCCTTCCGTAGTCTCACTCCACTCCCCGTTTATTTTCGTCGTTATCAACCAAGCGCCATTAGTACCATAGCCGCGGCACGTAAAACATGAACTGGTTCAATATCAAAAGGCGCCAAGGGAGAAGCAACAATCTTGCCCCCTCAAACATCCCTCCTGAAACGGCCATGACGCAGAAAATAAATTGTTTGCTCGGCCGCTGTGTTCGAAAAAAGCAGCGACATATGGCTGGTGTGAACCTGGAGGTGATCGGACATATTTTCCAGGCAGGTTTCGGCCACGGAGACGGTACCATCATTGGGCCGAGCGAGTTTACCCACCACCCAGCCGACACCAACCGAAAGCGTCCCGGCTATAGAGCCGAGATCACGGTCACCGTGCCAGGGAGGGAGTTCTCCGGTAAGCGGGGTAAGGCTGAGACCTAGCAAACGCCGAAACAAGCCGGTACGGCTTATACGATCCGCAACATAACTGCCTGTGTGGGGAGTGCCTAGGGTTACAATCCGCCCTTGGCGTTGGTGCGGAAAATCAGAATAAAGTCGCCGAACCACCAGTCCTCCCAGGCTGTGGGCGACAAAATGGACCTTTTCCCCTTCCACCTTAACCAGGAAGGCATTGAGTCTGGCTGCATTTTCTTCCAAATTCCGGGCCACGCTACGATAGCTAAACTGGTATACGTGAAAACCGGCCTTGCATAAACGGCGACGCAACAGAAACATCTCAGGACCTTTCATCCACAGGCCATGAACAAGAACGATGCTATCACTCTCAGCAACGTCGGAAATCACCAACCGGCAGTTATCAGTTTTCAAGCAGGTAGATCCCTTTACATATGATCCGTGGCTTGCCACTTACGAATGATGACTATAAAAAGACCTTCTCGCCCAACAGCTCAATCGACGGATGTTCACCGCTCACGTGGAGCAGAGTCCCGTCACTGAATTCGAGGTGCAACAGACAGGAAGATTCGCGTTCGAACGGTAATGGGATCAGCTCAAAGCGGGTCCCATCCACCTCCAGATATCCGTCGATGATGGAGTTTGGCAACGGCGGCAAGGGTTCAGCCACCTGTGGCCTCACCAGTGACAGTACTGCCTCCTGGCTCCAGCCAGTGGCAGGAATGCCGGCAGGTCCTCCCCTGGTCTTATGGATATAGGCATAAGAAAAATGAATTTCCACCGCCCCGTCAAGGAACCGGATATAGCTCAGCCTTGCCTCGTACAATTCCAACGCGCTGCTCATGTCTCCCCCTCTAGTGTACAGCCGTTTATCGCAAGAGTAGACCAGAGATGCTAATTCCTGTGGAAGATGGAAGAGATGAGAGTCACCGGCGACTATGCTTCGATTTTCACGATCATGAGTGTCAGCGGCACTAGTGTTATGTAAAACGTGAAAATAACGGACGAATACTAAACCTCAAAAGATTTTACAGACATGCCGGCAACCACACGCAAATCGTCAATATTGTATAAGTCAATATTGCGGGCATGCACATCGATCAGGCCCTGCGAGTGGAAACGTTTGAGGACGCGGCTGACAGTTTCCATCGCAAGACCAAGATAATCGGCGATAAACTGCCGTGACATCGGCAACCTGAATCTCTGGCTTGGGAGACCGTGCTCGATAAAGCGCGAGGACAACCCAAGCAGGAACAAAGCCATGCGCTGTTCAGCATTCTTCGCCCCCATCAGCAACGGAACCCACTGGTCCCGGCGTGTCTGTCTGCTTAAGGCCCGGATCATTTGCTGCTGAATGTCCCCCATACGCTCTTCGAGCAGGTATAAACGGGAAAGGTGAAAGCGACAGATAGTGCTATGCTCCAGCGCCACGATTGTATTCGAATACAGCCCGTCACTGAGTGCATCCAACCCCATCAACTCACCCGGCAGGAAGAAATCGACTACCTGCTCAGCGCCGTTAGCGAGCGCCACCGTGGTTTTGAACGCCCCCGACCTGACCGCGATGATTTCAGCAAGGGGCTGACCGGCAGTTACGATGCACTGGCCGACAGCCACCTCCTCATGACGACTTACTACTTTCTCAATCAGCCCAGACACTGATGTGTTCAGGCCGGCAACCTGACACATACCGTAAAGACCACACCAGTTGCACTCGACGGCATTTATCTTCTTTCCTGCTCTGCAGCGCCGAGACTGCGACTGGTTCTCATTGGTATTTGCATACATGATGACGGATTCCTTCCAGATGACTGAGATAGGGTGGTCGGGTTCAACACTGACATTGTCATAATGCACCATCACCAGGCTGTGTAGACAATACCCGGATAGAGGTAACACTGGAGGGTTACTTCCACGAACAGGGATGAATCAATCATCCCCTGGCGGGACAAACCGGATAACACCTCACTGCCGACCAGCCAATCCCATTGTGTGGCAACGTCCATCAGAGGTGGCCCCCTTTCCCTCCTGACCGCAGGTCTTGCACTGACAGGCGGAGAATGCAGACACATTGCGGCTCACACTCTAAATGATGGACTACATCTCCCTGACCACGAAATAGAAGATTCAGATATCAGCTTGTTACCGATATGCGGACAGCAATAAAGATCACTCTGTTCAAAACTCTCCGGTCCTGCCTGACATAACAGCAGGCACAATTACCACCCCGGTGAAAACTCATGCCGTTAGCAGCTCACTCCTTGCAAGATGGTTACTCCGATCTCTCTAAACAGCTTTGACTTAAATCAATGCATGTTCACACACTCGCTTATAATGCAGCGGCGGACCGGTGCAACGCCGGTACGCGGACAACAACACCAATAACAAAATATAACAACAATACAGCACTGGAGGAGTGATTCCACATGCAAAATAAAACCACAAAAGCCCCACTGGCGGCCGTGCTCGGCCTCTCGCTATTGGCAACTGAGGCGCAGGCCACTCCGGCCTTTGCCCGCCAGATGGACATGAACTGCATGAGCTGCCATAACCAGAGCATCCCGATGCTCAACAGCTTTGGGCGTCAGTTCAAGCTCTCAGGCTATACAATGACCAGCGGCAACAAATCAATGATCACCGGGGGTGATCTCGGCCTCTCCGTGCCCCTTGCCATCAATGCCGGTATCAGCGTCAAAGCCAACAACCTCAGCACCGATCAGCCCGACACCCGAGGCAAGCTCTCCATCCCCGCCGGCAGTGCCATCATGGTAAGCGGCAAGGTTGGCGAGAACATGGGGGCCAATACCCTGTGGAATGGCGATGGCCTTATCCATTTACAGGGTACCTTCTCCAAGCAGGTCGGCGCGGGTCATGCCGGCCTCTCACTCTTCGGCACCCAGGGTCACGGCGCCTTCATCGCGATGGAAAGTCACAACACCGGCCTGCACAAGGAATTGGCGATGTTTGACAACAGCACTCGTACCAACGCGGTCCAGGCCATGGGGCCGGGACTGGGCAAGGGACCGACCTCAGGTCTCGCCGCCTTCTACGGAGGTCATGGACTAAAGGTGGCTGTCTGCCTGCGTGCGCTGGGCTATAACAGCACCTATAGCAATGGCTGCCTGGACACCGATGGCAGTACAGGCAGTCTCTACCGCATCACCTACGATGCCCCTGCCTTCGCCGGCTGAAACCTCTCGGTCGGGGCCTATGGCATCAGCGGCACCACCACAGGGACGACTTCCGCGCTGTTTGAGAACATCCCCAATGCACCCGGTGCAACCACACCGAGCGGAGGACCGGCCCCATGGTTCAGCAACGTGAACAATCACGAAATCACCAGCAACGGTTTCGATCTGCAACTTCAGGGCGGCATTGCCGGCATTGATACCCAGATCCTCCTTAACCGGGTTGGCAACTACGAGATGCAGATCCGCAACGAGACCGACAAGGTGACCATGGTCGACATGGAAATCTCGGCGACCTCTCTTGAGGCGCAGATCATGCCCACTGCCGCATGGGGGATACGCATCGGAACGATGACCTACGACCTTGTCAAAGGGCCTGCAAGCGTAATGCCCGATCACAAAACCACAAATTTGGGTATCAATTACAACTACGCCGACAACATCCGCTTCTCGCTGGAGCGTTCCGCTATCGACCTCTATACCGGCACCGACTACAGCGAAACGATGCTACAGGCACTGTGGGCCTTCTAATCTGACCGGCCACCCCGCCCGCAACGGGCGGGGTGACTGCTTCTCTTTCGGATAAGGACGGCCAAGCGACGTTTCCACAATCAGCGTCGGCAGCACAACAAGCCGAACACTGTGCAAATAAATCAATTCCCCCTCTTTTTAGGACATAAATCACGCATTTCTCTCCCCGGGTAATGACTCCCAATTACGTTTGCATGGTGTCTTTTCAGGTATGCTCGACTAAATCCTGAATCACTCCGTTTTTGAAGAACAACTGACGGGACAAACCGGCCCCCATTTGTGCAGGCAGATCAACGTGGTCATGAAATCTTAATTAATCTTGTCGCGGAAAAAATGGGAACGCTTAACGCCGGGCGGGGACTTCAGCGAGAAGCTTCACAACAGCTGAAAAGGAGGCCAGGTAATCACATAGAGCCGGAGGATGGTGATAACCTAACCCGCGCCCCGATCATCACGGCAATGCGGGCACCCGATCTCAGATTTCCTTTTCGGCACGAAAGATTGTGGCTGAAACCCGATGAGAGCATGATCGCCATAACCCAATTAGTGTGTAACGGTGGTAGGTATGGAAGATACTAGGGCGAGACTTGCAGCATCCGCTCCAGCGCCAGTTTGGCTTGAGCGGCCTCTTCAGGTGCAACCGTTATCCGGTTGATCACATGGCCTTCGACCAGGTTTTCCAGCACCCAGGCGAGGTGTTGCGGGTCGATGCGGAACATGGTGGAGCACATGCAGACGGTAGGTGACATGAAGTGGACATTTTTGTCCTCATGTTTGAACTGCTCAGCGAGGCGGTTGACCAGATTGAGCTCGGTGGCAACCAGCCAGCGAGTGCCGGGCTCGGCATCGCGGATGGTCTTGATGATGTATTCAGTGGATCCGACGTAATCGGATTTCTGGCACACCTCAAAGGGTGACTCTGGGTGGGAAATGATCTTGGCCTCAGGGTACTTGGCCTTAAAGGCGTCGATATGTTCAGGCTTGAACATCTGATGCACCGAGCAGAATCCCTTCCACAGGATCATTTTCGCATTCCTGATCTGCTCCGGAGTGAGACCACCCCTGGGCTGTTCAAAGTCCCACACCACCATCTCTTCAAGCGGGATCCCCATGGTATAGCCGGTATTGCGGCCGAGGTGTTGGTCGGGAAAAAACAGCACCTTTTCACGCTGGCTGAAAGACCACTCCAAGACATTACGGGCATTGGTCGAGGTGCAGACAATACCGCCATGACGACCGCAAAAGGCCTTCAAATCCGCTGCAGAGTTAATGTAGGTGACCGGGGTGATCTTCTGCTCCGGGTCCAACACTTCCGAGAGTTCGCGCCAGGCGCGTTCGACAGTGGCCAAGTCGGCCATGTCGGCCATAGAGCAGCCGGCGCCCATGTCGGGCAGGATGGCGATCTGATCGTCACGGGAGAGGATGTCGGCTACCTCAGCCATGAAGTGCACGCCGCAAAAGACAATGTACTCAGCCTTGGAGTTGGCCGCTTCACGCGAGAGCTTGAGCGAGTCGCCGGAGAAATCCGCATGGCGGAATACCTCTTCGCGCTGGTAGTGATGGCCGAGGATGACCAGGCGCTCGCCGAGTTTTTCCTTGGCCTCAACAATGCGTGCCTCGGCTTCGGCATCTGACAGCTGGGCATAATCCTGGATCGGTTTCACGTCGCTCATGTCTCGGTTACTGGCCTCTCGGTTATTGCTTCAATCCTGTGTAGGAGATCCCTCACCTCTTAATCAAAGACAATGGACTCTATGAGGTCTCTCCCCTCTCTCAAGGAGAGAGGGGAGAAGCCTCCATACATTAAAGTCTGGCAGGGAATGGGCGCCCTGCCCTTGCATCAATATCGGTCGTCACCCTGGGCATAAAGCCCATCCTGCCTATGTCCGTGGTTTTTCCGTCTATTCCGTAGCTAACGCTCAGGAAGCGGCCTTATCCTCTTTCTGCGGCTTTGCCACCCGGATTCCAAGCTCCACCAGCTGTGCCGGGGAGACTTGGGACGGTGCACTGGTAAGCAGATCAGCTGCAGTCTGGGTCTTCGGGAAGGCCATGACGTCGCGGATAGACTTGGCGCCGGTCATCAGCATCACCAAGCGATCCAGGCCAAAGGCCAGGCCGCCGTGGGGAGGACAGCCGTATTTGAGCGCATCAAGCAGGAAGCCAAACTTCTCCTGCGCTTCCTCATCGGGGATACCCAGGGCACGAAATACCTTCTCCTGCACCTGCTCGCGATAGATACGCATGGAGCCACCGCCGACCTCGGTGCCGTTAAGCACCATGTCGTAGGCGCGGGACAGGCAATTGCCGGGATCAGACTCGAGCTTGTCGATGTCCTCCTCACGCGGCGAGGTGAAGGGGTGGTGCAATGAGTAATAGCGGCCGTCCTTCTCGTCCCACTCGAACATCGGGAAGTCGACCACCCACAGCGGGCGCCAGCCGTGCTCGACCATGCCGAGATCGTGACCCAACTTAACTCGCAGTGCACCAAGAGCCTCGTTAACCACCTTGGCCTTGTCGGCGCCGAAGAACACAATATCGCCATCCTCAGCACCGACACGCTCCATGATACCCAGCACCACCTCATCGGGCAGGAACTTGATGATCGGGGACTGCAGCCCCTCGATGCCCTTGGCCAGTTCATTGACCTTGATGTAGGCCAGACCCTTGGCGCCATAGATGCCGACGAACTTGGTGTAGTCATCGATCTCCTTACGGGAGATGGAGCCCCCCTTAGGGACACGCAACGCGCTGACCCGGCAGCTCGGGTCTTTGGCCGGCGCGGCGAAGACCTTGAACTCGACATCGGCCATCAGATCGGCCACCTCGATCAGCTCCAGCGGGATGCGCAAGTCCGGCTTGTCGGAGCCGTAACGCTGCATCGCCTCGGCATAGGACATCCGCGGGAACGGATCAGGCAGAGCCACCTCCAGCACCTTGGCGAACATCTCGCGGATCATCCCCTCGACCAGGGACATGATCTCCTCCTCGCTCATGAAGGAGGTCTCGATGTCGAGCTGGGTGAATTCAGGCTGGCGGTCGGCGCGCAGATCTTCGTCGCGGAAGCAGCGCACGATCTGGTAGTAGCGGTCCATACCGGAAACCATCAGCAGCTGTTTGAAAATCTGCGGCGACTGAGGCAGGGCGAAGAAGCTGCCCTGATGGGTGCGGCTCGGTACCAGATAGTCACGTGCCCCCTCGGGGGTGGCCTTGGTCAGCATCGGCGTTTCGATGTCGAGGAAGCCGCGCTCATCCAGGTAATAACGCAGCGCACGGGTCATCTCGGAGCGGAACTTCATGCGCTGGAACATCTGCGGGCGGCGCAGGTCAACATAGCGGTACTTCAGGCGGTGCTCCTCGCCCACATCCTCATCGCCAATATCGAGCATGAACGGTGGGGTCTCGGAACGGTTGAGAACAGTCAGCTCCTTGCCAAGTACCTCGATCTGGCCGGTGGGCAGGTCATTGTTCTCGGTACCCTCTGGACGACGGCGCACCTTACCCTTGATATGCAGGACGAACTCGTTGCGCGCACTCTCTGCGATGGCGAAGACTTCCGGCAGATCCGGATCGAATACCACCTGGGCAACGCCCTCGCGGTCACGCAGGTCGATAAAGATTACCCCACCGTGGTCACGGCGACGGTGTACCCACCCGGCAAGTTCGACCTCCTGGTCGATGAAGGATTCGTTCAATTGACCGCAGTAGAGGCTGCGCATGGCATTGTTTCCTAATAACTGATGAGAAAAGCGGGAATGTTACGGATCAGGGCGACAACGTGCAACTCTCACGAGGGTCGAGAGACTAGATTGTACGATTATGACTCCGCTGTACGTAAGGCTTGAAGTACCCGGACAAGTGCCGCCCTCTCGATCCGGGTCCCTCGCTCCAGCTCGGTGTCGAAACTTACTCTCCCCTTTCCAGGGCGGGCGTGGGCTCCGGATGGGTAAGTGACTTCGGTACCACCAGCCCCATAGAGATAATCATACGCAGCCCTTCGTCAACACTCATATCCAGCTCCACGACATCCTCTTTCGGTACCAGGATCAAAAAGCCGGAGGTCGGGTTAGGGGTTGTCGGGATGAAGATATTGATCACCTCGCGGCCGGTCTTGCGCTGGGCCTCCCCAACCTCAGTGCCGGTTTGAAAGGCCAGGGTCCACAGCCCCTTGCGCGGGTATTCCACCAGCAGCACCTTACGGAAAGACTTGCCGTTAGAAGAGAACATGGTCTCGGCGATCTGCTTAACCGCGGAATAGATCGAGCGCACCAGTGGAATGCGCGCCAGCAGCGACTCCCATAGATGAACCAGCTTACGACCGAAAAGGTTAGCAACGACGATACCGGTACCCAACACCACCGTCACCGCGACAATCACCCCAAGTCCCGGAATATGCATCCCCAGTAACTGCTCTGGCTGATAACGGGCCGGCAGCAACAACAGGATGCGATCCATCAACTCGACCAGCATTTTGATCACCAGGATGGTCACCCCAAGAGGCAGCCACACCAGCAGACCGGCCATAATATAGCGGCGAAAAGCCGAGATCATAAGTAAAGTCCTTGTTGTTATTGCTTACCGGCGAGACAACTGGCGCCGCACCCGCCACTGGCACAGGCCGGGGCATTGTCGATGCCGGCGGCCTTGCTGGTGAAACTACCGGCGGAGATCAGTTTCTGCAATGATGATTCGTGACAGGCAGGACACTCGCTAAGCGGTGCATCGCTCATCTTCTGCATCGTCTCAAGGCGGTGTCCGCAAGATTGGCACTGATACTCGTAAAAAGGCATAGCAAACCCTCGTGCAAGTGGCTGATGACGGAGAAAAGATAGGGATATAAGCCCCGATTTCAAGAACCCCATTCTACGCCGGGTTTGGCCTTTTGCACTATGTCACCATCGCAGAAATGAAGAACGAAGAAAAAGTCACTGAAAGAGCGGCATCTACCCGCGAAACCTCCGCTCCTCCCCAACCACGGCATCACGCTGTACGGCATTCGCCACAACACAGGCTCCTGCTCATAACCTTTTCTTATTGAAGATTGAATCATCAGAGGGCCACCCGCACGTTACAATAGCTATCACACCACCATTCACACCATCGTATTCATCCAGTTGGACAGACCATGCACATCAAGCACACTGAAGAACCGCTCGAGCAACGTAACGACTGGCAGACCATACGCTCACTATTGCCCTATCTCTGGAACTACCGCGGCCGCGCCGGCCTGGCGCTGGCTTTTCTTGTGCTCTCCAAGCTGGCGATTGTCGGCGTGCCACTGGCGCTCAAGGAGATTGTCGATGCGCTGGACACCTCGAAGGGTCAGACGGTAGCCCTACCCATTGCCCTGCTGCTGGCCTACGGTCTGCTGCGTCTGACCGGCTCCGCCTTCAACGAACTGCGTGATGTCATTTTCGCCAAAGTACGCCATGGAACAATGCGCGAGCTGTCACTAAAATCCCTGGGGCATTTACACAAGCTTTCGCTACGCTATCACCTGGAGCGCAAGACCGGGGCGTTGTCGCGTGATATGGAACGCGGTACCCGTAGCGCCTCCTCACTGCTCAACTATATGGTTTTCTCTATTTTACCGACTCTGGTGGAGCTAAGCCTGGTGGCCGGGGTGCTCCTCACCCAATACAGCCCATGGTTTGCGGTCATCACCGTGGTGACCGTAGTGATCTACATCACCCTCACTTTTTTCATCACCAACTGGCGCATGAAATTCCGCCACCGCATGAATGCCAAAGACTCAGAGGCCAACTCCCAGGCCATCGACTCGCTGCTCAATTACGAAACGGTAAAGTACTTCAATAACGAGAAATTCGAACACAGGCGCTACGGCGATACCCTGGCCGAATGGCAGGACGCAGCGGTAATGAGCCAGACTTCGATGTCGGGGCTGAATATCGCTCAGGGCTCAATCATCGCCACCGGTGTCACACTCGTCATGATCCTCGCTGCCCAGGGAGTGATCAGCGGTACCATGAGCCTGGGGGACCTGGTCTTGGTCAACGCCTTCATGCTGCAGGTATTCATCCCCCTGAACTTCCTTGGCGTGGTCTACAGCCAGGTCAAGCACTCTCTCTCCGACATGAACCGCATGTTCCGGCTATTGCAGGAAAAACCCGAAATCATTGACAAACCCGATGCCAAAGAGCTGCAAGTGGGCCATGGCGCTGTGCGCTTCGAACACGTGCGCTTTCACTACCAGCCCGAGCGACCGATCCTCGAGGATATCAATTTCGAGGTACCGGCCGGGCAAAAGGTCGCCGTGGTCGGCCACAGCGGTGCGGGCAAATCCACCCTCTCGCGGCTGCTGTTTCGCTTCTACGATGTCACCGGCGGGCGGGTGCTGATCAACGGACAGGACGTGCGGGACGTCACCCAGGAGAGCCTGCGCGCCGCCATCGGCATCGTGCCACAGGATACGGTGCTGTTTAACGACACCATCGAATACAACATTGCCTATGGCCGCTGCAATGCCGGCCACGACGAGATAATACGTGCTGCACAGCTGGCAAACATCCACGACTTCATCGTCTCACTGCCGGACGGCTACCAGTCCGTGGTCGGCGAGCGCGGGCTCAAACTTTCCGGCGGAGAAAAGCAGCGCATCGCCATCGCCCGCGCGGTGCTGAAGAACCCGAAGATCCTGATCTTCGACGAAGCCACCTCCTCTCTCGACTCCCAGTCAGAGAGAGTGATCCTCGAAGCACTGAAAGAATTGGCCAGCGACCACACCACCCTGGTCGTCGCACATCGCCTTTCCACTGTCGTCGACGCCGACCAGATCCTGGTGATGGACCAGGGCCGCATCGTCGAGCGTGGCAGCCACCACGAGCTGCTGGCACAGAATGGCCGCTATGCCGAAATGTGGGCACTACAGCAGGAAGAGCGCGATGAGGAGTTAAAATCCGAAGTCGTCAGTCTGAAGTCATCGGTCTGAGACAATCCTTCCACGATAAAGCTTCAAACACTTGATGTAGGTGCCTGTCATTGCGAGGAACGGTAGTGACGAAGCAATCTGTCGGCGATTATCGCACTACATGAGATTGCTTCACTGCCTGCTTCGGTTCGCTATGACAAAACTTGGAACAACTCGTAGCAGAAAGAGCGCGGAGAGGAGCTTAAATCGGACGTCATCTGCCTGAGACAATCCTTCCACGATAAGCTTCAAACACTTGATGTAGGTGTCTGTCATTACGAGGAACGGTAGTGACGAAGCAATCTGTCGGCAACTGTGAGATTGCTTCGATTCCTCGCAGCTTCGGCTCGCAATGACAAACCACGGAACCACCTTTTACACTGTTCAGCCCATCGCTTATACCTTGAACCTTTCTCCCCGGGCTTGTGATAATCTTCAGGCATGGCCCAGAAAAAAGAAAAACTCGCTGATCACCTCAACCTATGCCGGGTAGCCATCGATACCTACAAGGAAAACGTCGCCTACATGCACCGCGACTGCGAGCTCTATCGCGCCGAGGGTTTTCAGGCCCTGACCAAGGTGGAGATCAAAGCCAACGGTAAACAGATCGTTGCCGTTTTGAATGTGGTGGATGACGAAACCATCGTCGGCCCCTGTGAGCTGGGGCTCTCCGAACAGGCCTTCGAACAGATGGGCGTGGAAGCCGGGCACGCAGTAAACGTGGCACAAGCGGAACTGCCTGCCTCGATGGATGCGGTACGCCGCAAAATCACCGGCGAGCGCCTCACGCTGGAAGACTTCCAGGGCATTACCCGGGACATCGTCAACAACCGCTACTCCAAGATGGAG
>JBFEYJ010000019.1:0-25798 GCA_041562215.1 Thiohalomonadaceae bacterium | reverse complement strand
GCGCGCTCGTCGAGCATCGCACCGTCATTGCTGCGACAGGTATAGCGAGCGTAATACCAGGAGGACTCCATAAAGGTGTCAAAGGTATCGGTTTCGCGCTCAGCCTTACCGCCGCACTTCGGGCAGGTGGTCTCGTAGAATTCCGGCATCTTCTTGATCGGTGAGCCGACGCCGTCGAATGCCACATCCTCCGGTAGCATTACCGGCAACTGATCCTCGGGAACCGGCACCGCACCGCAATCAGGGCAGTTGATGATCGGGATCGGACAACCCCAGTAGCGCTGGCGCGATACACCCCAGTCACGCAGGCGGAAATTGACCCGCTTGCAGCCCTTGTTCTCACCCGCCAGATGCTCGGCGATGGCACCGAAAGCCTGCTGCGAGCTCATACCGGAAAACTGGGCCGAATCGATAAGCTTGCCTTTTTCGGTGTAGGCGCCGGTGCTCAAGTCGACCTCGCTATCATCCAGCGGTGCAATGACCTGCTTGATCGGTATGCCGTACTTTTTCGCAAATTCCCAGTCGCGCTGATCGTGGGCGGGGACAGCCATCACCGCGCCCTCGCCATAGCCCATGAGCACGAAATTGGCGACAAAGACAGGAACCTCTTCGCCGGTGATAGGATGGCGCGCCTTGATGCCGGTATCCATGCCTTTCTTTTCCATCGTCTCGATGGCCGCTTCGGCAGTCTCCTGATGTTTGCACTCATCGATAAAGGCCAGAAGCTCGGGATTATCAACCGCACCGCTCAGTGCCAGCGGGTGCTCGGCCGCAACCGCCACGTAGGTGACGCCCATCAGTGTATCGGGACGGGTCGTGAACACTTTTAGTGGCTCGCTGCCCTCGGCCAGGCCGAAATGCACCTCCACTCCTTCAGAACGACCAATCCAGTTCTTCTGCATCGTGCGCACCTGCTCGGGCCAGCCCGGCAGCTTGTCGAGACCAGCCAGCAACTCATCGGCATAGTCGGTGATCTTCATGAAGTACTGAGGGATCTCCCTGCGCTCGACCTGGGTGTCGCAGCGCCAGCAGCAACCATCGATCACCTGCTCGTTGGCCAGCACAGTCATATCGTTGGGGCACCAGTTGACCGGCGCGGTCTTCTTGTAGACCAGCCCCTTCTCGAACAGTTTGGTGAACAGCCACTGCTCCCAGCGATAATAGTCCGGATGGCAGGTGGCGATCTCACGCTCCCAGTCATAGCCGAAACCCAGGCGCTGCAACTGCCCGCGCATGTAATCGATGTTCTCGTAGGTCCACTTGGCAGGCGGCACGTTGTTCTTGATCGCCGCGTTCTCCGCCGGCAGGCCGAAGGCATCCCAACCCATCGGCTGCAACACATTCTTACCAAGCATACGCTGGTAGCGGCTGATCACATCGCCGATGGTGTAATTACGCACGTGGCCCATATGCAGGCGCCCGGAGGGATAGGGAAACATGGAAAGGCAGTAGAATTTCTCACGTGATGGATCATCATGCGCCTTAAAGGACTGATTTTCTTCCCAAAATGATTGGACCTGCTGCTCGACCTCATTAGGTCGGTATTGCTCGTCGAACGCCATCGGATAACGCCTGCTTACCTGAAAAACAAGTCGTCTAGGATACCGTAGGTCCCTGATGCCCCACAACATAAGCCGCTGTTCACCACCATAATATCCCTGGAATTAATGTCAGTGTGTCAACGGACTTGGCATACCGGACCGGATGATCCAAACTGGGGAACATTCACCAAGCAAAGGAGCATGGTATGAGCGAAGAACATTCTGAAGGCTTGGGCGGCAAACTCACCGAGGCCTACAACCTCATGCTCGAGCGTAGCCGCGAGGCGATGAAAACAACACAAACCGGTGTGCGCAAGGCAGTGGATACGGCGATGGAGAGTGCAACCGAGCTAGGAGAACTCACCCGTGAGGAAGCCGAGCTGGTCAGTATCTATGTAATGCGTGATCTGGAAGATGCCGCCAGTTTCATCAACGCCAGTGGCCAGGAACTCCGTGACTGGCTGCGCTTCGATCTCGAGGTGGTGGAGAATGCCGTGGTCGACATCTTCGCACAGATGGTCGACCACACCCGCCTTGAGTTGGAAAAACTGGAACAGCGGGCCAATGCCATCGGCGAATGGCATACTGGCGAGGTCGTCGGCATCGGCACCCTCAGTTGCAAAAGTTGCGGCGAATTACTGCACTTTCACCAAACCGGGCACATTCCCCCTTGTCCCAAGTGCCACGGAACCACCTTCAACCGCATATCGAGAGGCGAAGGCTAACCCGTTTTAACGGCCACGAACACACGGAACACACTGAACGTAAATGGGCTCTTCTTCAGTGTGTTCTATGTTGAAATGGAAACCAGTGCCTCTTTCACTCCGCAAAGAGAATGAGTTCATTCAGGTCACCGGAGAGGAAAAACCTTATACCCATGGAGCCTGAGATAATCCATCGTCCTTTCAGTCTGCTCCGTCTCTTCCGTGCCCTTTCTTTAACTGCTCCGACGCATGTACCGCACTGACAGCAGCACCACCAGCAACAGGATAATTACCGGCCAATTGCCCCAGCGCATATAAGGCGTCATCCCTTGCATTGGTTGCACCAGACCGGTAAGTGTGTCGGTCTGGAACTGACGTGACCGGGCCTGGACCCTCCCCTTGTCATCGATCAATGCAGAGATGCCGTTAGTGGTGGCGCGCAACATCGGCCTGCCCGTCTCCACTGCCCTCATACGCGAAATCTGCAAATGCTGATGCGGCGCCAGCGAATCTCCGTACCAGGCGTTATTGCTGCCATTCACCAGCATTGAAGCCTCAGGAAGGAAATGGATCATCTCCTCGCCGAATGCATCCTCATAACAGACCGTTGCAGCCACTTTATGTCCAGCCACCTGCAACAGGGGCTGTCCAGCCGGGCCGGGGGAGAAGCTCGACATGGGTAGATCGAAAAAGCTGATCAATCCACGCAAAAGTCCCTCCAGAGGCAGAAACTCGCCAAACGGCACCAGATGACGCTTTCGGTAGAAGCCATGATCACTCCCCAGGCTCATCATGGTGGTGTAGTAACGTACCCCGTCATCATCGAGCAGTGGGACGCCGAGAATCAGATCAGTGTCTGTGTTTCGCAGGTCCTCAGCCAGCCCATCGAAAAAAGCCTCTTTGATGTCACGGTAGAAAACGGTCACCGCATTCTCCGGCCAAATGATGAGATCGCTGTCATCAAAGTGCTGCTGGGTAAGGCCGGCATACCGTTCCAAACGAGCACGAATCGCCTCCGGATCCCATTTGGTCGACTGAGGTACGTTGCCCTGGATCAGGGTGGTTCGCACCGGCTCAGCCAACGGCGTTGTCCATGTCACCGTCTGCAGCAGGGCACCGCCCCCCCAGACCAGTACAAGCAGCGGCAGCACCAGGCGCAATGACTGCCGGCGTGCCAGCCAAAGCCAAAGCAGGCTGCCGGCGCTGACTGCACAGAGCCAACTCAGACCATAAACGCCCAGCACGGGGGCATAGCCGCCGAGAGGGGAATCGATCTGGCTATAACCAAGATTAAGCCATGGGAAACCGGTGAGGAACCAGCCACGAAACCACTCACCCAAAGTCCACAGTGCGGGTAGCCAAAGCAGCAGATAGACCACTGTCCGGCGCTCCTGAGGTGCCAACCTGGCGGCCATCAAGCCGACCATCGCCGGGACAGCGGCCAGTAGGGCAACGAACAAGAGGGTCAACAGCACCGCCACCGGGGCTGGTGAGTGGCCAAATTGGTGGATCGCCACATAGACCCATGAGACACCGGTGCCAAACTGGCCGAGGCCGAAAACAAAACCGTCGGCCATCGCCTGTCGCGGGGCGGCATGCAGCCAGGCCGCAAACAGCGGTATCAGGGCGAGAAAGGCAACAGGAAAAAAGCCTATAGGAGCGAAGGCCACGGGCAGCGTCGCCCCGGCCAACAGTAACAGCAACCAGCGCTGCCAATCAGGCAAACGGGCCATCATCGGCGATCCCTGCATTTCCTTCCTCATCAGGCGCCTGCTCGGGAACCGGGGCTACCTCCAACAGATAGATCCGCCGATTATCGGCCCGCTGGACGGTAAAGCGAAAACCGTCGAAATCCACCGACTCACCGCGCTTGGGCATCCGACCGAAAGCGTTGAGCACCAGCCCGGCAATGGTGTCGAACTCCTCATCGCTGAAACGGGTATGAAAGTGTTCGTTGAACTCATCGATCGGTGTCAGTGCACGCACGCTATAACGGTTATCCCCGGCAGGGAGAATATAGCTTTCCTCGTCATCGACGTCATGCTCATCTTCGATCTCACCAACGATCTGTTCCAGGACATCCTCGATGGTAACAAGGCCCGCCACACCACCATACTCGTCAACCACAATAGACATATGATTGTGACTGGTCTGGAATTCGCGCAGCAACACATTGAGCCTTTTGCTCTCGGGAACGATCATCGCCGGGCGGAGAATCTCTCGAATGTTGAACTCGCCGTTGCTCTCGGCGGCAACGAAGGGCAACAGGTCCTTGGCCAGGATAATACCCAGCACCTCGTCACGATTTTCGCCAATTACCGGAAAACGTGAGTGGGCGGAGGAGACGATGATGGGAAGAAAATCCGCCAGGCGGGCTTCGCGCTCAATCACCTCCATCTGGGAACGGGGGATCATGATGTCACGCACCTGCATCTGGGAGACTTCCATGACCCCTTCGATCATGGTGACGGCATCACGGTCCAACAGAGCTCGTTCTTGCGCATCATGCAGAAATTGGCGCAGGTCTTCCTTGTCTTTGGGTTCGGTCTGGAGGATCTGTCCAATCCGCTCCAGCCAGCTGCGTTGCCGCCCTTCCTGGGCGGCGCCGCTAGGGTCTTCGTTCATTGAGTACTAATCTCGTTCATACGGGTTTGCATAGCCTAGGTCAGTAAGCAGACGGATTTCAAGCCCTTCCATCTCCTTAGCCTCGCCATCGTTTATGTGGTCGTACCCCAAAAGATGCAAGGTTCCGTGGATCACCATGTGGGCCCAGTGGGCTTCAAGGGGCTTGCCCTGATCCACTGCCTCTCTTTCAACGACAACCGCACAGATGATGATATCGCCCAGCAGCGGGATATCCACACCAGGCGGCGCCTCAAAAGGAAAGGAGAGCACGTTGGTCGGCTTATCCTTGCCGCGGTAGGTGGCATTGAGTTCGCGGATCTCCTCCTCGCCGGTAACACGAATAGTCAGCTCAGCCTCCTCCCTGGAATTGCCAAGCGCCGCTGCCACCCAACGATGAAAATCCGCCTCGGCCGGCAGGTCGGCAGCCTCGGTAGCGATCTGCAGATCCAGCTCAATCATTTCTGTCGCCAGGCATGTGCCAGACTGCATGAGCGGTTCCGCGAGCCATAACTCATCCCGCACTTATCGTGCCCTTTGCGGTTAATCATTCTTGTTCTCACGCTCGAACTTATCGTATGCACCAACAATGCGCTGTACCAGCGGATGACGCACCACGTCTTTTGCGAGAAAGAAGGTGAAGCTGATACCGTCGACATCCTTCAGCACCTCGACCACCTGGCGGAGACCCGATTTGGTACCGCGCGGGAGGTCGATTTGGGTGACATCGCCGGTGATCACCGCAGTAGAACCGAAACCGATACGGGTTAGGAACATCTTCATCTGTTCCGGGGTGGTGTTCTGTGCTTCATCCAGGATGATGAAGGCCTCGTTGAGGGTTCTCCCGCGCATATACGCCAACGGGGCCACTTCAATCACATTGCGCTCGATGAGCTTGGCCACCCGCTCGAAGCCCATCATCTCGTAGAGCGCATCGTAGAGCGGCCGCAGGTACGGATCGACCTTCTGCGCCAGATCACCCGGAAGAAAACCGAGCCGCTCGCCCGCCTCCACCGCCGGGCGGGTCAATACGACCTTACGCACCAGATCCTTCTCCAGCGCCTCCACCGCGCAGGCCACCGCCAGGTAGGTCTTGCCGGTACCGGCCGGGCCGATGCCGAAATTGATATCGTGGGTCACGATGTTGTGGAGATATTTCTTCTGGTTAGGACCGCGTCCCTTGACCACACCGCGCTTGGTGCGGATCACTACCTCGGCGACATCCACCTCTTCTTCGAGCATCGCCTCGATGCCGGACTCCTGCAGATAGAGGTGGACGCGATTGGGACTCAGCGTCTCATCCAGGGATACCCGGTAGAGATCCAGCAACACCCCCTCGGTGGCGCGCACCGACTCGCTGTCGCCGATCACGCGAAAACGGTTGCCACGGTTGTTGATCTCCACCCCGAGGCGGCGCTCGATCTGGCGCAAATGCTCATCGAACTGGCCACAGAGATTGGCCAGGCGGGTGTTGTCGGCCGGTTCCAGGGTGATGTCCAGACTGTCAGCGGTTTCGTTCATAGTAAGTACAGGTGGCTGGTTACAGTTGTCAGAATACAGGTATCAGGAAATATTGTGGTGTTTTTCCTGTGGTCTGTTAGCGGTTACCTGCAACCTGGATTAACTCGCCACGCAGGGAGTTGGGGTAGGCCTCGGTGATACGCACCTCGACAAACTTGCCGATCACGGCCTTGTCGGCCGGGAAGTTGACCACGCGGTTGTTTTCAGTGCGGCCCGAGACCTCATGCTCACTCTTGCGCGAGACACCTTCAACCAGGACCTTCTGCACACTGCCGACCATGGCCTCGCTGATCTCGCGTGCCTGTTCGTTGATCTTCGCCTGCAGGCGGGCCAGGCGCGCCTTTTTCACCTCTTGCGGCACATCATCAGGCAAACTCGCCGCCGGTGTGCCGGGGCGCGGGCTATAGATGAAGCTAAAGCTCTGGTCGAAACCGATCTCCTCGATGAGCTTCATGGTCTGCTCGAAATCCTCATCGGTCTCGCCGGGGAAGCCGATGATGAAATCCGAGGAGATGCAGATATCGGGGCGCATCTCACGCAGGCGGCGGATCTTGGCCTTATACTCCAGCGCCGTATGGCCACGTTTCATCTGGGCGAGGATGCGATCGGAGCCGGCCTGAACCGGCAGGTGCAGGAAACTGACCAGTTCCGGCACTTCGGCATAGGCCTCGATCAGGCTGTCGCTAAGCTCCACCGGGTGTGAGGTGGTGTAACGAATGCGATCAATGCCATCTATCGCGGCAACATAACGGATGAGCAGCGCCAGGTCCGCGATCTCACCGTCATGCATCACTCCGCGGTAGGCATTGACGTTTTGTCCCAGCAGGTTCACCTCGCGCACACCCTGGGCGGCGAGGCCCGCCACCTCGGCGATCACATCATCGAAGGGGCGGCTCACCTCTTCACCGCGGGTATAGGGGACCACACAGAAGGTACAGTACTTGGAGCAGCCTTCCATGATGGAGACGTAGGCGCCAGGCCCCTCCACCTTCTGTTCAGGCAGATGGTCGAATTTCTCGATCTCGGGGAAGGAGACATCCACCACCGCACGGCGGTGTGCCATAACCTCGCCGAGCATCTCCGGCAGGCGATGCAGGGTCTGCGGACCAAAGACCACATCGACGAAAGGTGCGCGAGTGCGGATCGCATCACCCTCCTGGCTGGCGACACAACCGCCGACGCCGATGATGATATTCGGGTTCTTATCCTTGAGCGGTTTCCACATGCCGAGCTGGGAGAAGACCTTCTCCTGCGCCTTTTCTCGCACAGAGCAGGTGTTGAGGAGCAGAACATCCGCCTGCTCTGGATTATCGACGGTTTCCAGGCCACAGGTGACCCCGAGCGCATCCGCCATACGGGCGGAATCATACTCATTCATCTGACAGCCGAAGGTTTTGATGTAAACTGAGCGCATCTTGCCTGAATAGACCTTGAGAGGGCCGGATAGTTTACTTCAGTTCACCAAGAGGTGCCAGCAAACGCCATGAGCAGTATCAAGGTCTCCCCGTCCCTGTTGCAGGGCCGTGATCACCAACTCGCCGGTATTACCGACACACTGGTCGATAAAGGCTTCGCCATTATCCCGGGTTTTCTCACTCTCGAGGAAAGCCGTAACCTTGCCACGGAATGTCTCAACCTACGCGATCAGGGTGAGTTTCACCTCGCCGGGGTCGGCCGTGGCGAGATGCTCGAGGTACGCCCCGAGATCCGATCCGACGAGATCCGCTGGCTGGCACGCAATGACTGCGGCCCACTGCAGGCCGAATACCTCGATCTGATGACGAGCTATCAACAAACCCTTAACTGTGAGCTGTTCTTGGGTCTGGTGGAATTCGAGTGCTTCTGCGCCGTCTATCCTCAGGGCAGCTTCTATCAGCGCCACATCGACCAGTTCCGCGGCGTCGAACAGCGAACCATCACAGCCATCACTTACCTCAACGAAAACTGGCGGGAGAGTGACGGCGGACAACTGCGCATCTTCCTTAACGAAGAGACGCAGGAGACCCTGGAGGTGCTGCCTGAGGCAGGCACTTTCGTCACCTTCCTCAGTGCCGACTTCTGGCATGAGGTCCTACCCGCAGAGCGGGACCGACTTAGCATCACCGGCTGGTTCAAGACCCGGCCCATTGGCGAAGTGTTTCCGTTGCAATAACAGGGGTTGCAGGTTGTGTATACTTTTACCGGTCACCTGTCGTAACTCGGCTCAGCGGCGATTTTATGGATCGCTAGGTCCGCCCCCTGGAACTCGTCTTCTTCGGACAAGCGCAATCCCGTTAACCTTTTGATTATGCCGTAGACGATAAAGCCGCCGGCAGTGGCGATGGACAGGCCCAGCACAGTGCCGGTCAACTGTGACATGAAGCTTACCCCACCCATGCCGCCGAGGGACTGGAGACCGAAAATGCCGGCGGCAATACCACCCCAGGCACCGCACAGGCCATGCAAAGGCCACACCCCGAGTACATCATCGATCTTCCACTTATTCTGCACCAGGGTGAAGGTCCAGACAAACAGGCCACCGGCGATACCACCGGTGATAAGGGCGCCAAGAGGATGCATCAGATCGGAACCGGCACACACAGCCACCAGTCCGGCCAGCGGCCCGTTGTGCACAAAGCCAGGGTCATTCTTGCCGACGACAAGTGCGACCAAAATGCCTCCCACCATCGCCATCAGAGAGTTAACCGCCACCAGCCCGGATATTCCACCTACACTCTGCGCCGACATCACATTAAAACCAAACCAGCCGACAGTCAGGATCCATGCGCCAAGGGCCAAAAATGGAATGCTCGAGGGTGGATGGGCGAAGACCTCGCCGTTCCTGCCGTAGCGCCCCTTACGGTGGCCCAGTAACATCACCGCCGCCAGGGCGATCCAGCCCCCTACCGCATGGACGACAACGGAGCCGGCGAAATCATGGAAAGGAGCCCCGAAAGTGGCTTCAAGCCACTCCTGGAACCCGTAATTTCCGTTCCACGTGATCCCCTCAAAAGTCGGATAGATCAACGCCACAAGAAGGAAGGTGGCGCCTAGCTGTGGATAGAAGCGAGCACGCTCGGCAATGCCGCCGGAGATAATGGCAGGGATGGCGGCGGCGAAGGTAAGCAGGAAGAAGAACTTCACCAGTTCATAGCCATTGGAAGCGCTGAGCACCTCGGCACTGTCGAAAAAGCCTGCTCCATAAGCGATCGCATAGCCGATAAAGAAATAGGCAATAGTAGAGATAGCAAAGTCGGCAATGATCTTCACCAGTGCATTGACCTGGTTTTTCTTGCGCACAGTGCCCACCTCGAGAAAGGCGAATCCGGCATGCATGGCCAACACCATGATAGCCCCCAACAAGACGAACAATGTATCGATACCGCTAGACTGCTCCATTAGAAACCACCTGAATAGCCAAATGGGCACCAACGGTGCAAGAACCGCACCAAATATGTGCCAATTGTAAAATCAGCAGCTTAAGTCGGTGAAATGGTGGATTTGAATCCGAGTACGCACCCTAATAGCGCAAAAGTCAAAGTGATGCCCCAAAACCGGGCAAAGGTGTCGATAACAAGTTCAGCCACGGAATCCACAGAAGTGAAACTAGGTATTTCTCATGTGACTAAACAAGTGCTGGGGCCATCTTCACATCAGAAACCTCAAAAACAGGCACACAGTTTTTCATTACCGTGTTCTTTCGTGGGTTCCGTCTCCGTGATTGTTTCTTACTCAGGCCTCGCCTTTGCCCGCCAGACGCGCCGCCAGCGCTTACCGGCACTATCACCCAATACCAGCAGGCAGGGGGTGAGGATCAGAGTGAGGATAGTGGCAAAGGCCAGACCACCGGCCACGGCAGTGGCCAGTTGCACCCACCACTGGGTGGATGGGGCGCCAACAGTGATCTCCCGGTGGAGCAGATCGACGTTGAGTTTGAGCACCATTGGCATCAAACCGAGAATGGTCGTAATCGTGGTCAGTAACACAGGACGCAGACGCTGCGCCGCCGTGCGCAACACCGCTTCAACACTGTTCATACCGCTGGTGCGCAGAATATTGTAAGTGTCAATCAACACAATGTTGTTGTTAACCACAATACCCGCCAAGGCGATGACACCTATGCCGCTCATAACAATGCCAAAGGGCTGTCCGCTGGTCAGCAGGCCGAGAAATACCCCAACGGTGGAAAAGACCACGGCGGTGAGGATCAGGAATGCCTGATAGAAACTATTGAACTGGGTCACCAGGATGATGGCCATAATAAACAGGGCCACCAGGAACGCCTTGCTGAGAAAGGCCTGGGACTCACGCTGTTCCTTGTCTTCACCTTTGAAAGTAACGGTGATACGCGAGTCCATCTGGTGGAGGTTTTCCCCCTGGCTCTGCTGGATCTCCGCCACCTTGGTCGCCGGTAATATGCCTTCCTCAACATCAGCCTTCACCGTCATCACACGCTGACCGTCCACCCGATTAATGGTGCCGAGCTTGGGCGCCGGGCTACGGGTGATGAAATTACTGATCGGTACCAGTCCGTAGCGGGTCTGCACCCGCAACCGGTCGAGTTGGTCCAGGTCACGATCCGCATTGGGGAGGCGTACGATGATATCCACCTCGTCATCCGCATCATCCGGGCGATAGTCGCTGACTTTAATGCCGTTGGTAACCATCTGCACTGCATTGCCCACAATGGTGATGTCAGCACCGAAACGGGCCGCCTGAGTACGGTCGACACTGATCTGCCACTCGATGCCAGGCAGTGGCCGGCTGTCTTCAATATCGACAAAGCCGCCGATCTGATCCAGCACCTCTCGCACCTTACCCACCGCCGGCGCCAACAATTGCGGGTAGCGTGAGCTCAGCTGAAGCTGCACCGGCTTGCCCACCGGCGGCCCCCCCTCCTGCTTCCGGGTCTCGAGAATAATGCCGGCGATATCATGGGTTCGCCGGCGAATCTCGGCGAGGATCTCACTGGCGGGACGCCTCTCCTGCCAATCGACGAACTCCATCTGGATCACACCGATGGTATCCTCAGGCAAATCCTGCCCACGCAGATTAATCCCACTACGGGTGTACAGGGTTTCGATCTCTTGCATGTCCAGCATGCGTTGCTCGACCCGCGCCACCAGTGCATCCTGTTCATAGACCGAGAGATCTCCACGGGCGCGTACATGCAGCAATGCCCGTTCCGGTTCCACATCAGGGAAAAACTCAATGCCCTTGCCCAGCACACCATAGGCACCGTAAACACCGACCAGCAGCGTTACGGCTATCAATAGTATCTTCAAGGGGTGTGCCAGCAGTCGCTCAAGCATCCGTACATACACGCCTGTGAGACCGCGGATCTCATGCAGTTCGCCGACCTCGGAGGCCGCCAGACTGTGCAGCGCCTCCTCACTCAAGGGGCTACGCTTGCCCACCAGGCCTCCCAGCGTGGGTACGAAAATCAGGGCCATCAGCAGCGAAGCCGAAAGGGTAGCCAACAAAGTGATCGGCAGGTACTTCATGAACTCTCCCACCACACCGGGCCAGAACAGCAGGGGCATGAAAGCGGCCAGGGTGGTGACGGTGGAAGCGGTGATCGGCCAGCTCATACGCTTGGCGGCGAAGGCATAGGCTTCGGCCTTGTCCATGCCCTCGGCCATCTTGCGATCGGCCATCTCCGTGACCACGATGGCGCCGTCAATCAGCATCCCGACCGCCATGATAAGCGAGAACAAGACCACGATGTTGATGGTCAGCCCCAGCGCGTGGATGATCAAAATGCCGGTAAGGAAGGAGCCGGGGATGGCCAGCCCGACCAGCCCCGCTGTGCGCACGCCGAGTGCGGCGACAATCACAACCATCACCAGCAATACCGCGCTGAGTACGTTGTTTTGCAGATCCGAAAGCATATTGCGCACATCCTCGGATTTGTCCTGCGAATAACTGACCACTACCCCATTGGGCCAGGTGGCGCGCTCACCCTCAACGATGGCCTTGACCTGCTCGATGGTCTCGATGATGTTCTCGCCCACCCGCTTGGAGATCTCCAGGCTGATCGCCGGGCGACCGTTGACCCGCGCAAAACTGGTGGGATCCTTGAAAGTGCGCCGCGCGGTAGCCACGTCTCCGAAGGTCACCACACGGTCCTCGCTCACCTTCAGTGGCAGCGACAGCACTTCCTCCGCACCTTCCAACAGCCCCGGCACCTTGACCGCGAAGCGACCCTTGCCGGTATCCAGCGCACCGGCCGCCACCAGCTTATTATTGCGCCAGACAAAGTTGATCAACTCTTCGTAGGAGATGCCGTAGCTATCGAGTACTCGCGGGTCGACCTCGATCTCGACAACCTCCTCGCGATCACCGGCGATATCCGCCTCCAGAACCTCGCGAAAACCCTCGATCTTGTCCTTCAAATCGCGCGCCAGAGTCAACAGGGTACGCTCCGGCACGTCACCGGCCAAAGTCACCACCAGCACCGGGAACAAGGCGACGTTGACCTCATTGACGCTCGGCTCGTCGGTGTCAGCGGGCAACTCGACCTTGGCCAGGTCGACCTTTTCGCGCACGTCCTGCAACGCCATGTCACTGTCGAAACCGGCATCGAACTCCAGCAGTACCGAAGCATGTCCCTCACCGGCGGTGGAGCGCATCTCCTTGACCCCTTCGATGGTCTGCAACTCCTTTTCCATCGGCCTCACCAGCAGGCGCTCGGCATCCTCCGGCGAGATCCCCTCATGGCTCATGGAAACATAGATGATCGGGATCGCAACATCCGGCTCCGCCTCCTTGGGAATCGTCACGTAGGAGATGGCGCCGCTAATCAGCAGCAGCACCAAAACGGCAAGCACTGTTCGGGCGCGGCTAAAGGCGGCATCGATGAAGGTTTTCACGGCAAAGACCTAGTTAGCCAAAACCACATCGACCCGATCACCGGCCCGCACAAAGCCCTGGCCGACAGTGATCAGGCGAACACTGGCGGGCAGCCCGGCCAGCCAGAGTCCGTCACGCTGCGATTTAAGGATTTCCACCGGATGAAACTGCACCACCCCTTCATCATCGACGCTCTTGATACCCAATACACCGGTATCATCGAGCGACAACAGCGCAGGAGAGACCTTGTGCGCCGATACCGAGCCGCGAGGAATATGGATAGTTGCGGTCATTCCGCCCCGTTGGTGTGGCGGAGGATTCGCCACTTCCATCTCGATCCGGTAAGTGCGGGTGCTGGTCTCGGCACTGGCGGCGATAAAGCGGAGTGTTCCCTCCAGACGCTTGCCGTTGCTCAGCTCCACCGTCCCCGACATACCGCTTTCCAGCACGCCGACTTCTTGCTCGGAGACATCACCGGTAACCAGCAGCGGTTCAAGCTCAACCACCTCGGCCAGGGGATCGCCTACTGAAAGAAAATCCCCCACTTCCACATATCTTGCCTGCAAGACTCCGCTAAAGGGGGCGACTACCCGGGTGTTCTGCAGGTTAAGTTCGGCACGCTTAAGTTCAGCCCGGGCCGTTCGCAGTAAGGTCAGTGCTTCGGCGAGCTGGCGCTCCGCCTGAAGCCCTTTGGCCTTGAGGGATTTAGCGCCCTCATACTCCAGCTCCCGCTGTTTAAGCAACGCCCTGGCCTGATTCAGTCGCTGCGGCCGGTCATCTTCGTTTAAACGCAGCAGGAGCTCTCCCTTTTGCACCGTCTTGCCGCGCGGAACCAGGATATCGCTAACCTGAGCGGCAACCTCAGCACGCACTGTCACCCGACGATTTGGCTCAGTCTGCCCGTAGAGAGTCAGTTCACGCTGCATCTCATCGGCCTCAAAAACCTTGACCTGAACCTCAGTGCGCAACGTCGCTTCCACCGTGCTATCACGCGAAGACAACTCCTCCTTGCTCACAGGACCAAGCATCATCCACAGAGTGACCACGACAACAATGGCGGCGGCAATCAGATATGAGCGTTTCACTATTCCTTTTCCTTATTTTCGAGCGTACTGAGGAATCCATCCTTGTACTGCTCGATGTATTCCTTACCGGCCAGCAACACAGCATGAGCAAAACCGGCAGCAAATTTCGCCCCTTCAGTATGGCAGCTGTCGCCGCAGCCTAGGCCGCTATCGATATGAGCAAGATTGGCCTCGATATCCGACAGCCTCTGCTGGAGTGCCAAGCGCACTTGTGCAGGTGTCAGCAGATGGGCGAAGACCAGCAACACCATAAAGTCCGAGCGCACCTTGTGGCTTGGATAGGTATCGGCAAGCGCGGCTCTAAAGGCTGCCATCCCCGCATCGGTCATGTGGTAAACGTTTTTTGCCGGCCGCTTTTCCTGCTCGATATTTTTACAGGTCGCGTAGCCTTCCCGCGTCAGTTCCGCCAGTGCCGGATATATCGAGCCAAAACCGGCGACATAAAAGTGACTAAAGGCCTCATCGAAGACCTTGCGGATCTCGTATCCGCTGGCATCACCCATACTCAGCACACCAAGACAAAGTGTTTTCACATCCATCGGATAATGATATCCATGTCACATATATCGTCAAGATATATATCATGATGATATATAAATAAGCTCGATCAGGTAAGATCGTCTGAGTTCGATACGATTAGGTATATTGAGCAGTGGAGGGAAATGAGACCCTCTCTCGGCTCGCGCAGGGATAACAGTCGAGCTCCGAGGATGCACCTGCGGTTGCCCCTGAATATCAATGAGTTACTCCACACCGGAATGTAAGTTGTGTTCACCCGGTTGGTGCAACACGACGCCTTATGGCATATTTCACTACCGGCTTGTATTCCCGCCCAACTATTCCGGTTCTCGGCGGTAGCGGCAAATAATAAGGAGTTGAGAAAGATGCGAAAGACAGCATTGGTTGTGCTCGGCGCCCTGGTCCTCAGTGGCTGTGGCGCGGCCAAGGTCAACATGTACCGGGCAGATGCCCACAATAGTGGGATTTACAGTGACGGTATCAGCAAGTTAAACAGCCTGCAGTGGAAGTTCAACAGCAAGAACGAAATCAAGACATCAGCGGTCATCAGCGACGATATCGGCTACTTCGGTAACCAGAATGGCTTTTTGTTTGCCGTCAGCCTCAAGAACGGCAGCGAAAAATGGCGCTTCAAAACCGGTGGACCGATTGGTGGAGCCCCGGCAATTTCCGACGGTAAAGCCTATGTCGGCAGCCATGACGGCAGCCTCTACGCCGTTGACATCAACACCGGGCAGCAGGTCTGGAGCCTGCGAACCGGCGGGTCTATCACCACCTCACCAACCCTTGTCGATGGCATCCTCTATATCGGAAATATCGCCGGCGAGCTCTATGCCGTAGACAGCGTAAGCGGTCGCGAGCGATGGACATACATGGCCGATGCGCCCATCTATTCCTCCCCGGCGGCGGCGGAAGGACTGGTATTCTTCGGTGCCGATGACGGACACCTCTATGCGGTCAAGACCGACAGTGGCAATGAGCAATGGCGCTTCGCCACAGCAGGCAAGATACACGCTGATCCGGTCGTAAACGGTGAGCATGTCTACATCGGTAGCCAGGACGGCAGGCTCTATGCCGTAGACCTTAAGCTGGGACAACAATCCTGGCGCTACCGCGCTGCAGGCCCTATCAACAGCACAGCGGTGATCGATGGCAAAACCGTCTACTTCGGCAGCCAGGATGGTCATCTCTACGCCATTGATATCAAAACCCAGCGTCCGAAATGGAAATACCGAACCCGCGACTGGCTCAATGGCGCAACTGTCCTCGCCGACGGCATGGTCTACATCGGTGGTTATGACAAGAAACTGCATGCCGTGAACGCCAGCACCGGCACACTAGCGTGGAGCTTTGCCACTCAGGGCGCAATCACCAACTCACCGGTGCTTGAATCAGACCGAATCTATTTCGGCAGCACCGACGGCTTCTTCTACGCCTTACGCTAGTAACGGCATGAAAGTAGCGAGGGGTGGTTGTGCGCTTCACGCACAATGCTTGAGTTCACTGCTTTGCTGACCACTGAAGACCGGAATGAAAGTAAGGGCTGAAAAATTTCAGCCCTTACTTTTTTGGTTCTTTGCCCTGAATAGTGCTTTTCAAATTCAGCCATCTTCCCTATGCGCACTGTGCGATTCACTCTTTTTCTTTGTTAACACCGAACACTCAGATCCCTTTTTCCTTCGCCTCATTCCAGAGTTGATCCATCTCCTCCAGCGAGCATAGCTCAATCTCCATTGCCTTTTTGCGGAGTGAGTCTTCGATATAACGGAAGCGGCGTTCGAATTTTTCGTTAGTGCCACGCAACGCGGTTTCCGGATCGACACCGGCGTAGCGTGCAAGATTGACGCAGGCAAACATCAAGTCGCCGATCTCCTCTTGCAGGGCGACCTGGTCGCCGGCATCAATCTCGGCTCGCACCTCATCGAGTTCCTCGGCGATCTTGTCGAGAACACCACCGACATCTGGCCAGTCGAAACCGGCGCGGGCAGCACGCTTTTGCAGCTTTTGCGCGCGAGTCAATGCCGGCAGGCCAAGGGTGATACCATCGAGCAGGCTGTGATGCAGCCCTTTCGCCTGACGTTCTTTCGCCTTATGCTCTTCCCAGGCACGAGTCTGAGCCTCAGCATCGGCCACCTCTTCACCGCCAAACACATGAGGGTGGCGACGGATCATCTTCTCCAGTATCCCCTCGACCACATCAGCGAAGGAAAACTCCCCCACCTCTTCCGCCATACGTGAGTGAAATACCACCTGGAACAGCAAATCACCCAGCTCATCACGCAGATCAGCCATATCACCCCGACTGATTGCATCAGCTACCTCATAGGCCTCCTCGATCGTATAGGGAGCGATAGTGTTGAAATCCTGCTCTCGGTCCCACGGGCACCCTGTCTGTGCGTCACGCAGCCGCGCCATCACACTGAGCAGCTCACGGATATCAGTTTTCGCCATCATTCACTCCTCCCCGCGCTGCTGCGGCGGAACTGCTGCAGGGTAATACCGCGCTTATAGGAACCGCTCAACACATACTCCAGTACCTTGCGCAAACGGTAAAAACCAACCACCGAGTCAACCCGGATTATCTCATCACCCTGCTCATCGAAAAAAACCAGTGTCGGGGTGTAGAACAGACCCAGCATTTCGGCCCAGTCACGACTGTTGGTGTACACCCCTGCAGGGGTGATCACTGGCGTATCGGCGCCGATATCCAACTGGACGCTTTCAAAGGCAGTAAGCAATTGCTGTATCTCGGGGTTCTGCAGTGGAGCGCTGTGCAACACATCACAAGCGTGGCAGTTGCCCTGCTCAAAGGAGACCAGCAGCGGTGTCTTACCAGGGAGGTAAGTGCGATCCAGGACGTAGGGTGGCGGGGTGAAAAAATCGCCCTGGTTCAGCCCGTCCATCTCAAAGGCGAGCGGCGGATTCGCGCGCGCCAGGTATTCATCGAAGCTCTCTTCACGGTAATGGCCATCGGCCACATACTCCAAGGCGGCACGAAACCTGTATGGCGAAGGATATCCCTGGAGCCGTAGTACTTCGCGCCCCTCCAAAGTATAAAAAATCAGAGAAGGGGTGAAGTTGATCCGCTCACTGGCGGCATAGTCCTTCTCGCTCAACACCACGCCATTAAGATTAGTGACCGGCTTGTTGCCGTGAATGTCGATAGCAACGACATCAAAGTACTTCTGTGTGTACTGCTCGATATCCCGCATGCCGAAGTTACCCTCAACAAGTGCCTTGCAATAGGGACAGTAATCCTGGCCGAAATAGACGATCAGGCCACGCTTGCCTAAGCCACGCGCCTCCTGCAGGTCCTCCTGCAACTGCAGAAAAGAGAGCTGAAACCAGGCCGGATAATGCAGAGGGTTCTCCAGTGGAGCATCATCCAGGGCAAGCTCATCCTCTTCGGTTGCCGCCTGCAAAAGACCGAGCGGCCCCACTGCAAGCAACAGAGAAAAAGTCAGGAATAGGCGACGATAAGCGGTGAATAATGTCATTCAAGCGATAGTACCCAAATCCTGCCGACATGTGTATGTTCACCACTTCTCGCTCACCTATACTTGAGCCGTGGGAGGAAACATGGAAAAACTCAAAATCGGTCTGGCGCTGGGCAGCGGCTCTGCCCGTGGCTGGGCACACATCGGCGTTATCCGCGCCCTGGAGGAAGAAGGAATCAAGCCGGATATTGTCACCGGTTGTTCCATCGGTTCACTGGTGGGCGCCGCTTACGTCGGAGGACACCTTGAGATACTGGAAAAATGGGTTCGGGATCTGAGTTTCTGGGATGTGGTGCGCCTGCTCGATGTGAAGTTGCTCGGCGGGCTTATCGAAGGGGAGAGCTTGATGTCCTCCTTCGAGGACAAAATCAGGAACATCAATATCGAAGAGCTGCCCATTCCTTTTGCCGCTGTAGCCACCGATCTCAGTAGCGGCCGCGAGGTATGGCTGCAAACAGGACACCTACCAGACGCGGTACGCGCCTCCATCGCTCTGCCCGGTTTGTTCTCGCCGCTCAAGTCAGATGGCCGCTGGCTGGTTGACGGCGGCCTGACCAACCCTGTGCCCATCTCCCTCTGCCGAGCCATGGGCGCCGATCTTATCATTGCGGTCAACCTCAACAGCGACATCATCGGTCGCCACCTCAAGCCCCGAGAGGTACGCAAAAAGGGAGTTGAACCGGAAGAGCGCGATCTGTTCAGCCAGGTGTTGAAAAAACTCAATTCAGGCCTGTTCGAAACCCGTCTGGCAAATTGGCCCAAGGGGAAAAATCAAACTGAAGCGATCCCCGGGATGTTTGAGGTGATGGCCAGCGCCATTAATATCATGCAGGACCGTGTCACCAAAAGCCGGATGGCCGGTGATCCGCCCGATCTCCTGCTCTCACCCCGCCTTGGGAAACTCGGCCTTCTGGAGTTCGACCGTGCAGAAGAGGCCATCGCCGAGGGCTATGACAGCGTACGTCGGATGCTTCCGGCGCTGCACCAGCTGATGGAGCAGAACCGCTGAATCAGCTGGCTGACCTGATACCGTTTTCTCATAGTCGACTTTCCGCACACAGCTTGCAGGCCCTGCAAAAACGGCTAGTTTTTCTTTGCGACTTGACGGTTCAGGGCAGGGAATGAGTGACTAGACGGAGACGACCTCATCGACCGACGTTGTACCCTACCCGACGCCATCATCGTGCATAAAAGACTACAATCGGTATCGAGCAAGTTGACGAATAATGCCATCGCGGGAGATTTGCCATGAAACTGGAATACGAAGAACTCGAAGACAACTACGACGACATTACCAAGATCCGCACGATGACCGAGCAGGCCACCGTCCACGGTAAAGGTATCCTTCTCCGCACCACGGTCTACAGCCCGCACCACCTGAGCGTTGACGTTGTGTTCGTCCCCGATGCATCAGGTTTTGACCCGGTAATCGTTTAGCGTGTCCAGACAGTCGGACAAGCCTCATCCTGTCGGCTGCAATCCGGGAAGAACCCCACTATCGAGGAGTTTTTGCCTGATCCCCAGCAGTTGCTCTGCGGTATAAGGCACCGAGATCCCAACCCCCCACACCGGGCCTGGCCAGGTGGCATCGTCCCGGTAGCGCACAATGTGATGGATGTGTAGCTGCGGCACCAAATTTCCCAACGCTGCCACATTCAGTTTGTCACCGCCGAACACCGACATAATGACTCGACCAAGGGCAACGGACTCACGTTGTAGCTGTTGTTGATCTTTCTCCCCGAGTTGATAGATCTCAGAGATACCCACGCGTCGGGGAACAAGAATCAACCACGGGTAACGGGAGTCGTTCATCAGCAGCAGACGCGATAAGGGGAAATCGCCCATCACTACAGAATCCGCTTCAAGTCTTGGATGCATGATAAACATGATGTGACTCTCTTATAATTATTCTGTCAAAACCGGAGTATAACCTTGTTCAGACAATGGTTGTAGGCGCCGCTCTTGTGAGTCCCCCATGAGACGCCGTCAAGTCGTTCCCGGGCCACACATCAGGCGTCAATATATCGGTATAACATCCTCACATTGCGATCTTCAGCGCAAGCCGACTTTCCGGGTATACTGCCCGAATTGCCCCCACACTACTCACCACGACAAGGATGTAATATGTCCCGGTTATACAAAAAGCTCATACGCACCCTACTGTTGCTCCTGGTGTTCAGTGCCGTTTTTCCCTTTGTTTACCCGATGACAGATGGCAAACCACTGCTGTCACTCAACCAACTCAAGCTCCCCACCTTCCCCGAGATATCTTTGCCTGAGATCCCGTTGCCGTCACATGGTGGATCCAATCCCGGCCAAACAGTCACCGCCTACAAATGGCAGGACGCAGAAGGGAGCTGGCAGTTTGGCAACGAGCCGCCGCAAGGCGTCGCTTATGAAACTCTGGAACTGGATCCTGACGCCAATATCCTGCCCAAAGTGAAGGCCTCACCAGCACTCGCTCCGGCAACTGTCGCTGAAAAACAAGGGGCATCGCCGACTGACCATGAGAGGGCGACCTTCGGTTATTCGCCTGAAAAAATAGAAGAGATGATGGCTAAAACACGCCAGGCGAAAGACAGAATGGATGCGCACCATCAGGCACTGGAAGATATCGACAGATAGCAGGACCGGGAATCCACGTTGATCCTCAGCATCAAATCCATTTCTCATCCCGGCATTATCATGGGCAAAAAGTAACCGAGGAGCCTCTCACCTCGGTGAGAGGTTGCCACGGCCCGTGCTCTGTGGGGGATTATTCCTTGGGTTTGGCCTTACCGATCCTGTTTAACGGTACGACCACATCCCCCTGCTCGCGCGGCTCATCGATGAAGCGCGGGCGCATATCCATAGAGCGCCCGGCTGTCTCGGCCAGTTCCTGTTCACGCTGACTGATCAACAGCAGGCAATCACGCATCCCATTGATGGTGTTCTCCGAAAGAGGATGTTTCAGACCCGGCTGCGTAGCCGTGTCCTTTATCACTTCGGTCAATACGCGTTTCACCGCGCCCAGGATGTTCTCTTCTTTCGAAAATTCGGTATCGCTCATTTGATCTCTCCAACGGGCCGGGTATCGTGCCCGTAACGGGCAAGGCGGGACAGTGTACCAAACCGGCCCAAAGCAAATATAGTGTGGGCGATTTTTGCCGAGACAAGCCCACTTCAGCGGGATTTCCCCGGCCTCGACCTCGTCCAATGCCATCTCCCATCGCTCGAATGGCCACGCCACGGGCTATACCATGCCCGACCCGACATCCGATCACTCAATACCCCCTGCGGTTACGTAGAAAACCGCTGAAAAATGACGGTGACTTCAGGTAGACTGCCTTTCTGCCTGGTGAGCACCTGCCCATAAATGCCCCATTGAGAGGAATCCCATGCCGGAAATCGCCCCCCACGCATTACTGTTTACCGCCCCAGGCTGTCCCCACTGCCCGGGAGTCAAGGCCACCCTGGAAAAGCTGCTTGCAGAAGGGGTGATCACCTCACTGAAAGTGCTCAGCGTGGTCGATGAGCAGGCGCGCGCCGCCGAGCTTGGCGTACGTAGCGTGCCTTGGCTGCAATTGGGCGAATTCGTTCTCACAGGCGCACAGACACCGCAAGAGCTGCGTCAGTGGGCCGAGCGGGCCGCCGATCCGAGGGGCATGAGCGGTTATCTGGAGCACCTGTTGGCCAATGGCGAGCTGAGTGAGGCTGAGGCCCTGCTACAGCGTCAACCACAACACCTCGATGCTCTGCTGTCGTTGCTTGGCACTCCGGACACACCGATTCAGGTGCGCCTTGGGATCGGAGCCATTCTCGAATCGATGGAAGACACCGATACCCTACGCACCCTTCTGCCGGCGCTGGTCCGGTTCAGCGCCAATGGCGATCACCGGGTACGTAGCGACGCCTGCCACTATCTGGGTCTCACCCACAGCAAAGATGCCCTTCCCGCGCTACGGATCCGGCTGGAGGACGACCACCCCGAAGTGCGCGAGATCGCCGCCGATGCCATCGAGCTTATTCAGGGGCAGGCGTAAACTCATCACACCACACAAAATAATGGGAAATGCTGCCTCACGCCCCCTGCCTCCAGCAATGTCAGGTTGACCTGAACAGGGGATCATCCAGCAGCAGGTCTTGAACTTCCCTTGATCGAACCAAATAATATTACTTCGAGAGCGTCAACCATCTTCAGTCAACAGAAAAGAACGCGACTTAACCATGCAAAGCACCGCGGAACAACTTCAGACACTACTGCACCGATTCGACAAAACCACTCTTCCCGCCATTGAGCAGGCCGCCGACGCGGGGGACGCCGAGGCCCAGTTCAAGCTTGGCGCCCTCTACGCTAACGGCAAGGGGATTAAACAGGACAGCAAGCTCGCCGCCAAATGGCTGCGCAAGTCGGCAAAACAAGGCTGGAGCGCGGCGCAAACCCTGCTCGGGTGGTGCTATGCCGGTGGCAACGGTGTTAGCCAAAATCTGGGCGAGGCCATCGAATGGTACAGCGCCGCCGCCGAACAGGGAGATACTGATGCCATGTGCTCGCTGGCCGATATCTACAGCAGTGGCCAACCCGGCATCGAACAAAACACCCAGGCCATGCTCTCCTGGTATGAAACAGCCGCCAACCTCGGCCACCCCAAGGCTCAATATATGCTCGGCAGACTGCTCTCAGCCGGCGAACTGGTGCCACAAAATGACGAGGCCGCCTTCCAGTGGCTCACCCTGGCCATTATGAACGACAGCGAACCCGCACAGAAAGAACTGGCCATGCTCAGCGCACGTCTCGATAACGACACCCTGCAGCAGTACAAGGATCGCATGATGGCGGCAATGCAGCAGCGCCACTAACCGAAAAGGCAGAGGCAATGGACGAAAAAGAGTTCAAGAAAGCGTTCAAGGATGTTAACGACGCGCCCTGTGTCTTCGCCAAGGCGATCCTGCGACGCTGTTGCCGCTGTTCACGGGCACAGAAACTGTTCATCGCCGAACGCGAAGCCGTCGCCTGCAAATCCCCCGGTGCCCGCCAGCGCTGTGCCGAGGTGCTCGAAGTCCTGCATAGCAAGGCGATCTTCGCCCTGCACCTTCCCCATCCCGAAACTATTCTGCCCCATGGCAAGGCGCTCAAAGTGCAATGCGGCGGCATGCTCGGCCTGCAGATGGCGTTGCTTCCCGGGCAACCCGATACAGAGATCGTCGAAGACATCAACGGTCTGCTGGACAACGCACTCGAGGATTACGGAACAGTAGAGGCCCTGCCCTATAGTGAGGTCGTCAAGGGCATAACCAGCTTCCAGCCACGCGCCAAACGTTAATTCTTCAAATTAAAAAAAAAGCGACCAAGGCAACTCTTTAGCCCGATCGGTCGAAACTACTGATAAACCCGACACGAGGGGCTTGAGCCTCTTCGTGCTGCAGGCTGAAAAGCTCCTGACAACAATCCGCTTTTGCTAACTCACCAAATACCTCTCCCTGAACATTGAGGTGACCCTCCACCTGCCGGACCGCTCTTTCGCATATAGGCTTATACTAAAAATACCCACAGACGAATCAAATGTCTCTCAACAGGAGCTTCACATACATGTTCGAAGTCGCTGAACTGGGACAAAAACTGGAGAAAGAGGAATACGAGAAACGGGTACCGGTATTGCGCACCGAACTGCTACGGGTTCAGGAAGCACTCAAGTCCGCAGACTTTCCGGTGATCGTGTTGGTCTCGGGCGTTGACGGTGCAGGTAAGGGTGATACCGTTAATCTGCTGAATGAATGGCTCGATCCCCGCTACCTGCGCACCATCGCCTTCGACGAGATAAGCGACGAGGAGCGCGAACGTCCTGCGTACTGGCGCTTCTGGCTAGCTTTGCCCCCAAAAGGCAGCATCGGCATCTACATCGGTTCCTGGTACAGCGATCCCATCGCCCAAAGGGCGATTTCCAATTTCAATGACGCCGAACTCGATGGGCATCTGCTACGCATCAAGACCTTCGAGAAGGAGCTGGTGGATGACGGCGCCCTGATCATCAAATTCTGGCTCCACCTATCCAAAGGCACGCAGAAAATGCGCCTCAAAACACTCGAGAGTGATCCCAGAACGGCTTGGCGCGTCACCCGACAGGACAAAGAACACCTCAAACACTACGACATTTTCCGCAGCATCGCCGAGCGGACCCTCCGCCAAACAAGTACCGGTGAGGTCCCATGGATCATCGTCGAAGGGAGCGACTCTCACTACCGCAGCATCACCGTTGGTCAACACATCCTCGAACGCATTACTGCCAGAATGGAAGATGGCCGACAACCGATACTCAACGCCCCACCGGCCAACCGCAACTTGCTACCGGTGTTAACCCGGCCACAGACCCTCCTCGGCCATCTTGAAATGGACAAGTCGCTAAGCAAGAAGCGATACCGAAATGAACTGGAAATCTCCCAATCCCGCCTTAATGCCCTTGCACGCACTGCCCTCAAACAAAAGATCTCAAGCGTTATCGTGCTGGAGGGCTGGGATGCCGCCGGCAAAGGCGGCCTTATCCGCCGCATCGTCCCTGCCCTCGATGCTCGCCACTATCGAATTATCCCTACAGCCGCTCCCACCGACGAAGAGCGCGCCCACCATTATCTATGGCGGTTCTGGCGTCACATTCCCCGCGCCGGGAAGATCACCGTTTACGACCGCAGCTGGTATGGTCGCGTGCTGGTCGAACGGGTCGAAGGCTATGCCGGCACCGAAGCATGGATGCGCGCCTACACAGAGATCAACGATTTCGAAGAACAACTCACTGACCACGGTATCGTGCTGCTGAAATTCTGGCTACACATCGACAAAGACGAACAACTACGACGCTTCAGGGAACGAGAAAAAGTCAGCTACAAACAGTACAAGATTAGTGATGAGGACTATCGTAATCGTGAAAAATGGAGCGACTACGAACTCGCCGTCAACGACATGGTTGAGCGCACAAGCACCGAATACGCCCCATGGAACTTGATCGAAGGCAACGACAAGCGTTATGCAAGAATCAAGGCGATCAAGATAATTTGCGACAGGCTGGAAGAAGCGTTATCCAGGGGAAAATAGCATTTCAGGACAGAAGACACAGAGGGCATCAGAGTGGAAACCGATACGTCAGCGTAATACGTCAGGTGTCCGGTAACACTCTAAAACCAACCCATCAATGAAGACCACTTTTCCAAATAGCACGGCACACATGGGTACCATGAGCGATTGACGATGTGATTGCCATTTGACAGGAGAGGCTGAATCAGTGTTGCACGGCAACACCCATGGGTCCATCTTCATCCTGCAACAAGGGGAACAGAGGCCTGGAGTCATCGTGATAAGTAAAAAGAAGGGAAGCCTCGAAGGCCTCCCTTTTCTTATTTCCTAACGGCAGTGCCATGCATAATCTAATTTTGCACAAACCTTATTTACCGCCACAGTTTTTTCCAGTTCCCAACTAAAATCAAAACTCCCACTTGGTCCCAAGAGT
>JBFEYJ010000018.1:0-26369 GCA_041562215.1 Thiohalomonadaceae bacterium | reverse complement strand
TTAAGGGCAATGGAGATGGTTGATGGCTTCGGCCAGACCACACGGCTTTTTTTTGAAACAGTGGTGCGCAATCAGAAAATTTCCGATGACAAATTTCGTTTTCAACCGCCGCCCGGTGTGGATGTGATTGGCGAGCAGTAGTGTCTGATCTTTTTGCTTCGTACCAGGATGAGCACTCTGCGGTTCTGCGACCACTGGCCGATCGCATGCGGCCACGCTCTTTGGATGAGTTTTTCGGCCAGCAGCATCTGCTAGGCGAGGGCAAACCATTACGCTTGGCCATCGAAAGCAGTCATCTCCATTCTATGATCTTTTGGGGGCCTCCCGGCACCGGCAAAACCACCCTGGCGCGGATGATCGCCCAGCATGGCGAGGCACAGTTTCTTGCCCTTTCCGCGGTTCTCTCCGGGGTCAAGGAGATCCGCGCTGCGGTGGAACAGGCCAAACAGGCGCGCCAGATGGGGCGCGGGACCGTGCTTTTTGTTGACGAGGTGCACCGTTTCAACAAGTCGCAGCAGGATGCCTTTTTACCGCATATCGAGGACGGCACCTTCACCTTTATCGGTGCAACCACGGAAAATCCCTCCTTTGAGCTGAACAACGCACTACTCTCCCGTGCCCGGGTCTATGTGCTCAAGAGCCTGGGGGCCGAGGATATCGATACCATCCTGCAGCATGCAATGGCGGATACCGAGCGTGGACTGGGTACGCGCCAACTCGAATTGCCCGAGCCCCTTCGCCATCGCATCGCCGAGATGGCAGACGGTGATGCCCGTCGCGCGCTCAATCTGCTGGAGATCGCCGCCGATCTGGCAGAGAAGATAGAGGAGCGCGAGGTGATCACCGAAGCGATCCTTAATGAGGTTTTGGCCGGTGGCGTGCGTCGTTTCGACAAAGGGGGCGAGGCCTTTTACGATCAGATCTCGGCACTGCATAAGTCGGTGCGAGGTTCTGATCCTGATGCCACTCTCTACTGGTTTACCCGGATGCTTGATGGGGGGGTTGATCCACTCTACGTTGCCCGCAGGGTGGTACGCATGGCCTCGGAAGATATTGGTAATGCCGATCCTCGTGGCTTGCAGTTGGCGCTCAACGCTTGGGATGTGCAGGAGCGGCTCGGCAGCCCCGAGGGGGAACTCACTATTGCCCAAGCGCTTGTTTACCTGGCTTGTGCGCCTAAAAGCAATGCGGTGTATACGGCCTTCAATACCGCTATGGCCGATGCCCGGAGCGGTGGCTCGTTTGAGGTACCTGTGCATCTTCGCAATGCGCCGACCAAACTGATGAAGGAACTGGGCTACGGGCGGGAGTATCGCTATGCTCACGACGAACCCGAGGCTTATGCTGCCGGTGAAACCTATTTCCCTGAAGAGATGACTCCGCGCCGGTATTATCAGCCTGTACCTCGTGGGCTGGAGAAGAAAATCGCGGAAAAGCTCGCCCATCTGCGAGAGCTGGACCGGCAGCATGAGGAGGAGAATGAGGGGTAGCCGCCGGGATTAGTGGGAGTGGTGGTTAGCGGTTCAATTAAAATGGCATGGTTTGTTGTTGTGCCAGCTGGATCTCATCGATGCCGCTCAGTTGCATCAGGCTGCGATGTTCCTCCACCACCTGGCTGTCATAACGCTTCGCCTCCAGGAGAGCAAACAGGGCATCCGGGCGGCCGATTTTTTTGTAGTGCTGATAGGCGAGATAATACCCTTCGGCAATATGGCGACGATCGGCTTTGCTGAGCTGATCCGGTGGGCCCTGCAGAGTGGGGATGGCAATTGTACCGCCCAGGAGCAGGTGGTCCGGGTTGGCGATGGTGCTTATGTTGGCTTGGTAGATATGTGGCCAGAGCAGCGGATCCTGATAATGATGTCTCGCCAGGCGCCAAAGGCTTTCGCCGTTGCTTACTACATGTACCTGTTCGGTGAAATAATAATTCGAGATCTGTGTAACGACGGGCGATCCGGACTCTGTTACCTTGCTGCTCTCCTTGACGGGGAGGCCTGCAATTTTTTTATCATTGTTCCCGGTCATCGTATCAAGCGCAACAGTCTGCCCGGTGGGTAGCTGATCGTCTATTTCTGTCTTGGCGAGGGATGAATCGCTCTCGATAACCGGGGTCGCGGCAATGGGTGGTTGTGTATCCCCCGTCGTGTCTCGGTCATTTGCCACTATTTCAGGCACAGGTTCAGACCGGGAGAGGGCCATTGCAGGGGAGGGGCTTTCAATCGCGACCGTGGCTGGAGGGGTGTTGTTAATATCCGTTTCCGATTCAATTAGCAGTCCGGCACTAATTAAGGCAATGAGCAAAACCGTCGCCGCACCGGCAATGTAATACCTGTGCGATGAAGCTCGCGTATCTCCAGTGATCGGATTACCGTCCTGCGGGAAGGTCTCTGATTCGGCGTGGCTACGGTTCTCAGGCCGCATTGGAAATTCAGTTATTCTCCCATTGTGTAATGGAGCCACGATGGGCTCGAGATGCACCTCGTTTACCTCTTCTTTCTTATTATGTTGCCGTGAGTCAAAAGGCTTGACATGAATCTCACTTGTCTCTTCCTTCTCTTGTTGTTGCGACTCTATGGTCACGACACGTAGCTCGATTACCTCATCCTCTTCGCAGCAGCGTCCTAATGTAGGTTCCGGTTTTTGTGCATTCTCATTATCCGATAACGAAAGTCGGGTGGGGGACTGAACAACCTCCGGGCGTGGCTTCTCAGTAGCTTCCTGTGGCGTATCGACCACTGTTGGGACAGTTGGATGTATGCTGTGGGATGGCGCAAGCGGAATGGATGTCTGTTCTTCACTGGTTTTTTTCGTCGCGCTGGGTGGTGGTTCGTCAGTGATTTTTCGTGCCGTATGCCGCGGTGTCATGGAGGCGACGGCGGCACCACTGAGTGTTCTTTCCGGGGAGCTCTGTTCAGGATCAAGCGGTATAGGGGGCCGATATACCGGCTGGATCAAATCGCGCAACGCTTTGCATGGGGAAAAGATGACTCTTTGCTGGGCGGGTATCGTGATGGCTTCCCCGGTTCGTGGGTTGATACCTTGACGCGCACTCACCGGTTTAAGGCGAAAGGTGCCGAAGTTGCTGACTTTGACTACGCCATCCTGTATCAGCCCCTCACGGATCACGGCGAGGATCTCTTTGGCGGCGTCCTTGACCAGTGGCATCGGAAGCGACTGGCTGCGCACCATATCGTCGAGTAGCGCCTGGCCGAAAACTTTACTCATCCGGTGTTCTCTTACTGACCTCATCCCGAAGCTTTTTGGATGCCTTGAACGAGAGTTTCGAGTGCTCAGGGATGAGGCAAAGTGACTTCTTTGCCGGGATATAAGAGCGCTTTTCGGCCACTTCCTTGATGCTGAAGGTGCCGAAATTGAGTAATACCACGGAATTCTTCTTGTCCAGATGGTGCTTGATGGCACCCACATAGGCGTCCAGGAGCATTCGCGCCCGTCGCTGGTTTACCCCAAGTCGTTCTGCTAACGCTTTGGTGAGTTCTGCTGTTGTCATTGTTGTGTTGCGCTGGATTCCACTTCCGGCGCTTTCCTTTATGGTAACAGAGACGATTTATACCAGATTTTCCAGGGGAATGCCGATGACCTGGATCACAACTATTGCAACACTATGGGAGACAAAGACGCCGATAACTCAGGTAGAATATGATCATGAAAATAACGCCGATTCATTTGTGATGGGACAGGCTCTTGCTATTGCTGCCGGCGGCGCACTGGGCGCACTGCTACGCTTCTGGAGTTCGAGCTGGGTGTATAGCCTGTTGGGGCGGGCGTTTCCCTATGGCACACTGGCCGTTAATCTGGTTGGATCGCTGGCGATGGGCTTCTGCTACGTCTGGCTGGTGGAACGCTCGACCCTTGGGCCGGAATGGAGAGCGCTGGTAATGGTGGGTTTTCTTGGGGCCTTTACCACCTTCTCTACCTTTTCGATTGAGACGATCAATCTATTAGAGGGCGGAGCATTGTCCAAAGCACTGTTGAATATGGTCGTGAGCGTTGTACTCTGTGTTATGGCCGCTTGGCTGGGAATGGTCGCCGGGAGGCAATTATGAAGCAGACCGAGGTGATGGTGGTACGGCTCTATTTCAATGAAGGAGAGGCTCACCTGGAGACGCTGCTGAAAACACTGCACGATGATGAGAAGGTGAAAGGGGTGAGTGTGTTCAGGGGGATCGCCGGCTTTGGTGATTCCGGTGAGATACACAGCAGTAAGTTCATCGATCTGGGGATGGAACTGCCACTGGTGATTGAGTTCTTCGATATCCCGGAGAAAGTGAGCAACATCATGGAACACATCGGTAAGATAATGAAACCGGGCCATATGTTGAGTTGGTCGGGCTTTGTTAATGAATACGAATAACGTTTGAATAGTATGATAAGGAAAAGAACACTATGTTAGACCCCCGTCTGTTTCGCGGCGATCTCGACAACACCGCTGCCCAACTGGCACGTCGTGGTTTTGTACTGGATGTTGAAGTAATTGAGCGGCTGGAGAGTGAGCGTAAGGTGCTGCAGGTGCAAACCCAGGAGCTGCAAAACGAGCGCAACCAACGCTCCAAGGCGATCGGTCAGGCCAAGGCCAAGGGTGAGGATATTCAGCCTTTACTCGATGCTGTGGCCGATCTCGGCGATAAGCTCAAGCAGGCCGAGGAGCGTCTTTCTGAGCTGCAGGATGAATTGAACGGCATCCTGTTGGGGGTGCCGAATATCCCCGATGTGAGTGTGCCTGATGGCAAGGACGAGGAGGAGAACGTTGAGGTACGCCGCTGGGGTACTCCGCGCGAGTTTGACTTCGAAGCTCAGGACCATGTCGATGTGGGACAGCGGCTCGGTGGTCTCGATTTCGATACGGCGACTAAACTCACCGGTTCTCGTTTTGCAGTCATGACCGGTCAGGTGGCACGTCTTCACCGTGCATTGATCCAATTTATGCTTGATCTGCACACCACTGAGCATGGTTACCGCGAAACCTATGTTCCGTATTTGGTCAACGCGGATTCCCTGCGTGGAACCGGGCAACTGCCGAAGTTTGGTGAGGATCTTTTTGTCTTGAGTGGCGAGCAGAACTATTTCCTGATCCCTACTGCGGAGGTCCCCGTGACCAATATGGTGCGGGACGAGATCGTTGATGCCCAGCAGTTGCCTTTAAAATTCGTTGCCCATACCCCTTGTTTCCGTAGCGAAGCCGGTTCTTACGGTAAGGACACTCGCGGTATGATTCGCCAGCACCAGTTTGAAAAGGTGGAACTGGTCCAGATCGTCCACCCTGAGAAGTCTTTTGAAGCGCTTGAGGCGTTGACGGCGAACGCCGAAGCTGTGCTTCAACGCCTGGAACTGCCTTACCGGGTGATGAACCTGTGTGCCGGGGATATCGGTTTCTCCTCCTGCAAGACCTACGATCTGGAGGTGTGGTTGCCGGGGCAGGGTAAGTATCGGGAGATCTCCTCCTGTTCAAACTTCCGTGACTTCCAGTCGCGACGGATGCAAGCGCGCTGGCGCAACCCGGAAACCCGCAAACCGGAACTGGTGCATACCGTCAATGGCTCGGGACTTGCCGTTGGCCGTACTCTGGTTGCGATACTCGAGAACTATCAGCAGGAAGACGGCTCGGTGACGGTTCCTCACGCACTGCATCCCTATATGGCGGGCATCACTCGCCTGGAGCCGGGTTTATGACGGGGGCAGGCTTCGATCCAATTTCCGGGGCCGGGTCTACTCGGCAAATATTTTTCGCAAGAGGGGCTGAATAGCACTTTTCGAGGAGTTACCCCAATACCGGTCAGCTTCGCTGAACAGTATTGGGGTTAACCAGGCATATTTTCATGCGGAGCATCAAGTAGACGAAGTAGGCGAATTTAATCGAGGTAAAACCCGGAGATATTGAATGGTTTTGTGTGTGGGGGATAGTACCCACACCTCCTGATTTTCGCCAAGACGTAAAGTGCGCGAAGAAAAATGCAGGCTCCTCTCGCTCCGTGAGAATAGATCTCAAGGAGCTCTTAAATTCTACCGAGGAGCCTTATTGCGTTGGTACCGCTCAATAGTTCAGGAAGGCCTTTGCACCGCCTTTCATGAAGTAGTAGTGCTTTACTTTCTGCTCCTCCAGGTAGTACTGCAGCCAACGCACCTGCTTGCCCACGGCATCGTAAAACAGCAGGGTCTTGTTCTCGTTCTTGGCTTTGTCTATGTAGGTCTTCAGCTTGGCATTGTCCAGCGGCACAGAGTGCTGGCGCATAGGGAACAGATTGATCGCGTTCTTCTGGATGGTATCGCGGATGTCGAGCACGATGGTATTGTCACCGACACGTTGACCGAAGGATTCCGGCGCCAGCATGTGAGCTTCGAGGCTCTCCTTGCTGATCAACTGCGATGGATTGACTGGACTCCTGCCCAGCAAAACGGCGTCAGCCGGATAGGCCTTGGTCCAGGTGAATATCCCTGCATCATAGGCATACACTTTGTCGATATGCTCCTTTATCGCCTTGTGAGTGGCCTTGTAGGATTTCTTGCAGGTGTGCCCGTTACAGTAGAATGCCAGAGGGCGTGGATCGCTCTTCCGCCACTGCTTCAAGGTGGTGATGAAGTTGCGGTCATCAAGTGCCAGGTGGCGAGCGTTCTTAATGTGCAGCGTGTCGTATTCATAGCTGCTGCGTACATCGACGATTAACATCTCATTTCGTTGGTTGTAGAGGTCTTCGAGCTCGATCGTCGGAAGCGTGGGAAATAGCGTCCTGCCGGGAAACTCCTCATTTGCATTCACTGAAGCACCCGCGAGCAGGAGTAAGACAACCAGTGGTATTCTTTTTAAGCTGTTCATAGTTCTCCCTTTAATTTCTTTTTTTTGTGTAATAGCTACCTGTCAGATGTTCCGTTAAATACTGTTTATCTGACAAACAACAAACCAGATACGGTCTGTTGAGCCGGCTCATAATAGCAGTACTTTTGGTCTATGAGATTGTATTTGTGTCTCATTCTCTTTGTTTCCACTGAAGATGGCCCCATATATGGCTGCAATTGACCTCGCATTGTGGTTTGTCGGCCCGCCGTGACTAGGTTGCCGGCGATGAAACGGGTAAACTATATGACCCTTGCGCCTACCAGGCGTTTTCAGTGAGTGTATGAGACTGATGGATTTTTTACCGATTTTCATGAATCTTCGCGGCCGGCCATGCCTGGTCGTTGGTGGAGGCGAGGTGGCTGAACGTAAAGCCGCCTTACTGCAAGAGGCCGGCGCCAGGGTGCGTCTGGTTAGCCCTGAACTGACCGCCAGCCTTAAGGAACAGGCAGGCGATGGCAGGATCGATTTCCGCCAAGGCTCCTTTGAGCCTGCCGACCTCGACGGAATGACACTGGTCATTGCGGCGACCGATGATACGGAGGTTAACCGGCAGGTCTCGGAGCTGGCCAAGGCTGGTCATTTGCCGGTCAATGTTGTAGATAACCCTGAGTTGTGCAGCTTTATCGTTCCCTCCATTATTGACCGTTCTCCGGTGCAGATCGCCGTTTCCACCGGTGGTTCTTCTCCGGTGCTGGCCCGTCTGCTGCGTGCCCGACTGGAAGCGGCCATTCCGTCAGCCTACGGTCGTCTCGCCAGTCTGGTTGAGAGCTTTCGTGATAAGGTTAAGGCTCGTTTTACTCACGTCAATGCGCGCCGTAATTTCTGGGAAGAGGTGCTGCAGGGTAAAATTGCCGAGCTGGTCTTTTCCGGTAAGGATGAGGAGGCCCGTGCGGAACTCGATAAAGCCGTCAGTGAGGGGATCGAGAAGGATGCCGGAGAGGTCTATCTCATCGGTGGTGGCCCCGGTGACCCGGATTTGCTGACTTTCCGTGCATTGCGCCTGATGCAGCAGGCAGATGTCATTGTCCACGACCGCCTTATCTCCAAAGAGGTGCTTGACCTCACCCGACGTGATGCCGACCGCATCTACGTGGGCAAGGAGCGCGATAATCACTCCGTGCCTCAGGATCAGATAAACCAGTTGTTGGTGGATCTGGCCAAGCAGGGCAAGCGGGTTTGCCGTCTTAAAGGGGGGGATCCTTTCGTCTTCGGTCGTGGGGGAGAGGAGATCGAGACCCTGACGGCGAATGGTGTCAATTTCCAGGTGGTTCCCGGTATCACTGCGGCGCTCGGCAGTTCCGCTTACGCTGGGATCCCTTTGACCCATCGTGATTACTCGCAATCGGTGGTTTTCGTTACCGGCCATCTGAAGGATGGCTCAATGGATCTCAACTGGAAGGGGCTGGCGCAACCGAACCAGACAATTGTTTTCTATATGGGATTGAAAGGGCTGCCCGTGATTTGCGAGAAGCTGATGGAGAATGGTTTGCCTGCCGATCTGCCTATTGCTCTGGTGCAGCAGGCAACAACGCCTCGACAGCGTGTTTTTACCGGAACCTTGGGTACTATGCCGTCGATGATTGAGAGTGAGGAGATAAAGCCACCGACACTGATCATCGTCGGCAATGTGGTCAAGTTGCACGATAAGCTGAGCTGGTTCCGTTCAGAGATGATGATCGAAAAAGGGGAACACTAGCTGGACCTTTGTTAACGCTCTCGCAGAGTCGCCAAGAGACAAGGATTGTTTGTTAGCTTTTTTGCGTCTCTGCGAGAAGCCTGGTATTAATCGGCAGGGCGGTGCTGTTCAGGGCGTAGTTTGCTGGCGAGCATTTCGTCAGCGTCGTCGATATCGACCTGCTCGTCATTACTGTTGTATAGCGGCTGCTCGAAATCGTTCCAGCCACGGATGCCGGTCTTGAGCGAGGCGACATGCTTGAAGCCCATGCGCTGCATGGTCTGTGCAGCAAGCACGCTACGGTTACCCGAGCGGCAGATCACGATGATCTCCTTGTCGCGGCCACCGGCCAGCGTCGGTTCGGTCTCGTCATAGTCCCAGTCACAGGCTGATTCGAGGATACCGCGGGGGACATTGAGCGAGTGCTGGATATGCAGAGCATCGAATTCAGCGGGTTCGCGCACATCTAATAGAGTAAGTTCCGGGTTTTCCTGGAGTTTTTCCTCAAGGTCCCAAGGGAAGATCTCTTCCACATCCGGAAGGGCTTCGGCGATGAGATCGGTGAAATGTTTCATGGATTGATTAACCTTCTTGTCGTGAGGTGATCGCGCAGTTAGCAGGAAACGTCAATTTTACTGGCTATGGGTGTTGAGCTCAAAACTTGAATAGCTGTGCTGGTAAGATATAGGTTCACTTTCTTTTGATTCAAAGTGGGTAAGGCAACGTGGAAACATATATCCCGGTCGACAAACTGAAACAGGGCTCGGATGAGCAGCCGAGTAGTCCTGGCTGTGAAGATAAAGAGCCATACGTATTAATGGTGTTGGGCGACAGCATGGAGCCTGAGTTCAATGAAGGTGATGTGGTGGTCATCGAGCCTGGTAGTCATTACCGCGACGGCTCCTACGTCATTGCCTTTCACAACGGCGAATACATTTTTCGTCAGCTACGTGTAGTCAATGATTGTATGTACCTGATGCCGCTCAATCCTCGCTATGTGAGTGAGAAGCTGGATGGACCTGAGGCGATCAAAGGTGTTATTACACAAAAGAAAAGCCCGGGTGGTCGGCGTAACCGAAAAAATTACGAATAGTGCGGCAAGCGTGTCGGTGAAGGTCCTATCGGACCACTGCCTAAAATGGAAGCGAAGGCTGGAACTTATGCTCTTATCTTTTATTTCGAGGTGAATGCGAGGTTCGTGCCGGTAGTTTGTGGAATCGGCACCTGCCTCGCCGGTAGTTCATCTATGTCTGCAGTGCGTTCGGCCCAGGAGGCTTAAGGGGCACGCACAGAGTATCATCTCAGGTATAGCAAGCGCCCTCAATGGCATATTGATTACCTGTGCCCTTTCATGTAATTGATCGAAATCCGATTCCGCCAGGCGCGAACACCTATGGACGGCTGAAATCGCCAGAGTCTCGCATGAGATGGGCGAGTGATGATGTTGAGATGATGGCGTTAGCGCTGATCTTGAGTAGTTGGAAAAAGTGGGAGTCGAGGCCTCACAGCAAAAATCGCCAAGAATGACTGTGCTCCCACCTGATACGGGAAACGCTTAATACTGTAATCAAGCGTTGATTTTCCCGTTTGAGTTTGGCAGGTTATTTCGCTTCGGGGGCGATGACGGTCAGGCCGAGCAATTCCCACATCTGCATGCCGCCGCGATAATAAAAGATTTTCTCGGGGGGAAAGCCCAGTTCGAGTAAGCCGTGGATGGCATGGGGTGACTGGCCACACCAAGGGCCGTTGCACCATAGCAGAAGGTCCGGTGATTCACTGTAGTCCCAGAATCCACTACGCTGGGTATTTACGCCGACGCTCTTCAGTGTCTTGTCCCAGGCATGATCGACAAAACCGACATCACTGCGTCGCTTGGCACCGATCAGTTTCATCACCTTATCCAGTTCAGGGTCGCTCGGTTTGCGTTCGAACTCGGTAAAGGGGATATTAATGGAGCCAGGGATGGTGCCTTTCAGGTGCCAGGAGGGAAGGCGAGAGTCGATGAGCAGGCCTGTTCCTTTCTTGAGTTTGTTTTCCATGAAGTCGAAAATTTCAACTTCTCCTACGGTTATTACGCCCGGGGCGGCAGTCAGCGGCTGAGGGCAGAAGGGGGGACATTTACGAGATGTTTTAGCCCACGCCTCATCCAGCAGATGGTTCTGGTCCTGATGGCGTTCGATGCGCACCATTTTTCCTTGATATTGAATTTCAAGAGAGTCTTTTTCAGGCGTAAGCTTGACCTCTACAGCCGCCACGTGAGCAGGCATCGATAACACGGTCAGGATGCTTAATACTATGGCCGGGATTGATGCGGAGATTCTCATAGATTGTATTTCCTTCGGTGACTTCTGGGTGGCAGGTGTTAATGAAGGTATTTCATCAATTCGCAGTTTTCCCGGACCGGCACATTGATTTGGCTTGACACTCAAAGCTTGTGGAAAAAGAGGCCGGCCTGGGTCATACATGACTTGAATGGATAATCCGGTTTAGTTGGTCATCTGGCTCTTGATCGTTTCACGCAGGTGCTCGATGTCGTTGTTTCTCAAGTATTCCTGATAGACATGCCGTTGCTTTTCTTCGTTCAGAGAGGAATAGAAAAGGTAGCTTCCGTAGAACTGGCTCTTGAGCGCTTCTTCGAAGTGCGCCCGGATGAGGCCCGGGGCGATGTTGTCAGTGGCACCGGTCTGCTGCTGTTCCCAGTCAGGCTTGTCAGCGGTGTCTGCCTGTTCGTGACTGGCGGTGGCGGCGGCCTCATTTTCCAGCTCCTGCAGGTAACTGTTTGCCATGGAGATTTCACTGAAGGATAACAAAGTGAGCAGTAATGTCATCGTGGCAAGCATTTTACTGAGATGGTCTTTCAGTTTGTGCATACTCTCCCCCTGGCAGTTGTTGTTATGTTGGTCATGACGAATCTGTCATTCTAGCAACGGCTATCAGGGTAAACTGGCCCTAATATTACATCGTGTGATAGTTGTTTATAACTTACTTGATTGGCAAATTCTATGCCATCCATCACACAAAAGGGGTGATATTGTTTAATATTATCATGATCTCTCTTAAACATCAGCCAGCGAATTGTTTGAGAAGCTTTTCGATCAGGTCGTGCCGGTCGTCAAGGTCAGCCAGTGATGCGATGATCTTCAGCCTCTCCTGTCCATCAAGTTTGTATTCTTGTGGACGGGTCTGGATAAGTTCAATGATTTTCATCGGTTCGATGTTCGGCTCAGGGGCAAAGCTGAGCCGTCCACCCTGTGCGCCAAGTTCGATTTTGGTGATACCAAGAGGGGTAGCTTTGAGCTTCAATTCGGTGACCAGAAACAGATTTTTTGCTGCCTGCGGCAGAAGCCCGAAGCGGTCGATCATCTCTACCTGTAGCTCATCGAGCTCGTCGACTGTAGTGGCGTTGGCGATGCGTTTATAGAGCTGCAGGCGGCTGTGCACATCCGGCAGGTAGTCGTCGGGGATCAAAGCCGGCACGCCAAGGTCAATTTCAGTGCCGTGCATCAGCGGCTTGTCCAGTTCCGGCTCACGTCCTTCCCTGAGGGCAGAGACAGCCCTGTCCAGCAGCTCGGAGTAGAGAGAGAAACCGATCTCGTGCATCTGCCCGCTCTGCTCCTCACCCAGTAATTCACCGGCGCCGCGGATCTCCAGATCGTGAGTTGCCAGGGTGAAGCCGGTACCCAGCTCCTCGATAGCTTCGATCGCCTCAAGCCGCTTGACCGCATCGCGGGTCATGTTGCGCCTGGAAGGCACCAGTAGGTAGGCGTAGGCGCGATGATGGGAGCGGCCGACTCGCCCGCGCAGCTGGTAGAGTTGAGCCAGGCCAAGGCGATCGGCGCGGTTCATAATGATAGTGTTGGCACTGGGGACATCAATACCGGTCTCGATGATGGTACTGCATACCAACAGGTTGAAGCGCTGGTGATAAAAGTCCGACATTACCCGTTCGAGTTCCCTCTCGCGCAGCTGTCCATGGGCGATACGAATGCTCGCCTCGGGCAGCAGCTCTTCCAGCTCGCGTGCCATCCGATCAATGCTCTCTACCTCATTGTGCAGAAAGTAGACCTGGCCACCACGTTTGATCTCTCGCTGGCAAGCCTCGCGGATGAGTTCCGGATTCCACTCGTGGACAAAGGTCTTGATGGCCAGGCGCCGTGCCGGCGGTGAAGCGATAATGGAGAGATCGCGTATCCCGCCCATTGCCATGTTGAGGGTGCGGGGGATGGGGGTGGCTGTCAGGGTGAGGACATCGACCTCGGCGCGCAGTGCCTTGAAACGATCCTTTTGCCTGACGCCAAACCGGTGTTCCTCGTCAATGATAACCAGCCCAAGCTGTTTATACTGTATTCCTTCCTGCAACAGCTTATGAGTACCGATGACAATATCTATCGCACCATCCTCCAGGGCATGAATGACCTGCTTTTGCTCCTTCGGCGATCGAAAGCGAGAGAGAGATTCGATCCGCACAGGCCAGTCGGCAAAGCGGTCACGAAAATTCTCCGCATGCTGTTCGGCCAACAGGGTGGTAGGTACGAGGACCGCGACCTGACGTCCGCCCATCACTGCCAGGAAGGCGGCGCGCATCGCCACCTCGGTTTTACCGAAGCCTACATCACCGCAAATCAGGCGATCCATCGGCCTGGGTGAGCGCATATCCGCCACTACCGCATTGATGGCATCCTGCTGGTCAGGGGTCTCCTCGAAGGGGAATGATGCGGCGAAAGCGGCATACTGGGCGTTATCGAATGGGTAGCTATACCCTTGCCTGGCCTCGCGTTTTGCATAGATTTCCAACAGTTCGGCCGCCACATCTCGGATCTTTTCACTGGCGCGCCGTTTTGCTTTTTCCCACTGACCACTGCCGAGCCTGTGCAACGGGATGTTCTCTGAGGCTCCGCCGGTGTAGCGGCTGATCAGATGCAGGGAGGCGACCGGCACATAGAGCTTGTCACCACCGGCATATTCCAGGGTGAGAAACTCCGCTTCAGTGTCGCTGACGCTGAGCTTTTGCAGGCCGAGGTAGCGACCGACCCCATGATCCTCATGTACCACTGCCGCACCGATCTCCAGTTCGGCCAGGTTGCGGACCACAGCCTCGGGATCCCCCTTGCGGCCCTTGCGCCGGCGCCGGCGCTGCATGACCTGTTCACCGTAGAGCTGCGTTTCGGCGATCACCGCGACTGAAGGCTCACTGAGCAACAGGCCCTGTTCGAGCGGGGCTATCGTGATCGCGGTACTGGCGTCACTGCTGAGAAAATCCTGCCAGTGATCGACCGTTGTAGGATGGATGTCGATACCGCGCAGAGTTTGTAGTAGACCCTCTCGTCGTCCCGCCGATTCGGCAGCGAACAAGACGCGTCCATGGAAGTTTTCACTGAATTGACGCAGAGTTGCCGAGGGATCTGCAGCGCGGGCGTCGAGTGTCAGTGAAGGCGGCTTTTCCGTAGCGAAATTGACGCCGTCCCGGGTTCCCGGAAGCTCAAAGTGTTGCATTACGTGGCGGGGAAAGGTCTTGAACCGGGCAAATAATTCGGGGACATCAAGGAACACCCGCTTTGGCGGTAGAGGGGGGTGGTCAGTGTGGTACTGGGCCAGTTGGAAGCGTTCCTGGCATTCCGTATAAAAGGCCTCGGCCGCCTCTTCTATGCCCTCGATGGTGAACAACAGGGTATGTTGCGGCAGATAGTCGAAAAGGGTGGCGCTCTGCTCGAAGAACAGCGTCAGGTAATATTCGATCCCGGCCGGAGCCAGGGCGTTGCTCACATCCCTGTAGATGATGCTCTTTTGGGGATCACCTTCGAACTGTGCCCGATAGGTCTCGCGAAAGCGCTTGATCGCCGCCTCATGCAGGGGAAACTCCCGGGCCGGCAGCAGCCGGATCTGTTCGACCTTGTCTTCAGAGCGCTGACTTTCCGGGTCAAAGGTGCGGATGCTCTCCACCTCGTCATCGAACAGTTCGATGCGGAAGGGTTGGCTGCTGCCCATGGGGAAAAGATCAAGCAGGCTGCCTCGCACGGCAAATTCGCCATGTTCGATTACCTGTGAGACACAGCGGTAGCCGCTGTTTTCCAGTCGCCGACGCATTGTCTCCAGCGGGAGTTTGTCTCCGATATCCAATATCAGACTGTTTCCTTCGATGTACTCCCGTGGGGCGATGCGGTGCATCAGAGTGGAGATCGGCAGAACCAGGATACCGCGATCAAGTTGTGGCAGCCGATTAAGGGTGGAAAGGCGTTCCGAGATGATGTCCTGATAGGGTGAAAATGTGTCATAGGGCAGGGTTTCCCAGTCCGGGAAACCAAGGACCTGGACTCCATTATTGCCGCGGTTGTAAAAGCGTAACTCATCCTCAAGACGGGTTGCTGAAGGGGTATCAGGCGTCACGACCAGCAGCATCCCTGAGTGGCGGCGTGCCGCCTGGCTGATCACCAGGCCAAAACTGCTGCCGTAAAGTCTCCCCCAGCGCAGACGTTCTCCGGGTGTGGTGTGGAGGATGGGCTGAAGGGGAGAGTGATACTGGCTTGTCATGGCTTGGTCCGGGGGATTGCGGTTGATTATCGGCAGGGCGCTTATTGTAGGCGCACGCCAAGGTTGAATAAAGCGCTGTCAGATCCTGATGGAGAATGCATAACTAAAGTGTTGTCCGTTTTGAACGGCTGGCTTGATGTTCCAGCAATACATAAGGCGATTGTGCGAAAAGATGTGATGACTCTGGAGTCCCTAGGGAAAAAATGGCACAGGGTTAGTCAGAGACCGGGTTCATGTGACACCAATATCTTTAGACATCTTGTGACATTCTGTCGGCGACAGATGCTATTGTTGGAGTTGAGGCGTCATAATAACGCCGTAACAAATTGAAAAGAACCTAAAAAGTGGCAAGGTAATTGCTTGGAAGTAAGTACAGCTTAAGGCTGAAAAACGATAACCAAAGACTGAGGAGTCATTGTTATGGCACACGTCGTTATTATTGGCGCCAGCACCGGAGGCTTGCCCGCTGCGTACGACACGAGAGATGTGTTGGGTCGTGAGCATGAGATCACTGTGATTTCTGATAAGGAAGATTTTACCTTCGTACCATCCAATCCGTGGGTTGCCGTGGGTTGGCGCAAGCGACAGGACATCTCCTTTCCGTTGGAGCCCTACCTTAAGCGCAAGGGCATCAACTTTATTTCCAAGGCAGCGACCGAGATCAAGCCGGACGAGAACACTGTCGTTCTGGCGGATGGCAGCACTGTCAAGTATGACTACCTGATCCTAGCTACCGGCCCCAAGCTCGCTTTCGAAGAGATCGAGGGGATGGGCCCTGCCGCAGGCAACACGGTATCCGTCTGCACCACCGACCATGCCGAAGAGGCGTATGAGAAGTGGCAGCAGTTTGTCGAAGACCCGGGTCATATTGTCGTCGGGGCGGCGCAGATGGCCTCTTGCTTCGGTCCTGCCTATGAGTTTGCCTTCATCATGGATACCGATCTGCGTAAACGCAAGATGCGAGACAAGGTACCGATGACATTCGTGACCTCTGAGCCCTATATCGGCCATCTGGGTCTGGGTGGTGTTGGTGACTCCAAGGGCATGCTCGAATCTGAGCTGCGCGACCGTCACATCAAATGGATCTGTAATGCCAGGATCACCAAAGTTGAGCCGGGTAAGATGACGGTTGAGGAGTTGAACGACAAAGGTGAAGTTCATAAGACTCACGAGCTCGAATTCAAATACTCCATGATGCTCCCCGCATTCAAAGGTGTTGATGCGGTCAATGCCGTGGGTGAGGATCTGGTCAATCCCCGTGGTTTCGTCAAGGTCAATGATTTTCAGCAGAACCCCAAATGGAAGAACATCTATGGTATTGGCGTGGGTATCGCCATTCCGCCGGTTGAGGCTACCCCGGTGCCAACCGGAACGCCGAAGACCGGTTATATGATTGAGTCCATGGTATTGGCCACAGCTCACAATATCGCTAACGATATCGAGGGCAAACCGGCTGATCAGAAAGCGACCTGGAACGCCATTTGTCTGGCCGATATGGGTGATACAGGGGCTGCGTTTGTGGCAATGCCGCAGATACCGCCACGCAATGTTTCATGGATGAAAAAGGGAAAATGGGTGCACATGGCAAAGGTAGCCTTTGAAAAGTATTTCATCAGTAAGATGAAGAAAGGTTCCAACGAGCCGATCTACGAGAAGTACATCCTCAAAGCACTGGGTATCATGAAGCTGAAATAGTCAACATAGCACTACGCTAACCGGTGGGTCATCGCAGGCTCACCGGTTTTTTTATGCCTGAAATATGAAGAAGCTTTTGACGTAAACTGACACCTCTGTCATTATGTCAGGGAATGTCATGACGATAATAAAAAAAACGTAATTTGTTGTTGAGGGGGGAATGGCAATGTCGGAAAGTGACAAATCAAAACCATCTTGTGAACAGATAATCGATATTCTGCCTGATCCGTTCGTGGTCATTGATCGTGACTTCAGGATCATCGCAGCCAACCGCAACTACCTGAAGCATTATGGCTATAACCGATCTGAAGAGGTCGTTGGTCGTTTTTGCTATGAAGTATCCCATCATGTCGATACGCCATGTAGCCAGCATGGTGAGCACTGCCCGTTGGAAACCGTTTTTGAGACAGGTCAGGCCTCTCAGGTGCTGCACATTCATTATGATCGTCACGGGGGCGAGGAGCATGTGCAATTACACTCCAATCCGCTGTTCGGTGGCGATGGACAAGTGCTATATGTGGGTGAGTATATTTATCCGGTGAGCAAGCCGGGTAATGAGTCTATGCTCATTGGCCGTTCCCGACCTATGTTGCGTTTGGCCGGTCTGCTGCAGCGTGTCGCACCTACTCAGACCAGTGTCCTGTTGCTGGGGGAAAGCGGCGTCGGCAAAGAGCGTGTCGCCCAGTATCTTCATCATTATTCTACGCGTGCCGGGATGCCTTTTGTTATTGTCGATTGCAGCACACTTGGCGAGAACCTGATCGAGAGTGAGCTTTTCGGTCACGAGAAAGGCGCCTTTACCGGTGCTAATAATCGTAAAAAAGGTCTGTTCGAGGTGGCGGATGGTGGCACGCTTTTTATTGATGAGATTGGTGAACTCCCACTGGCCCTGCAGACCAAACTCTTGCGGGTGCTCGAAACCGGTAGTTTCCGGCGCCTCGGCGGTACTGATTACATCCGGGTAAACGTGCGTGTGCTTGCTGCGACCAATAAAAATTTAAAGGAGATGTCAGAGCAGGGAACCTTCCGCCAGGATCTTTATTACCGACTATCCGCCTTCCCGGTTCATATCCCTGCCCTGCGCGAGCGAGCGGATGATATTCCGGCACTGGCTGAGCATTTTCTTGTCAACATCGAGGATGGGGATCGGTTTGTACCGATTCCGCCGGATGTTATTGAGACCCTGCTTGGATATATGTACCCGGGTAACGTACGTGAACTGCGCAACATCATCGAGAGAGCGGCGATTCTGGCTTATGGTGAGGAGATCATGCGACCGGAACATATCGTCCTGGAACAGGAGAGTCCGGCTAATGTTGAAGCTTCTCCAGACACGTTCGTCAACAGCAATAACAATTTGCTGCAACGCCGCCATGGGCGTTTGAATGAAGAAGCCGTAATGCGGGCACTGGTTCAGAGTGATGGCCACCGGGCTCATGCTGCACAGTTGCTCGGTGTCAGTGAGCGGACCTTGTATCGCTATGTTCAGCGGCTGCGGGAGAGCAACTGACGAGGGGCTCATTGCATCCAGAGTGGGCCGTTCCAAGAAACGCCGCATTTGATTTGTCGTGGTGTCATCAATGTGCTGCACTGGTCCCCGCAGCTTTTCCATCTCGGGGAATAGCATATATACCGTGGAATAGTGGGGTGAATCACTTGCCAGGCGAGGGTGATACCTAGAGGTGTAAAACCGAAATTCTGCCCCGGTTTATTGACGTCTTTGTGAGATCTGCGATTTTACCCTATCAGATAAAAGTATCTTCGAGAGTCTGTTACAAACGGCGGATAATGTTGGAAGTGTGTTCGATTCTCATAAGAAAAAGGCGGCCAGAGAAGGCCGCCTTGTCAGCACATTGAAAGCCGTGCTTAGGGTTTGACGGTGCTCAGGCCCAGGATTTCCCAGTCCTGCATACCACCACGGTACCACTTGAGCTTTGCGGCAGGATAGCCTTCAGCCAGCAGGCCGGCGATGCCGAGCGGCGACTGGCCACACCACATTCCGTTGCAGAACAGCACAAGTGTTTTGGCCTTGCTGAAATCCCATCCCTTGGAGGTTTCCTCGGCACCGAATTTTTCCAGTGACTCGGCGATGGAAAGATCATCGGCCCCTTTGGCACGGCTGATTTTGGTAAAGGGCACATTCACTGCTCCCGGGATGGTTCCGCGGGCAACCCAATCAGGGGTGCGGTTATCGACCAGCATGATAGAGCTGTCGCCGTTGCTCATTTTTACCGCGTAGTCGATGACTTCCAGTTCGCCTATAGTTTCCACACCCTTACCCAGACTAATCGGCTTTATGCAGAAAGGAGGGCACTTGCGGGAGGTTTTGGCGAAGGCGGGATTGACGGTATTGTCTCCATTCTGATTACGCTGGATGGTGACTTTTTTGCCGTCATGCATCACATCGGCAGAGGCCATGTCCGGCGTGATCTTCACTTTGACTTCATCGGCATTCGCGGCTGCCCCAATGGTGAAGGACAGACAAGCGACAAGGGCGCTGGATGTAATGATGCTTTTAATCTTCATTACGCATATCTCCTTTGGGTTTGATGGTACTTTTATTATTGTCGGGCAATTATGCCCTGCGTGGTTTGTGTTGCGGGGTTAGTCACACTCGGGCTCAGCATTGCCACCACTCTTGGCAGGCGCCTTGGTTTCTGCTGCAGGTGCCTGTGGTTCGGTAGTAGTTTCTGTCGCCGTGCTGCTTACCGGAGTGGCTCCGGTCGAGGCGCAGCCTGTGAGGATGGTGATGGCAAGCATGGCGAACAATGAGCCGCTGCAATATTTCATTCATGTCCTCCATCTTTCCGGTCATGGCCGGAAGTTGTTATAGGTACTGCTGTTAAATGCTGCTCTTAGATAATGCCATAATCAGCGTGCATTACAAGTCTGTCGTTGTATACCTCCTGTAAATTACGATGTCTTACTGAGTCGCTGTGTTGAGTCAAAAAAACCGTGCCCGAGATGGGCACGAAAAGCACCACAGTGTGGAGGGATGAGTACAGGAAAGTAATTCAGGTTTCCCGTACTCAAGCGGATATCTATTCAATAATTATGCCAACTGCAGGTTCCGTTGTAGTACAACGTCGTCGAGGAAAAGAAAGGGTGGCGGTTCTGTCAAAATCTGACTGATGGCAGGTTGCGTCATGATTTTGTCATGTTGTCGTTAAGAAGCTGCTGAGGGGGCCGGTGCTGCAGAAGGTGTTGCCCACCAACCACCAAAGATCCCGAATCAGGTTAACCGCATCACCGGTTGACGTGGGGTATCACTTGCCCTTACCACCATCGTTCAGGTCAACTGGTAACGCTGAGCTTGTTCCACTCGCCGCTGGTAGGCCTCGCGTGCAATGCGCACATCCTCGAGGAAGAAGGGCAGTTCGTGTAGCTGCAGTGCTTGGGGACCATCGACCAGAGCGCGAGGCGGGTGGGGGTGAAAGTCGACCAGGATCATATTGGCTCCTGCGATGACACCCTGTGCCGTGACATGCATCACATCCAGTAGGCCGTCCGGGGCGACCTCGCGAGTGCCGACCGAGTGGGAGGGATCTATGCAGACCGGCATGCGGGTGAGGCGCTTGACGACGGGGACGTGGGCAAAATCGACAAAATTACGGTGCGGATCGCCCATGTTGGTCTTCATGCCGCGCAGGCCGAAGACCACACGGCTGTTGCCCTCGCTGGCAAGATATTCGGCAGCGTTGAGCGACTCCTCCAGGGTGATGCCAAAACCTCGCTTCAGCAGCACCGGAAATTCCCGCTGCCGCCCCACGGCCTTGAGGAGTTCAAAATTCTGCGTATTGCGGGTGCCGATCTGCAGCATGATCCCTGTCGGGTTCCCGGTCTGGAGCAACGCTTCTCTGATCTCAGCAACATGGCTTTCATGGGTTACCTCCATGGCGATCACCTTGATACCGTACTTTCCCGCCAGTTCGAACACATAGGGCAGGCAGCTCTTGCCGTGTCCCTGGAAGGCATAGGGATTGGTGCGAGGTTTGTAGGCGCCCATACGTGTACAGACCTGGCCGTTTTCCTGCAGTGCCTTCAGCATGAGTTCGACATCTTCGGGGGTGTTGACTGCACACAGCCCGGCGAAGACATTAAGGGCGTCCTGGCCGAAACGCACGCCGTTGTATTCGAAGCCGGTGGGACGGTGGTCATCCTTATGGCGGCCGAGGATTCGATATTCCTGCGATACGCGAACGACACGCTCAACTCCAGGGAGACTGGCCATATCCGCTTCGTTGAGAGTGGCGGTGTTACCGACCAGATAGAGTTCAGTGAGCGTTTGCAGTGTACCCTGTTCCTCGTGGATGCGTACGGTAACGCCCGGGAGGTTGGAAAGGTAATCCATTAGCTGGACGAACTCTTCACTGTTGCGATTGATATCGTGTTGCAGGATGACGATCATTTTTTCATTCCTGTTGACGATACCAGTTTAGTCGATGAAACGTCGTGTGAGGTCCTGGTAAGCATCGATACGGCGATCGCGCAGGAAGGGCCAGATGCGTCGTACATTCTCACTGCGGCTCATGTTGACCTCGCAGAGCAGCACGGTTTCCTCGTTGATTGGGGCCTGTGCCAGAAACTCTCCCTGGGGACCGGCGATGAAGCTGCTGCCCCAGAATTCAGCCCCTTGGCTTTGTTCACTTGGATCGGATTCGTGACCGGTGCGGTTACAGGCGAGTAATGGCAGTCCATTGGCCACTGCATGGCCGCGTTGCACGGTGATCCACGCCTCGCGTTGGCGGTTCTGCTCAGCCTCTTCATCCCGCGGGTCCCAGCCGATCGCTGTGGGGTAGAGTAGCAAGTCAGCACCGGCCAGTGCCATCAGGCGTGCCGCTTCCGGGTACCATTGGTCCCAGCAGACCAGTACCCCGAGCCGACCGACAGAGGTATCGATGGGATGAAACCCCAGGTCACCCGGGGTGAAATAGAATTTTTCGTAGTAGCCCGGATCGTCAGGGATGTGCATCTTGCGGTACTTGCCGGCGATGTGGCCGTCACTCTCGAACACCACGGCGGTGTTGTGATAGAGGCCGGCAGCGCGACGTTCAAACAGCGAGGCGACGATCACGACCTTGAGCTCGTCGGCCAGCTTGCCCAGAAGCTCGGTGGTGGGACCGGGGATCGGTTCGGCCAGGTCGAACTCGGTGGTGTCCTCGACCTGGCAGAAATAGAGTGAGGTATGCAGCTCCTGTAACAGCACGAGTCTGGCGCCATTAGCCGCCGCTTTACGGACGCCTGCGATGGTCTTTTCCAGATTGACCTGGCGGTCAGTGCTACAGGAGTGCTGGACAAGGGCAACGAGGAGTTTGCGTTCGCTCATTAGTCATATTTCCGGCTAGTGTTCAGATAATTTTAATCCAATGCAGCAGGAAGCTGCATGGTGACGCAATGGATGCTGCCGAACTGATGAATCAGCGGGCGGGCATCGATCGCTATGATCTCCCGCTTGGGGAAACAGCCCGCCAGCTGTTCCGCGGCGATCTTGTCAAGGGGGTCTGCATAGGTGGGTAGCAGCACGGCATCGTTGATGATGAGAAAGTTTGCATAGGTTGCCGGCAGGCGTTGTCCCTCTTCGTCATACTGGGCGGCTGGCAGGGGCAGAGGGACCAGGCGGTAGGGATTGCCGTCGGCATCGGTAAATTGCTTCAGCTCCTGCTCCATGGCCTTCAGTGAGGCATAGTGAGGGTCTTGTTGGTTGTCACAGCTGACATAGGCAATGGTCCGGTCATTGCAGAAGCGCGCCAGGGTATCCACATGGCCGTCGGTGTCGTCGCCCATCAACTGGCCGTGTTCCAGCCACAGGATACGTTCCAGCCCCAATTGCCCCTTGAGCATTTCAGCCAGCTCGTCACGACTGTATTGGGGGTTGCGCTCCGGGGAGAGCAGGCACTCGGCAGTGGTTAGCAATGTGCCGCGGCTATCCACCTCGATACTGCCGCCCTCCAGGATCAGGCTCAGGGTCTCCATGGGTAGGCCATCGAAAGCGCCCATCTCATGTAACCGGATGCTGAGTCTGTTATCCAGGCTCGCCTCATATTTGTTGCCCCAGCCATTGAACTGGTAGTCTAAAAGAACACGCTGACCGTCACGCACAACGGTGATTGGGCCGTGGTCCCGCACCCAACTGTCGTTGGAGGGAACGGGATAGAGGCTGACCCTAGCCATATTCGCCCCACCTTGTTTCAGGAGACTCGCAACATGGTCCATGTGTTCATCGTTAAGGCAACTGACGATGAGTTCTTCATGTCGGGAGACGGCTTGACCAATGGCAACGAATACCGGTTCTACCTGGTCGAGGATAGGCTGCCAGTCACTTTCGGAATGTGGCCAGGTCAGCAGGACGGCCTTCTGCGGTACCCACTCCGGAGGGAGAAATTGCTGTTTTCTGACCATGACTTCAGGCCCCTGTCGCTATTGGTGGGTTCTTGTGGGGTAAGGTTAGCGATTAATGACGCTTTGAATCACGTAGGAGTATTCAAAGTAGACGGTGTAGCCGTCATAGACCCAGCGGGTGATAGGAGGATCGCCTACCGGTGGCAAAATCTCCTGAGGCTGCCCGAACATCGCCCTGACCTGGTCCTTGTGCATGCCCCTGATAGGCATCTCCATTGTTTGCGACTTGTCCGTTTGCGGGGACTCGCCTGGCACTTGCAGCACTTCTGCAGCGGCATTGAGGCTGATACCCGCACTCAATAACGCCAGGGTGACGGCACAAAAAAGTCGCATTGGATCGGCTCCTCGGTTCTTCTTCAAGTATAATAACCAACTGATTGAAATATACGCTATTTAACCCCAGAGAGTAAAACGTCTCTCACTGAACCTTTTTCTGCCGGTGAACTCTTAATTCCATGCACAAGGCCCCCGACATCTTTTCCTATCGCCAATATTGGGCAAAGCGCTTCCTGCCTACCCCCGTGATGCCCATGTCGCGGGAGGAGATGGACGCTCTCGGCTGGGACGCTTGCGACATTATTCTGGTTACCGGGGATGCCTATGTGGACCACCCCAGCTTCGGCATGGCGGTGATCGGCCGATTACTTGAGGCACAGGGTTTTCGGGTCGGGATTATCGCCCAGCCGGATTGGACCTCGGCGGAGGACTTTCGGCGTCTGGGCCGTCCCAATCTCTTCTTCGGTGTGACCGCCGGCAACATGGACTCGATGGTCAACCGCTACACCGCTGACCGTAAGTTACGCTCCGATGATGCCTACTCACCCAACGGTGTGGGCGGCAAGCGTCCCGACCGCTCAGTAGTCGTGTACTCCCAGCGCTGCCGGGAGGCGTTCAAGGATGTGCCGATCATTATCGGCGGCATCGAGGCGAGCCTGCGGCGGATCGCCCATTACGATTACTGGTCGGACAAGGTGCGCCGTTCCACACTTATTGATTCCAAAGCCGACATGCTGCTTTACGGCAATGCCGAACGCGCACTGGTCGAACTGGCCCATGGCCTGGCGGCGGGCAAGTTGCTGCAGGAGATGCGTGAGATCCGCGGCACCTCGTTTGTTCTCAAACAGACCCCTTCCGATTGGGTGGAGCTCGACTCCAGTGAGCTGGATGAGCCCGGTGAACTTGTTTCTCATCCCGACCCCTACGCTATGGAGCCGGGCTGTGACCGGTCACAGGTAGTACGCAATATTCGTGAAGTCCCGCGTGATCGGCGCAATAAGGTGGTGGTGCGCCTCCCTTCATACGAGCAGGTGAAGGACGATCCGGTATTGTACGCCCACGCGTCGCGGGTGTTTCATATGGAGACCAATCCGGGTAACGCCAGGCCCCTGGTACAGGCGCATGGCAATCGCGAGGTATGGCTCAACCCGCCGCCGATCCCGTTATCGACCAAAGAGCTGGATCGGGTGTTCGAGCAGCCCTATACCCGCAAGCCCCATCCGGCCTATGGTGATGCGCGTATTCCCGCCTATGAGATGATCCGTTTCTCGGTCAATATCATGCGCGGCTGTTTCGGCGGCTGTACCTTTTGTTCGATTACCGAACATGAAGGGCGCATTATTCAGGATCGCTCTGAGGATTCGATTATTCGCGAGATTGAAGCGATCCGCGATCACACCCCCGGCTTCAGCGGCAACATCTCCGACCTGGGTGGTCCCACTGCCAACATGTGGCGCCTGCACTGCAAAGACGAGAAGATTGAGTCGGCCTGCCGCCGTCTCTCCTGCGTCTTTCCGGATATCTGCATAAACATGAATACCGACCAGAGTCCACTGGTTCAGCTCTACCGTCGGGCGCGCAGTGTCGAGGGGGTCAAACGTGTGTTCATCGCTTCGGGACTGCGTTACGACCTGGCGGTGCGCACGCCTGAATATGTACGTGAACTGGTGACCCATCATGTGGGAGGCTATCTCAAGATCGCACCGGAGCATACCGAGGCGGGGCCACTCAACCATATGATGAAACCGGGCATCGGCACCTATGACCGCTTCAAGCAGATGTTTGAGCAATACTCGAAAGAGGCTGGCAAGGAGCAGTATCTGATCCCGTACTTCATCGCCGCGCACCCAGGTACCTCCGACGAGGATATGCTGAATCTAGCGCTATGGCTGAAACGAAACGAATTCCGTCTCGATCAGGTGCAGAACTTCCTCCCATCGCCGATGGCCATCGCCTCGGCGATGTATCACAGTGGCAAGAATCCGTTGCGCAAGGTGCATCGTCGGGGTGGTGATGTGGACAGCCCCAAGGGTGAGCGACAGCGTCGCCTGCACAAGGCCTTCCTGCGTTACCATGACGCAAAAAACTGGCCACTGCTGCGTGAGGCGCTCAAGCGCATGGGGCGTGACGACCTGATCGGCAACGGCAAGCGACATCTGGTGCCCAGTTGGCAGCCGAAGGAGTCAGGGGTGACCAAAACCGGCGAGCGAATGCAGCGCAAGGGCCATACAGGAAAACCACCGGCCAAGGTCAATCCTGCAAGTAAGACGAAGAAAGCGGGTAAACGCCGTGGTCGTTAACCTGACGGATGAGGTAAAATTATCACTGATACCCTTGCGGATGAGTCAGCACGATTATGGTTTACGTTGAAAGCCAACTGCCATCGTCCACCCATGACCGGGAGAATGCCAAGTCGATCTGGCTGGCCTCGATCGCCGAGGGGCGAAAGCCGGAAGAGCTGTTGCTTATCCGCGCGGCGCTGGATATCGCCGGCCATGCCCATATAGAGCAGACCCGAGCCTCCGGTGAACCTTACCTGACTCATGCCATGGCCGTGGCGGACATCGTTGCCGCCATGCGCCTAGACCACGAGAGTATCGCAGCGGCGATACTGCACGATGTGGTCGAGGATACCGACGTCACCCTGGAGCAGATCACTGAACAGTGCGGCCCTTCAGTGGCTCATCTGGTCGATGGTGTGACCAAGATGAGCTCCATCGGGGAATACAGTTTTTCCGCGGATGGCGGCAAGGAGCAGATCAAGGCTGAAAGCCTGCGCAAATTATTGCTGGCGATGGCCGAGGATGTGCGTGTGGTACTGATCAAGCTGGCTGATCGGCTCCACAATATGCGCACGCTTAAATTTCTGCCCGAGGATAAGCAGCGGCGCATCGCCCGCGAGACCAGGGATATTTACGCTCCGCTGGCCAATCGCCTCGGTATCTG
>JBFEYJ010000017.1:0-26602 GCA_041562215.1 Thiohalomonadaceae bacterium | reverse complement strand
GTCGTCCATCGCGGTATAGAAACGATCACTGTATTCAGTGTCGTGTACCGTGACCGCCGCGGCTACATCCAGCCCACGTAAGGCATTGTACAGTGTGGTCAGCGCAGCCTTGGCGTTGTCCAGATGCTGGTCGGAGTAATTTAATGGACTGCGATAGTGGCTGGTAAGGATGAAATAACGAATCACCTCCGGATCATACTTCTTCATGACATCACGGATGGTGAAGAAGTTTCCCAGCGACTTGGACATTTTTTCGTTGTCCACCCGTACGAATCCATTGTGCAGCCAATAGTTGACGAAGGTGCAGCCACAGGCCCCCTCGCTCTGGGCGATCTCGTTCTCGTGGTGTGGAAACTGCAGATCCAGGCCACCGCCATGGATGTCAAAGTGCTCACCGAGAACGTGTGTCGACATCGCCGAGCATTCGATGTGCCAGCCGGGACGACCGGCTCCCCATGGGGAATCCCAGCTCGGTTCGCCCGGCTTGGCCGCCTTCCACAGCACAAAGTCGAGCGGATCGTCCTTGGCTACGTCCACCGCTACGCGCTCACCGGCCCGCAAGTCTTCCGGGTTCTTGCCGGAGAGCTTGCCGTAGCCATCGAATTTCGAGACATCGTAGTAGACGTCACCGTTGCCGGGAGCGTAAGCGTACCCCCTGGTGATCAGTTTCTCGATCATAGCGATGATCCCATCCATGTGCAGGGTGGCACGAGGCTCACTATCGGGCCGCTGAACTCCCAGGGCATCGGCATCCTCATGCATAGCCCCGATGAAACGCCCTGTCAGCGCATTAAAATCCTCACCGTTATCATTTGCCCGGGCAATGATCTTATCGTCGATATCAGTGATATTGCGCACATAGGTGACCGCGTTATCACCAAAGAGATGGCGCAGATAGCGATTAATTACGTCGAACACCACCAGTACCCGGGCATGACCTATGTGACAATAGTCGTAGACGGTCATGCCGCAGACATACATCCGCACCCGCGCAGGGTCGATAGGCACGAAACTTTCTTTTTGCTTACTGAGGTTGTTATATACCTTTAACCCATGTTGGTAATCCATTTGTTCTCCTAACTTCTGTTGATAATCCATTCGTTCTCTTCCAGAGTTTCTGGTGCCACCGCATGGCCCAGCCGCGCATATTAGCCCAAAAGCCCCTGCCACGACAAAGGTCCGCGACCGGTGTCCTGCACACCCTTACCCGGACATGTCGTGCTCATGACTTATGTTCCTTTCCTCTCCTCGCCCAAGCCGATATCATGACGCCTTTCAACGAAGCACAGAGGATCCGCTATGAAAAAGTTTACCTATCTGCTGCTGGCTCTGGTGCTTGGCGCCTGCGGCGATCAGGGCCAGAGCGCCGACACCCCGGCCGTGGCAGAGAACCCCAAGGTGCTGATGCAAACCAGCATGGGCGATATCGTCATTGAACTGTACCCGCAAAAAGCACCCAAAACGGTCGCCAACTTCCTTCAGTATGTTGATGAAGGATTCTACAACGGCACCATTTTTCATCGTGTTATCAATGGATTCATGATTCAGGGCGGCGGTTTTACCGAGGAGATGGCGCAGAAGGAAACGCACCCACCGGTCATGAACGAGGCGGACAACGGTCTGCGCAACACCGTCGGCACCATCGCCATGGCGCGCACCATGGACCCACACTCGGCCACCGCACAGTTTTTCATCAATGTGAATAACAACACCAGTCTCGATTTTCGTGAAAAGACCCCACGCGCCTGGGGCTATGCGGTATTCGGCCGCGTGGTAGAGGGCATGGGGGTCGTCGAGGCGATCAAAGGCGTCAGCACCGGCAGCCGTGGCATGCACAGTGACGTTCCAACGACAAACATCATCATAAAAAAGGCCTCACGCCAGAATGGCGAACCGGCCTCCAGCAAGGAGTAAGATATGGTCAAACTGCACACCAACTTCGGCACCATCACTCTGGAGCTCAATGCCGACAAGGCGCCCGGCACCGTTGAGAACTTTCTCAACTACGTCCAGTCGGGCTTTTACAATGGCACTATTTTTCACCGGGTGATCAGTAACTTCATGATACAGGGTGGCGGCATGGAGCCTGGGATGAAAGAGAAGACCACCAACGCCCCAATCAAAAACGAGGCGGATAACGGCCTTTCCAATGAACGTGGCACCATCGCCATGGCCCGCACCATGGAGCCCCATTCGGCCTCTGCACAGTTTTTCATTAACCTCAAGGACAACAAGTTCCTTGACCACAGCGCTCCTACTCCCGACGGTTGGGGCTACGCGGTGTTTGGACGCGTGGTCGAAGGGATGGAAGTAGTGGATCGGATCAAGGATGTCGCCACCGGCAACGCCGGCTACCATCAGGATGTGCCGCTGGAAGATGTGATCATCGAATCCGCAGAAGTGGTCGAAGGGGAATAAAGCCTGGGCCGAAGCCGGTCAGCGATGCTGGTCGGCATTATCCCTGCTCTTCGACTTTCCCTCTGACAGCCCACTCCTCCGGGAGAAAGTTTTACAGAGGAGGTCGGAGGCTTAGGTTTGTTCCACATTCACACAGGAGCGCATTTTGCTCATGGCTACCCTGTTCATATCCGATCTGCACCTGACCCCGGAGCAGCCCGACACCATCACACGTTTTCTCGACTTCCTTTCCCACCGGGCGCCGCAGGCCGAGGCGCTTTACATATTGGGTGATCTATTCGAAGCCTGGCTGGGCGATGATCTACCGCTACCCGGCTACGGCCCGGTAATCGAGTCGATGAAACGGCTAAGTGAGGGCGGCACACCGATCTATGTAATGCATGGAAACCGGGACTTTCTGCTCGCCAGTGGCTTCGAAAAGCTAAGTGGCGCCATCCTGATCGACGATCCCACTGTGATTGATCTCTACGGCACCCCGACTTTATTGATGCATGGTGATCTGCTATGTACTGACGACCATCCCTACCAGGCAATGCGTCAACAGTTGCGCACCCCCCAATGGATCGACGCCTTTCTTGGTAAAACAGCACAAGAGCGCATCGACTTTGCCCGTGAACTACGTGAACGGAGCAAAAAGGAGACCGGGGAGAAGAGCGATGCGATCATGGATGTCAATGCCGGCACCGTTGCCCGGACCATGCGACAACAGCGGGTGCATGTACTGATCCACGGCCACACGCATCGCCCCGCGGTGCACAATTTCATGCTGGGTGACCAGCCCGCAACACGGTACGTCCTGAGCGACTGGTACAGCCATGGCGGCGTACTGGTATGTGATGAGACAGGATGTGAACCGCAGTCGCTCTAAAGTACTTTCCCTGGAGACAGTCCAAGCACGTATTCAACCATTGGTCAAGGGCTATAGTTCAGAACTCCATCACACTATAATGACCCGATGCCGACAAGCACTCCCACTCCACCCAACTTGCTCATCGCGCTGTTGTTACCACTCCTGACAACAGCATGCAGCGAGCCACAAAACGAACTACAGCGCATTCAGAGTGAAGGCAAGCTGGTGGTGATCACCCGTAATGCCGCGACGACCTATTTCGAGGGCCCTAATGGCCCCACCGGCCTTGAATATGACCTGGCCAGCGGCTTTGCTGAGGAACTTGGGGTGAAGCTGGAGATGACTGTCGCCGGCAATGTCAGCGAGGTCCTTACCCAGTTAGCCGCCGGCAACGCCGATATGGCCGCGGCCGGACTGACTATCATCGCCCCACGTGAGCAGTGGGCTCACTTTAGTACCCCATACCAGCAAATTACCCAACAACTGATCTACCGCAGTGGCCATAGGCGACCAAAAAGCCTTGCCAAGCTCAATGGGCAACTGGAAATCATCGCTGAAAGCAGCCACGCCGAACAGCTGCGGAAATTAAAGAGCAAATATCCAAAACTCAGCTGGATCGAGAATAGCGAGGTAGAGAGCGAAGAGCTTCTGAATTTGGTGTGGGAGAAAGTCCTGGACTACACCATCGCCGATTCCAACGAAGTGGCGATGAACCGCCGGTTTTACCCGGAATTGCGCATCGCCTTCGATATCTCCGAGCCGCAGCCACTGGCCTGGGCGTTCCCCAAGAGCAGGGACGACAGCCTGCATCATGCCGCCAACGCCTACTTTGCAGACCTTGAGTCGAGTGGTCGACTGGCGCAGCTCATCGATCGGTATTATGGCCATCTTGAGGATTTCGACTATGTCGGCACGCGCACTTACATGCGGCATATCCAACAACGCCTGCCGGAATTTCGCGCTATGTTCGAATACTCAGGCAAGGAATACGATGTGGACTGGCGTCTGCTCGCCGCCATGGCCTACCAGGAGTCCCATTGGGACCCGGCGGCGGTCTCGCCCACCGGGGTACGCGGCCTGATGATGCTCACCTCCGCCACTGCTTTAGAGCTCGGCGTGGAGCAAAGAGCCGATCCGGTTCAGAGCATTCGCGGCGGCGCCCTCTATTTCAGCCGCTTGCTTAAAAGACTTCCCGATCACATCACCGAACCGGATCGCTCCTGGCTGGCCATGGCCGCTTACAACATCGGCTACGGTCACCTGGAAGATGCGCGAATAATCACTCAGCAACAAGGAACCGATCCCGATAGCTGGAAAGAGGTGAGAGAACGCTTGCCACTACTGCACAATCGTAAGTGGTACCGAAAAACCCGCTTCGGATACGCGCGTGGCAATGAAGTGGTGCGCTATGTGGAGAACATCCGCAGCTATTATGACATCCTGGTCTGGCTCACGGATCGGGAAGAGGCCAAGAGCCAGCCCCTCCCCAAAGCGCTGGAGATCACCAATCCCGCCCTATAACACACGGAAACTGAATAGCTTTGTGGTGGCGGTTCGCCCGGGAAAGTCAGGTAAAATACCGTTTTACCTCATAGACAAGATAACATGAGTTGGCTGTGGACATGATTCTTTATTCGGCAAAGGCCTCGTTCTGCATCGACAGGTACACCTGATAGGCATTGCGACGGTTGGCTGCATCAAAGGCAGGAAGATCACTGTACTCGGACCAGTCGGTTGCGGCGTAGGCCTCATCGAAGGGCATCAACTCATCAACCGCAGCCCCCATCTTCTCACGCAGATAACTTAGATAGTGGTAGGTCAGTCCAACCGCCTTTACCGGCATAGCCTGGTGCGGACCATGCCCGGGGACCAGCGCAACCAGGTCACTGCTGTCCATCTGTTTCAGGGCATCAAGCCAGAGTCGGGTATTGCTGCTGCCGAGAAACGGCACGCGGCCCTCGAAGATTACATCGCCCGAAAACAGCAACCTCTCATTTTCCATGTAGACAGTCATATCCGCATCGGAGTGAGCATCCCCGACGACCGTGAGACGAAAACGGGTGCCGCCCACCTCCAGTTCCATAGCACCATCGACATAGTGGTCAGGCCACAGCAGACGGGTATTGTCGTTGACCCATGGGTCGAGTGAGAGACGCCGCTCCTCCAGCCGTTCCTCAGCCACGGGAGAGTCGAGGTATTTTTCCGCCCCGGAGGGGGCGATGATCTCTGCTCCCTGTTCTTTGAAATACTGCAGACCCAGGATATGATCCGCGTGATAGTGTGTCACGATCACCTTCACCACAGGCTTATCGGTAACCATGCGGATCTGCTGCATTAACAGCTGTGCCAGTGATGGGCTGCCCAGAGCATCGATCAGCACCACGCCTGCATCGGTCACGACGACGCCTGCATTGGAGATAAAGCCCTCATTTTCGATAGCGGTCCCCGCCTCCCCCTGTACGTAATAACCGTGAGGGCTGATCTGTTTGAGCTGCATTTCCACCGTCACGGGCGGATACTCAGACGCTGAGGCATTCGTGAAAAAAAAGCCAAGCAGCAGAATCAGTAACGGATAACACACAATCTTCATGGCAACACTCTCACTCAGGACAACACACCGCCATCTTAATCAGGAACAGAGAGCATGACTATTCGGGTTTACCCTTTAGCACCCGAACAGTTAACACCCTGCCGCCGTGAGCGAAAAAAGTCACGCAACAGGGTGGCACTCTCAGCGGCCAGCAACCCGCTTGTTACCTCACAACGGTGATTCAACTCATTACTCTGAAGAATGTTGTAAACCGAGCCTGCAGCACCGGTACGCGGGTCAGCGGTAGCATACACAACCCGTCCAACCCGGGCATGAACGATGGCCCCGGCACACATCGGGCAGGGCTCAAGGGTGGCATACAGCGTGGTATCGAGCAGGCGATAATTGTTCAGCACTTTTCCGGCGGCACGCATGGCCTGAATCTCGGCATGTGCCGTGGGGTCATGGTGACTGATGGGCAGATTCCAGCCTTCGGCGAGGAGCCGGCCATCCTTCACCAGCACCGCACCGACCGGCACCTCGCCGGCTTGCGCGGCACGCATCGCCAAGCCGAGGGCATGGCGCATCCAGTGGATATCGGGAGATTCGAGTTCGATAGTCATCCGTGTATTGAATCATATTTCGTGGCGCGACCACATAACGAAGTATTCGCAAACTTATGAGAACCAGCGCAAAAATGCCGCAGCAACCAGCGCAGTTACCGCCAGCACGATCAGTCCGGTCCATACCGCTTGCTGTCGTCGCTCAGGCCATTCACCCTGATAGCGGAGGAAGGCACCCGCCAACAAGAATCCTCCGACCGCACAGCCCACTTTCAGGTACAGGGCGATAAGAGCGATACCATGGATGTCGGGGAATTGTCCGTACCAGGCAAAACTGATCGCCCCGAAACCCGCCCCACTCGCGCCCTGCAGGAACCACCCCAGCAGAATCAGCCAAGCCATTCGGCGTTGCCGCAGAAGTGTTATGGGCTGTGGCCAGCGGCCCATGATAGCCCCACCGACCACCGCGACGGCGCCAAAATTATGCACAACCTGCGTCAGAGCATAAGAGAGACTCTGCAGATCCATCCTATTCCACGGTCACGTCGATACATTTTTCCACACCGATAGGCGTATGGTTCCGGTTCACCACCTTGACGCATAGTTCATGCGGCCCTTCGGCAAGACTTCCTAGCGTATGACTACCGACGAGCCGGCGCAGTATAGCGGTCTCCCTGCCATCGACATAAAAGTGGACATGATGACCTTGTGGCCCCGGCACCACCTCATACTCGACCTTGTTTTGAGCCATCAAATCCAGTGTCGCGCCATCAGCCGGTGAAAGGATGGTCACTGATGCCTCAGCCGCTTCGGCTACATTACCGATGACCAAGCTGATAATGAGAGAAAGGATAAACATATTAGAGGACTTCATCACAGCCTCCGGCACTCACAGGGTAGTGAATACACTGTAGCAGCAGGCCACAGTGTTACCAGTCAAGGCAAGATCAGTGGGAGGGATAACCGGCTAACGAATAGACGGAATCGCCCGAATAAAAATCAATAGTCTTAGCTATCCTGCAAACGCGGCCGATTAACCAGTGACACCAATACGAAGCTGATGAGCATCAACAGGTACCAGGCGATGACTTTCTGCCAACCGACCATTATCCATTCTCCTTGTTGTGAGGGATAGATCCAGACCCTGGCATAAGTGGCCAGGTTTTCGGCAAGCCAGATGAACAATGCAACCAGCAAAAAACCCAGCACGAGCGGCATTTGACGGTACTTTTCTGAAATACGAAATTCAATCCAGGCCCGACCGAACAGCAACAGGCTGAAGGCGACCAACCACCAGCGAATGTCATAAACATAGTGATGACTAAAGAAATTGACGTAGACCAACAGTGCCAGTACCGCCGTCGTCCAGAGTGGCGGATACGTAGTGAAACGAAAATCGAAGATGCGCCAGATGCGGGCAATATAGCTGCCCACAGCACTGTACATGAACCCGGCAAACAGCGGCACATTACCAATCGCCAGCGTCGCATCACCAGGGTAGTGCCAGGAGTTGATCCCCGGCGAAGTCTTGAATATCTCCATCACCGTGGCCACCAGATGAAACACCACGATTACCACTGCCTCGCGCGGCGTCTCCAGGCGGAACGCCAACAGTATGAACTGGATCAATAAAGCGACGATAAACAGAAAGTCGTAGCGATAAATCGATTCGAAGGGATACCAGACTTGCGTTAACAGGATAAAGAACAGCAAGATCCCGGCGAACAGGCAGGCCCAGGCTTGCTTCAGGCCAAACAACCAAAATTCATGGGTAAAACGCTTCAAACTCTCCAAACCGGCTTCCCTTCACTTACTGGCGCAAAAAGGCGGCCATCAGGCCGCCTCGTCATTACTCCCACTCAATGGTGCCAGGGGGTTTGCCGGTAATGTCGTAGACCACACGGGAGATGCCGTTGATCTCGTTGACGATTCGCCGCGAGACGTGGTCCAGGAATTCATACGGCAAGTGTGCCCAGCGAGCGGTCATGAAATCGATCGTCTCGACCGCGCGTAACGCCACCACATATTCATAGCGGCGACCGTCGCCGGTTACACCCACGGATTTTACCGGCAGGAATACGGCAAAGGCCTGCGAGGTCTTGTGATAGAGATCGTTTTTCAACAACTCCTCGATGAAGATATGGTCGGCCAGACGCAGAATGTCAGCATACTCCTTCTTCACCTCACCGAGGATGCGCACGCCAAGGCCCGGCCCCGGGAAGGGGTGACGGTAGACCATGTCATAGGGGAGGCCGAGCTCGACGCCGAGCTTGCGCACCTCGTCCTTGAACAGTTCTCGCAGTGGTTCGAGCAGTTTGAGGTTCATCCAGTCGGGCAGGCCACCGACGTTATGGTGTGACTTGATCAGGTGTGCCTTACCGGTCTTGGCGCCGGCCGACTCGATCACGTCCGGATAGATCGTGCCCTGGGCCAGCCACTTTGCATCCTGGAGCTTACCCGCCTCCTCCTCGAAGATCTCGACGAACAGGTTCCCGATGATCTTGCGTTTATTCTCCGGGTCATTCTCGCCCTTGAGCGCGTCGAGGAAGCGCTGCTCTGCGTCGACACGGATCACCTTGACCCCCATGTGCTGGGCGAAGGTAGCCATCACCTGATCACCCTCCTTGTAACGCAACAGGCCGTTGTCGACGAATACGCAGGTAAGCTGCTCGCCGATGGCCTTGTGAAGCAACGCGGCAACAACAGAGGAATCGACCCCGCCGGAGAGGCCGAGGATCACCTCCTCGCCACCTACCTGCTCTCGCACGGCGGCAATGGCGTCATCAATGATGTTGTCCGGGGTCCACAGGCCTTCGCAGCCACAGATGGTATGGACGAAACGCTCGATGATGCGCTGGCCCTGTGAGGTATGAGTAACCTCCGGGTGGAACTGAACGCCGTAAAAGCGACGCGTCTCATCGGCCATGCCGGCAACCGGGGCCGAATCGGTAGAAGCCATGAGGATGAAGCCTTCGGGCATCTCGATGACGCGGTCACCATGGCTCATCCACACATCCAGCAGGCCATACCCCTCCTCGCTAATGTGGTCCTCGATGTCCTTGAGTAGCTGGGTGTGGCCACGGGCGCGCACCTTGGCATAGCCGTACTCGTGATGGTCGGCGTTCTCCACCTTGCCGCCCAGTTGCGCCGCCATGGTCTGCATGCCGTAACAGATACCGAAGACAGGTACCCCAAGTTCGAATACCACCGGCGGGGCTATCGGCGCCTCAGCAGCAGTGGTGCTCTCCGGACCGCCCGACAGGATAATACCATTGGGGTTGAAGGCGCGAATATCCGCCTCCTCCATGTCATAGGGATGCAGTTCGCAATAGACACCGGCCTCGCGCACGCGACGGGCGATCAGCTGGGTGTACTGTGAACCGAAATCGAGGATCAGGATGCGCTGGGCATGGATATCTGTGGACATGGTATGGTCTCGAAACCCGTAAAAAGATGCGATTATACATGGTTCAGAGGACTAACCGTAGCACCTGGGACACCATGTCCCACAACTTTGCCGAACCTCAGGTGTGAAAGAATTTCGGGGCAATCTGGTATCATCCCTCCGCCCACTCTCCAGCGATTATCCGAGCAACCAGCTTAGAGGAACAGTGTTCACATGAAATATGTCGGAGCCCATGTCAGTGCCGCAGGCGGCGTCGAGAACGCACCGCTGAATGCCGCGAAAATCGGCGCCAAAGCCTTTGCCCTGTTTACCAAGAACCAGCGCCAGTGGGTGGCCAAACCCTTGGCCGATGAGAGCATTACCGCCTTCAGGGAGAACCTGCACGAGGTCGGTATCGCCCCCGCGCAGGTGCTGCCCCATGACAGCTACCTCATCAACCTCGGCCACCCGGAAAAAGAGGCGCTGCAAAAATCCCGCAACGCCTTTCTCGATGAGATGCAGCGATGCGGGCAGTTGGGACTCCCTCTACTCAACTTCCATCCCGGGGCACACCTGAACAAGTGCACGGAAGCGGAGAGCCTCGCGATCGTCGCCGAGTCGATCAACTGGTCGCTGGACCAGACTGATGGGGTCACCGCCGTGATTGAAAACACCGCCGGACAGGGTACCAACCTCGGTTATAGCTTCGAGCACCTGGCGGCAATCATCGACAAGGTCGAAGACAAATCACGCGTCGGTGTGTGCCTCGACACCTGCCACACATTCACCGCCGGCTACGACCTTCGCACCGCGGAGACCTGCGAGGCCACTTTTAACGAGTTTGCTAATGTGGTCGGCTTTCACTATCTGCGCGCCATGCATCTCAACGATTCAAAGCCCGACCTGGGCTCCCGAGTTGATCGTCACCACAGCCTGGGGAAAGGTAAACTGGGACTGGAAGCGTTCCGCTACATCATGAACGACGCCCGCTTCGATAATATCCCGATGGTGCTGGAGACCATCGACGACACACTCTGGCCTGATGAGATCCGGCTACTCTACGGCATGATCAATGATTAAAAACCACAATGGCCACGGAACAGACAGAAAACACTGACACATCAATGCCGACATAATACGGTTACTATCTCAGACACTGCCCCAGTCCGGGGCGGACTGATTATCGCGGCTTCCAGGTAGATTCAAGTCTTGTTCTTTCTGTACGTCTGTCTGTTCCGTAGCCATATCCATCGGTTCAGAACCGGGCTGCGATGGTATAATCACTCACCGTAATTCAGCGTGACACACCAGGCTGCCCGTGACTAAAGACGCCATTTATTCAACACCGCATGAACATCTCGTCGACTTCGCCTTCGACGAGAGGGTCGCATCGGTCTTTCCGGACATGATTCGCCGTTCGGTACCCGGCTATGGCGATATTGTCGCCCTGCTCGGCCTATTCGCCGATCAGTACGCCCAGGACGGCTCGACACTCTACGATCTTGGCTGCTCCCTCGGTGCCGCCACCCTCTCCCTGCGTCGACGCATCCACGCCGTCAACTGCCGCATCGTCGCCGTCGACAACGCCGCGGCGATGGTTGAGCGCTGTCGCGAGAATATCTCTGCCGACCTTTCACCGACGCCGGTCGACATCCTGTGTGCAGACATCCGCAAGGTAGCGATTAACAACGCTTCGGTGGTCGTACTCAACTTCACCCTGCAGTTTCTGGCGCCAAAGGAACGTACGGCATTGCTGCAACAGATCCACGCCGGAATGTTACCGGGCGGTGTCCTTGTACTGTCAGAAAAGCTCCGTTTTGCAGACGAGCAGCGCCAGGAGATGCAGGAGCGGATGCACCTGGCCTTCAAGCGCGCCAACGGCTACTCGGAACTGGAGATCAGTCAAAAGCGCGCGGCGCTGGAAAAAGTGCTCATCCCCGAGACCCTTGAACAACATTGCGAACGCCTTGAGCAGGCCGGATTCAGCCGGGTAGAGCCCTGGTTTCAAGCCTTCAACTTCGCCTCCATCGCCGCTTTCAAATGAATCTTACCCCCTTTGGCTATAATCACCTGTACCGGTGGCTTGAAGACTCACCACTGGCCCACTGGCTGGAAACCATCCCACCACTGATTGAGGAAAAGCTGGCTGGCCATGGTGATGTGCCGCGCTGGCTCGATGCGCTGGCTCAGCTGCCGGCGTTGAGCCCCGATAGCATCGACCTCTCGGCCCCCTGCCTGCGTATCGGCTCAGCGGTGCAGATTGACGATGCACTGCGCCGCCGAATCAGCACAACCCTGATGGCATTCCACCCCTGGCGAAAGGGCCCTTTCTGTCCTTACGGAATTCACCTCGATACCGAATGGCGCTCTGACTGGAAATGGGCACGCCTGGAACCACGGATTTCACTCAAGGGCAAACTGGTGCTCGACGTAGGCTCAGGCAATGGCTATTACGGTTGGCGAATGCTCGGCGCCGGTGCAAAACGTGTCATCGCCATCGACCCTACCATCAGTTACGTGATGCAGTACGCTGCCATGCGCCACTTCATCGGTGAGCAACCGATGCACGTGCTACCACTCAAACTGGACGAAATCCCGGAAGGTAATGAGACCTTTGACACCGTCTTCTCCATGGGGGTGATCTACCACCGCAGAGACCATCTGGAACATATCACTCAGCTAAGTCGACATCTCAAACCCGGCGGTGAACTGATTCTGGAAGGGCTGGTAATCGCAGGTGGCCCAGGCGAAGTGCTCCACCCCGGTGGGCGCTATGCGAAAATGAAGAACGTCCATACTATCCCTTCACCAGCCACAATGGTGCAGTGGCTGGAACACACCGGGCTGAGCGACATAGAGCTCCTCGATGTCAGCCCCACGACTGTGCAAGAGCAGCGGCGCACCGATTGGATGCACTTCGAGTCCCTCACCGACTATCTCGATCCGCAAGACTCCGCTCGTACCGTGGAAGGTCATCCCGCCCCGATACGTGCCGTCGTCAAGGCACACAAGCGATCGTGAATGTCATTGCCGCTTCTCACATGCGGTCTATGCTTTGAGGTCACAGGGGCATATAAGAGAAGGAGAAGGGCATGAATCCACGACTGAACGCGCCACAAGTCGGAGCCGTTGATCCGGAACGCAAGACATCCCCAATCGCCGACGAATTCGATGACGACTACGAGGTGATCAATCAGGAGGCCACGGAATCGAGCGGCTGCTATTTCAACGACACCCACTACCTGCACAGTGCCTACGTCTGTAGCGGTAGCGACCTGCTTCAGTGCAACAGAGGCATATGGGTGCTGGAGGGCAGCTGCGATCCGGACAACCCCTGAGAGGAGGGATAAACCAACCTATCTCTCAAGCCCCATAGCAATGAGGCGTTTACAATCCAATCAGCTCCGCATCCCCTGCTACAGCCTGCACAGCTTTAAGCAGCGTCATCGACTTGGTGGCATCCGGGTCATATTCAACCACGATAAGATGGCGCTCCTCCTGCGGCATATGCACGCTGATGACACCATCAGTCCCCCGCAACGCCGCTTCAACAGCACTGCGAGTCGCGTCATCGGTCTCCTTATCGATATGGATCGTAACATCGACCAATTGAATGTTTTTCATAGCACAGGTTCTCCGGCAAACAATGCTCTCAACAGATTAAATGCCCTTGTTGTCTGAAAAGTGAGCACGACCACAACGCATACTCACCCAATTTAAAAAATTCAGGCAGCACCGAAATAATAGTGGACGATTTTCCGCATTGTGCAACGCGGCGAACCGCGAACCTTGAAGTTGACATTGCATACAGAAACGGCCCCAAGCGGGGCCGTTCTCTTTGCTGGCGTTATCGTTCTGGCTACATACGGTAGTTCGGCGCTTCCTTGGTGATCTGCACGTCATGGACGTGGGATTCGGAAAGACCGGAGTTGGTGATTCGGACAAACTCAGGACGAGTACGCATCTCTTCGATATTTTTGCAGCCCGTGTAACCCATGGAAGAGCGCAGCCCACCCAGCATCTGGTGAATAACCGGATTGAGGGGCCCCTTGAAAGGAACGCGCCCCTCGATACCTTCGGGCACCAGCTTGTCTGCTTCCGTGCTCTCCTGGAAGTAACGGTCGGAAGAACCTTGCGAGCCCCCCATGGCGCCCAGCGAACCCATGCCACGGTAGGATTTGTAGGAACGCCCCTGGAACAGTTCAACCTCACCCGGGGCCTCTTCGGTCCCCGCGAACATGGACCCCATCATTACCGAGTAAGCGCCCGCGACGATGGCCTTGGACATGTCGCCTGAGAAGCGGATACCTCCATCGGCGATGAGCGGCACACCGGTACCCTCCAGGGCCTCGGCGACATTGGAGATTGCACTGATCTGCGGCACACCGACACCGGCAACAATACGGGTGGTACAGATAGAACCAGGGCCGATACCAACCTTGACCGCATCGGCACCGGCCTCAACCAGCGCCTTTGCGGCAGCAGCAGTGGCGATGTTACCTCCAATCACCTGCAATTCGGGGAAGTTCTTCTTCACCCAGGCGACACGATCGAGTACACCCTGAGAGTGACCGTGAGCGGTATCGACCACAACCACATCGACACCGGCGGCGACCAGCGCGGCGACACGCTCATCGGTACCGGCACCAACACCGACCGCCGCGCCGACACGCAGGCGTCCCTGATCATCCTTGCAAGCGTTGGGTTTTTCAGTGGCCTTGCGGATGTCCTTGACGGTAATGAGGCCGCGCAGGCGGAAGGCATCGTCCACTACCAGGAGCTTTTCGATGCGATAGTGGTGAAACAGATGGAGGATTTTCTCCCGTTCCTCGCCCTCCTTGACCGTGACCAATTTATCCTTAGGGGTCATGATGGAGGAGACAGGCGCGTCATACCGGGTCTCGAAACGCATGTCGCGATTGGTGACGATCCCGACAAGGTCATCACCATCCACCACCGGCACCCCGGAAATGCCCGCCGTGGTAGTCAGGTCGAGCACCTCTCGAATGGTCGCATCGGGGCTAATGGTGATCGGGTCCTTGATCACACCGCTTTCGTACTTCTTGACCTTGCGAACCTCGGCGGCCTGCTGCTCGACGGTCATGTTCTTGTGAATGATACCGATGCCACCCTCCTGGGCCATGGCGATAGCCAGGCGCCCCTCGGTAACGGTGTCCATGGCAGCGGAGACCAACGGGATGTTCAAGGTAATTTCGCGGGTCAGCTTGGTAGTAAGGTCGACATCCTTGGGCAGCACATTGGAGTGCGCCGGGACCAGCAGAACGTCGTCGAATGTAAGGGCTTCCTGAACGATTCTCATAGTAGGTATCCGCGCTGTCTTCCGGGTAGATAAACGAGTCATTATAATGTTTGACGAGAGTCCGGTAAACTGGATAGCCTAATACGGTACGTAACCCGTGCGAGAGCAACTGGGGGAGTTATCGCAGCGAGGCCATTTCAGGTCAGAGTGCCCCCCTAAAAAAACCACATTCGGAGGATGTCCATGAAGAAAACCACCATTATGATCGCCACATTGTCCCTGATGCTTGGCGCCTGCGCCACCGGCGGGATCCAGGCCGAATCATCAGAAGACACTGCGGCAAGCGCTATTGCTGCAGCTCAGGCCGCCACTGATAAGGTCGCAAAGGTAGGTTACGAGTGGCGAGATACAAGGGACATTATTGAGGAGGCCAAAAAAGCCGCCGAAGCCAAGGATTACGACAAAGCCGCCAAACTGGCGCACAAAGCCGAAGCCCAAAGCGTGGAGGCAATGAAGCAGTACGAATCCCAGAAAAACGCCGGCAAAACACACTAACTGCCCGCTTGTCATAAGAAGCCGCCGCATCCGCGGCGGCTTTTTTGTGTGTCATCCCCTGAGAATATCCTGGAAATAATATCGATACGCGATGAACAACCGTAAACGTGTACATAAAACCCCGCCCCCCCTATTTTGGGGCACGTCCGTGATGATACGCGGCGGCCAACCCTAACATGTTAGACTCAAATCATGATATTTATCGAACCGACAAGTTCCCAGCCACAGCGAGAAATCTATTCGGTCTCGCGCCTCAACCGCGAGGCGCGCACCGTCCTCGAGGCGAACTTCCCTCTGTTATGGGTCGAGGGTGAGATCTCTAACCTCACTCGGCCTCGCTCCGGCCACATCTACTTTTCACTAAAAGACGAGTTTGCACAGGTACGCTGCGCCATGTTCCGTATGCGCATGACGCACCTTGGTTTCACCCCAAAGGACGGAACCCAGGTGTTGGCAAGGGTAAGGGTCGGTCTCTATGAGCCGCGCGGTGACTTTCAGCTGGTGGTAGACCATATGGAGGAGGCTGGTGATGGGGCCTTGCGCCGGGCCTTCGAGGCCCTGAAGCAGCGACTTGGCAATGAAGGCCTGTTCGATGAGGCGAGAAAACGCCCTCTTCCGGAGATGCCGCGATGTATCGGTGTGGTCACCTCCCCCAGCGGAGCGGCGATTCGCGACATTCTCACTGTCCTCAAGCGTCGCTTTCCGGCGATCCCTGTGGTGATCTACCCTGTAGCCGTGCAGGGGGAAGGTGCGGGACGCGAGATCGCCGAGGCGATCCGCCTTGCCGGCCGACGCAAGGAGTGTGATGTACTTATCGTCGGCCGCGGCGGCGGCTCACTGGAAGACCTCTGGGCCTTTAATGAAGAGGTTGTCGCGCGGGCTATCCATGACAGTCCCTTACCCGTGGTCAGTGCGGTGGGCCATGAGATTGATTTCACCATCGCCGACTTTGTCGCCGATGCGCGCGCCCCTACCCCTTCGGCTGCCGCAGAACTGCTCAGCCCCGACCGCGAGGCCTGGCTAAGCCGAGTGGGCAGGATTGAAGGGAGACTGGTACAGCGCATGCAGCAGCAGTTACGTCAACGTAAACAGCAATTAGCGTGGTTGAGCAAACGGCTCAAGCATCCCGGACGGCGGCTGCAAGAGAACGCCCAGCGACTGGATGAGCTTGAGATGCGGCTGGCACAGGCCTGGCGCAACCTGAGTCGACATAAACGTTCACGACTGGAGACCCTGAATGCCAGGCTTGAACGTCACCACCCGGCAATGCGCCTGCACCAGCTCCAACAAAAGCAACGGGAGTTGGCGCGCCGCCTGGACCAGGCAATGCGGCTACTGCTGAAACAGCTGCAGCAGAGGCTGGGGGCGCAAGCCCATGCCCTTGAGACAGTTAGCCCGCTTGCCACTCTGGGACGAGGCTATGCTATTGTAACTACAGCCAAAAACGAGAAAGTCTTACATCAAAGTAGCGAGGTAGCTGTGGGCGACATGATCCGTGCACGGCTGCATCAGGGGCAGTTGCTTTGCCGCGTCGAGGAGATTGAGAATGAAATTTCTTAAAATATTTACAGTCTGTATCCTGTTCACCCTTGCCTCACTTGCTCGCGCAGAGGTATATCCGCGTGAATCGGCCGTCCCCGGCGGAATCGCCATTATTCCTCTCGGGACATATGAGGACAAACCCTCCGCTTATTTCTACAACACCCGGGCAATGGTCAAGCCAGGCGACGAAGGCTGGGTAGCGTTGGTTGGCCTACCGCTGTCGGCCAAACCCGGTAGCCACCCTTTGCGCGTGACCACGAAGGGCGGTGAAACGCAGACCCTCCAGTTCTCGGTGAGCGACAAGCAATACGAAGAACAGCACATCACCATAGCAAACAAGCGCAAGGTCAATCCTTACGCTAAGGATCTGGAGCGTATCCGCAATGAACAGGCACGCAGCAAGAAGGCCTTCGCCAGCTGGGATGCACTACGCAATGCACAGCTTGACTTCCAGCTTCCGGTCAACGGCCGCCTCAGCGGCAGCTTCGGCAAACGGCGGTTCTTTAACGGCCAGGCGCGACGGCCCCATAGCGGCCTGGACATCGCCGCCGCCACAGGCACCGACGTTACGGCTCCGGCGCCCGGCAAAGTGATCGAGACCGGTGAGTATTTCTTCAACGGCAACACCGTCTTTATCGACCACGGTGAGGGACTGGTAAGCATGTACTGTCATCTGAACAGCATCGCGGTAAAAGTCGGCCAAGAACTGCGTCAGGGTGAGGTACTAGGCCAAGTTGGAATGACCGGACGGGTTACCGGCCCTCACCTACACTGGACCATGAGTCTCAACAATACCCGCATCGACCCGGCACTATTCCTCAGCAATGAGACCATGGCAGCCCTCGACGCACCGAATTACAAGTCACAATAACAAATCTTTCGCAGCTTTTTTGCCACAACTCGGCCGGGATGCTTCCAGGGTAGGGACGGTATCGCTCAGGCCGAGGGTGGCCTTCCCCTAATTTGCCCACCCCCGGCCCCCCCCAATCAAGCAACAGATGGCCTTAAGATTCTCTTAAGCTGACGTGATTATGTTATTCTTCATCATTATTCCAATTAAAGAAAATCATTATGAGATTCCTTGCGTTTGCTTTCGCACTGGGGCTATCCCTACTGATTTCTCCCGTTATCCATGCACAAACAACAGCCCCCGACTTCTCCCTGCCAGGTGATGATGGCACGGTCTCTCTCTCTGAACAGCGCGGCAAGGTCATCTATCTCGATTTCTGGGCTTCCTGGTGCTCACCTTGCCGCGAATCCTTTCCCTGGATGAATACCTTACAGGAAAAATACGGTGAACAAGGTCTGAAAATCATTGCCGTCAATCTCGACAAAGACCGAAGCGAAACCCAGGCATTCATCGCGGCCATGCCCCCACGTTTCACCATCGCCTATGACCCCGAGGGAGGCCTTGCTGAGCGCTACGGAGTAATGGGCATGCCCAGTTCATATCTCATCGATCGCAACGGCAAACTGCACAGCACGCATATTGGATTTCGGGATAAGGATAAAGCGGAGCTTGAACAAAAGATCATTCAACTTCTTGAGGGGAAATAGAGCATAACAATGACAACAAAGTCTCTATTCATCATCCTTCTGCTACCACTGGCAAGCTGCAGCATGGAGACCGTCAAACCCTGGGATCGGGATCTTCTTGCGCAAGATAAAATGCAACCGACGCCTGATCCTGTCGAAAGCGCGCTGGATGAACATATCTATTACAGCAAAGAGGGCTCGTTTGGCGGACAGGGCGTTGGTGGTGGAGGTTGCGGATGCAACTAACGGGCAAAAAATCAATTCGAGCGGCACTGGCAGCGGCAACCTGCACCGTGTTGTCGCAACCGTTGCAGGCAAGCCAAAACAGTGATGAATGGGATGTCAAAAGCGGCCTACTGTATTACAGCGAGGCCGACCGCGTGACAGTAATCGCTCCGACTGTTTCTGCCGGCACAACAACGGAGTCAGGTGACATATTCACACTGAGAGCGATCTACGACTCACTGACCGGAGCTTCACCCAACGGCGCCACCCCAACGAACACAACACAAACCTTCACCTCTCCGTCAGGTGAAAGCAGTTACACGACACAGGCAGGGGACACTCCGCTTCGCGATCTCACCGATACCCGGGTGGTACTCGGCATTGATTGGGAGAGCGAGCTTTCACGTCTGATGCGTCATACCCTGACAGCCAATATCTCATCGGAAAGAGATTACTTATCCCTCGGTGTGTCTGATACCCTCCAGCGTGATTTCCACAACCGCCAGACCACCGTCTCTGCAGGCATAGGCCTGACCATGGACACCATCAGCCCGGAAGGAGGAACCCCGGTTGGTCTGCAACTGCTCACTGCATCCAGCGAGGCCGGTGGCGATGAGCAAAAGTCCTCCTTAGATCTGTTACTCGGTATCACACGGATCCTGAATCGCCACACCCTCACCCAGGTCAACTTCAGCCACACCTATAGCACCGGTTACCTGACCGATCCGTATAAAATCCTGAGTATGATAGATCCCACCACTGGTGAAACCGTGCAGAATATCAGCGGAGAGTTCCTCTACCGTCATGAGAAACGCCCCGATACACGCACCAGCGACAGCCTCTACTGGAAGCTGCAGCACCAGCTAACGCAGGATGTCGTCTATCTCAGTTACCGTTATTTCCAGGACGACTGGGGAATTCGATCCCATACCATGGATCTGAAATACCGCTATGAGCTTCAGAGTGGCAATTATTTGCAACCCCATTATCGATACTATCAGCAGACGGCGGCGGATTTTTATCACCACAGCCTGGTCGATGATGGCGCACTGCCGGACTATGCCAGCGCAGACCTGCGACTCGGGGATATGACCGGCAACACAGTAGGCCTTAAATTCGGCATTCCGCTGAGTGATGGGGAATTCAACATCCGCTTTGAAAAAATGGTTCAAACGGGTGAAAGTCACCCTGCAGATGCCATTGGCGTGCAACGGAACTACGACCTGTACCCAACACTGGATGCCACCATCGTACAAATCGGTTATCGTACCGTATTCTGATGATTATTGAGGTGGAGCCTTATGCTCCATCTATTTTGTGTACCTATGGATATCTCCATTGAACACAGCCCCTGCCGGAGTTACTGGACAGGGCGCTTCAACGCCATGGCCAGTCCCTGTGAAATACTCGTGGAGACACAAGACAGGGAGGGGGCTCAACATATAGTGCGGCAACTTGCGGCTGAGGCTTGGCGGATTGAAGAAAAATTCAGCCGTTACCGTCAAAACAATCTCATCGACCGCATCAACCACAGCCGTGGTCAGCCAATGGAAGTGGACGAAGAGACAACCCTTCTCCTCAACTATGCCGCCCAATGCTTCCAGCTCAGTGACGGGCTGTTCGACATCACTGCCGGTGCATTGCGTCGCATCTGGTCATTCCAGCCCGGTGCCATTCCACCTGATGAGGAAAAGGTACAGGAGTGTCTCAGCCATATCGGGTGGTCACGGGTGAATTGGGAGCCACCGACTCTCTCCCTGCCGCAAGGAATGGAGATCGACCTCGGAGGGATTGGAAAGGAGTATGCCGTTGACAAGGCCGCTCAATTGGCGAATCAAGCGACTGAGGCCTCCTTCGTGATTAATTTCGGCGGCGACCTGTTTGTCAACAAACCACGGCGCAATGGGAAACCCTGGGTTATTGCTGTAGACGATCCCTCGGCCACGGGTGTCCAACAGGTCGGTCAACTAGCCGTTACACACGGTGGTATTGCCACCAGCGGTGATGCACGTCGCTTTCTGCAGTACAAGGGCAAGCGCTACAGCCACATTCTCAATCCTCACACCGGCTATCCGGTAGTGAACCCTCCCCGCTCCGTGACGGTGCTCACCGACACGTGCATGGAGGCCGGGATGCTGGCGAGCTTTGCCATGCTCCAGGGCCCGAATGCAAGGCAGTTCCTTGAGGCGCAAGCGGTCCCCTTTTGGATAGTAGATTGATCCGGTGGGCTGTCCACCCTACGGTGCAGTCGGTGAAATGTGTTTGGATTTATCCTTCCGAACCGCGTAAACTGGGTTAGTTATTGACGTTTCCAAGGATTTATCATGCAAATTTCTGCCAACAAAGTTGTCTCCATCGATTACACCCTCACCGACGGTCAGGGCGCAGTAATCGATAGCTCCGAAGGTCGTGGTCCGCTGGCCTATCTTCAGGGTCACGGTAATATCATTCCCGGTCTTGAAAATGCGCTGGAAGGCAAGAGCACAGGAGACGCTATGAAGGTGACTGTCGCCCCTGCCGACGGCTATGGCGAACGTGACGATGCACTGACTCAGGCCGTTCCTCGTAACATGTTCGAGAATGCCGACGAGATCCAGATCGGAATGCAGTTTCAGACCTCATCCGAACAGGGTATGCACATCGTTACCGTCACGGGAGTGGACAGCGAGAATGTCACCGTCGATGCGAACCACCCGCTCGCCGGTCAAACCCTCAATTTTGATGTTACTGTTGTTGAAGTACGAGACGCCTCGGAAGAAGAATTGGCTCACGGGCATGTACATGGGCCTGAAGGGCACGAGCACTAATCGGCCACTGGTGCCAATGCTCTCACAAAAGGCTCCTTAGGGAGCCTTTTTTAGTGAGGCTGCCGTGGGGCCCCGTCTCTCTATCCCGTCTTCTATTATGATCGGTCTTGAGCGGTATCTGACAGGCTATGCACACCTGGGGGAGAGCATCTCCGACAAGTGCACTAAACTAGTCGGGATTAAAATCGTGGATACGGTCGAGGGCTTGGCTGAGAAACATAAAAAAATCCGGTGATCAAAGTGATCACCGGATTTTGAACTCATCTTACTGATAGTCAAGTAAGTTTTTTACTTAACTGATCGGCATTACCGCACTGCGGGTGCCTTTCGTTAGGTAGCTGTTATCAGCCGAAAGCCTGACCAGGCTTGACCCCAAACGCTTTGAGGATAATTACCAGCGGGCAAAAGCCGGTGAAAGCGGATTGCAGCAGGTTCAGGCCGACAAAACCGGTAAAGAACAACCAGTATTCGTGGTGAAAGATTGGGCTCACAGGCATGCCAAGTGCAATGCTCACCAGAATGAAGCTACCGGCTATGGCAAATACGATGCGATCAATGCTCATTGATTACTCCTTTCAGTTAAAGATAACGTCAGTGATAACGAACTAATACAGTTTAGTTTAATCGAGTATTTCAAGTACTAACATTTCATCCTTGCGAGGTGAACCACTCATCACTTCCTCGGAGATTTTCATTGTCTTTTTGCTCACTTCGCACCCGCTTATCCTACACGTTTATCAACGCAAGTTGCAGTATTCAACAGGCGTTGAAAGATCCAAGTTTCGCAGCGCTAACGGCCCTTTTTCTTGCTGTACCGGTTTACCGCCTTCTTCTCTTGTGCTGCCAGCTGCTGCTTACGACTGATTTGCCGTGGGGTCAACTCGCTACGCTTTCCGGCAAAGGGGTTCTCTCCACCCTTGAGTTCTATGCGGATCGGGGTACCTTCCAGTTTCAGGTATTTGCGAAAACCTTTCTCTAGGTAGCGTTTATAGCTGCCCGGGACCTTGTCGACCTGATTACCATGGATGACGATAATCGGCGGATTCTTACCCCCTTGATGAGCATATCGCAATTTGATGCGCCGATTATTCACTGTCGGCGGCTGGTGAGCAAACACCAGCGATTCGAGGAGAGTGGTCAGCTCCGGGGTGGAGAACTTGCGCATCGCCGACTCATACGCCTTATTCACGCTTCGATAGAGCTCCCCCACCCCGGTACCGTGGAGTGCGGAGATATAGTGAATTTTGGCAAAGTCGAGAAACGGCAATTTGATTGACAGCTCACGCCGTACCATTTCCTTCTTTTCCTGATCCAGTCCGTCCCACTTATTGATAGCGATGACCAGGGCGCGTCCAGCCTCCATGGAATGACCGAGAAGGTGGGCATCCTGTTCACTGATCCCCTCGCGGGCATCCAGCACCATCAGTACCACATTGGCATCGGTGATCGCCTGTAGGGTTTTGATGATGCTGAACTTCTCGATCGTCTCCTTAATACGGGCACGACGCCGTACCCCTGCGGTATCGATGAGAGTATATTTTTTGCCGTCCCGCTCAAAGGGAACATAGATACTGTCGCGAGTCGTTCCCGGCATATCGAAAACCACCACCCGATCCTCGCCGAGGATACGGTTGACCAGGGTAGATTTGCCGACATTCGGCCGACCGACAATGGCGACCTTGATCCCTTGGTCTTCCGGTTCCGCCGCCTCCTCCTCTTCTTCGGCGATAAACTGTTGCAGGACATCCTCGATCATGCTGCGCACACCGCGCCCATGGGATGCAGCGATAGGTATCGGCTCGCCAAGGGCGAGCGTATGAAACTCACTGCTGGCGACCAGAGCATCGACACCGTCTGTCTTGTTGACCACCAGCGTTACCGGTTTGCCACACTGGCGGAGGTATCCGGCGATATTCTCATCGATGGGGGTGAGTCCGTCACGTGCGTCAACCAGGAAGATCACGGCATCGCTCTCGCCAATGGCAAGCTTGACCTGCTGCGCCATTTCCCCCTCAACACCCTGAACATCACCGGTGAGTCCCCCTGTATCAACCACCAGATAGGGGTGCTCGCCGAGGCGGCCGATGCCGTATTTGCGATCCCTGGTTAGACCTGCATAGTCGGCAACCAGTGCATCACGGCTGCGGGTAAGATTGTTAAAAAGGGTCGATTTTCCCACATTGGGCCGACCGACGAGTGCAATTACCGGCTTCATGATTACTCCGCCGCAGGGGCGATAGGTGACATCCTGAACACGTCCAGGACACCGCGTTTATCGAGTCCGAAGGCGAATACACCCTGGACTGCCGGTGGCATCTGCACTGCCCTGTCTTCGGGGTAGAATGCCCCACCGGCAGCAAATTCATCCTCAACCGGGAAGTATTCCTGCCACTGCCGAACTCGGGCACGAGCAACAATTCTCCCGTCTTCCTTATTTAACCAGTGCAGATAACCTTCATAGTCACCAACGATGAGGTAATTACCCTGCTGTACCGGGGCAGTCAGTGCACGCTGATGCAGTGCGCTTTGCTTCCACATGGTGGAGCCACCGCGACGTGAAAGCGCCCAGACATCGCCATCCTTATCGGTCAAATAAAGCATCTCGCTGTCGACACTGATGCCTGTAGCTGAGGCGATCTCGCGGTTCCACATCAACTGACCGCCGGCAAGTGTCATCGCGACCAGATTCCCCTGATAACTCACGGCATAGACGACACCGTCGGCAACGGCCAGATCGGCGTCAACATCAACCATGCGCTCAAGCTCACTTCGGCCACTGGGAACCGCGACAGTGGTCTGCCAGCGCAACATCCCCTCTTTCAGGTCGAGGGCAACAACCTTGCCGTTGGCAGTACCACAGAGGACCAGTCCGTCGACAATCACTGGATTACCACCGCCACGCAGGCTCAACGTCGGTACTGATTCGCTATGCCGCCAGCGCTGGCGCCCGCTGTTCGCATCCAGCGCAATGATATTGCCATCCACTGTATGCACCACAACATACTCGCCCTGCTGCGCAGGGAGGCTCAACACCTCACTGCTTACCTCAGTGCGCCAGGCAATGCTCCCGTCCTGTTTGTGCAAAGCAATCAGCTCGGCATCGCCACCCAACAACAACAGATCTCCACTGCCGCTGGGACCCGCATTTATCGGGGCATCCAGCGCTACGCGCCACAGAGGCTCTCCGCTGAACGCCTGGTATGCCGCCACTCCGCCTCGCTTATCGGCCTGATACACTCGCTCGCCATCAACCAGAGGGATCAACTGCAGGTGCTGTGTCAGACTCCCCTTACCCAGCTGTCGCACCCAACGGTGCTCTGCTTTCAATTCCGGAGTAATGACCGTCAGCGCTTGCGGAGGTTCAACCGGATCGATGGCCGAACTGCAGCCGGCCAGCAGACTCACTACGAGAATTGGATAAAACCGTTTCACTCGGGCTGACTCTCCGCCAAATCATCCAGCTTCATCTGCACCAGATCTTTCTTTTCAGGAGCATCACTGTAGCCGGTCAATGCGTTGCTGTAGGCCTCACGTGCAGCAGCGCTCTGGCCCTGGCTGAGAAGGATGTCACCACGCAGCTCGTCATAATTACCACGGAAACCAGCGGAGACTTCCACCGCCAACAGGCTAAGGGCCTCATCTCCCTTGCCCTGAGCTTGCAGTACGCGTGCCAGGCGAAGGCGCGCCATCTGCTTGATCGCATCCTCGCCGGCCTGGTCCATGGACATGGTCAGATGTGCAGCGGCTGCATCAAAGTCCTTCTGTTCAACCGCTAGCTTCGCCATCGCCAGTGAGGCGAATACTGCATAGGAACTGCCGGGATACTCACCGACGATTGCCCGGCCAAGCTCCATTGCCTGAGCGGGATTTGCCTCGATCGTATCGAGCATCTGCTGGTACTGCACCGATGCCGACTCAGCACGTTGTTGCTGGTTCTGCATCCAGCTTTTCCAGCCCAACACACCGAGTAACACTGCAGCGATAGCGATGATCGTAATGCGTCCGTTCTTGTCCCACCACGCCTTGAGCGCGTCGACCTGTTCCTGTTCCGAGTTATAAATTTCCATCCCCCGACTCCTGCTGTATTAGTTACCGTTATTGATCAGATATCACATTTGGCGAGATATTCCGCCAAAAATGCTTTCGCTTGGTCCTGCTTGAGTACTTGCTGCTCGGCCTCTTCACGCAGGAACTTGATGCCGAGGGTACCATTTGCAACTTCATCCTCGCCGAGAACGAGAGCTAAGCGCGCACCGCTTTTGTCCGCCTTCTTGAACTGGCTTTTAAAGCTACCGCCGCCGCAATGGGTTTCCAGACGCAGCAGCGGCAGGGCATCTCTCAGCCGCTCGGCCAGCAGCAAGCCCTGCTGTTGTGCCGCATCACCAACCAATACCAGATAGGCATGGGGACGATACTGCTCCAGCGGGACCTGTTCGGCCTCCAGCAGGCTGACCAGGCGTTCCACTCCCATGGCGAAACCCATGGCAGGGGTCGGCTTACCGCCCAACTGCTCAACCAATCCCTCGAAGCGCCCACCGGCACATACCGTTCCTTGGGCACCGAGTTTATCGGTCACCCACTCCAATACGGTTTTGCCGTAGTAGTCGAGGCCGCGTACCAAACACGGATTAATGGTGTACTTCACCCCGGCACCATCAAGAATTGCACACAACGTGGCAAAGTGGGCCTGCGACGGCCCATCCAGATGTTCGGTGAGCTTCGGTGCGGCCTCAATCAACCCACGCATCGCAGGGTTCTTGCTGTCGAGTACGCGCAGCGGATTGCTCTCCAGGCGGCGACGGCTGTCCTCATCCAGTTCAGTGACGTGTTGCCACAGGTAGTCCACCAGCATATCCCGATAGGTGTGGCGCGACTCCTGTGTTCCGAGCGAATTGATCTGCAGCTGGACCGAATCGCCAAGTCCCAGCATC
>JBFEYJ010000016.1:0-26944 GCA_041562215.1 Thiohalomonadaceae bacterium | reverse complement strand
GAGTTGGACCAGGCAGGTCCCCTACCCTCCTTATTGACGCTCCACGGAGTGGCCGGCAAGTTGCCGCCGTAGATGGAGGAACAGCCGGTGGCGTTGGCGACCAGCAGGCGCGGACCAAACAACTGGGTCAGCAGGCGCACATAGGGGGTCTCGCCACATCCGGCGCAGGCACCGGAGAATTCGAACAGCGGCTCGAGGAACTGTGCACCGCGCACCGAGGCGAAGTTTACAGTAGCACGCGAGTTGACCGGAATAGTGTCGAAGAACTCGATGTTCTGTTTGCCTGCCTCGAAGATCGGTCCTTTGTCGGACATATTGATCGCCTTGCGCGTCGCATCCTTCTGATCGTAGGCCGGGCAGGCCTCAACGCAGAGACCGCAACCGGTACAATCCTCCACATAGATTTGCAGGGTGTAGCGCGCATCGGGGAAGCCGCGTGCCGAGACCGGTGCCGACTCGAAAGTGGCTGGGGCGTTTTCCAGAATCGCCTCGTCATAGAAACGAGCCCGGATCACACTGTGCGGGCAGACAAAGGAACAGTTTCCGCACTGGATGCAGACCTCAGGCTCCCACTTGGGAATGAAGTCAGCGATGTTGCGCTTTTCCCAGCGGGCGGTGCCGCTGGGGTAGGTGCCATCAACCGGGATCTTGGAGACCGGCAGGTCGTCGCCACGGCCGATCAGCATCGGCACCGTCACCTCCTTGACAAAGGCCGGGGCCTTGTCGGAGACTGCGGGCATCATCCCCATTGAGTTGCTGACCCTGGCCGGCACCTTCACCTGATGCAGATGATCGAGCGAGGCGTCCACCGCCTTGAAGTTGAGCTGCACGATCTCGGCACCCTTGCGCATATAAGTCTTCTCGATCGCCGCCTTGATTTTGGCAATCGCCTCATCACGTGGCAGTACGCCCGAGAGGGCAAAGAAACAGGTCTGCATGATGGTGTTGATGCGACGCCCCATCCCCGCGTCACGGGCAACTGTTGTGGCATCGATAACATAGAATTCGATGTGCTTGTCGATGATCTGCTTCTGCACCGGCGCGGGCAGCTCATCCCATACCTGATCGGCAGGAACCGGGCTGTTGAGTAGGAACACCGCCTTGTCGGCCGCATTCTCCAACATCTCCACCTGGTGGATAAAATTGGCCTTGTGACAGGCGATAAAGTTGGCGGAGGTGATGAGGTAGGGCGCCTTAATCAGGTCGGGACCAAAGCGCAAATGCGAGGTGGTCTGCGAACCGGCCTTCTTCGAGTCATAAACGAAGTAGCCCTGGCAATAGAGGTCGGTGCTCTCGCCGATGATCTTGATTGAGTTCTTGTTGGCTGAGACAGTACCGTCCGATCCGAGGCCGAAGAACATGGCCCGGGTGACGTTGGCCGGCTCGATATCGAAGCTCTTATCATAATCAATGCTGGTGTGGGTCACATCGTCATTAATCCCGATGGTGAAGTGGTTCTTCGGCTTCGCGCCGGCGAGATTGTCGAACACCCCCCTGGCCATTGCCGGGGTGAACTCCTTGGAAGAGAGGCCGTAGCGGCCACCGATCACCTTCGGCATAGCGTCAATCATGCCACTGTTTAAGGCCTCGGCCAGCGCGGTGATCACGTCCTGGTATAAGGGCTCGCCCGCGCTACCCGGCTCCTTGGTGCGGTCCAGGACGGCGATCTTCTTACAGCTCTTGGGCAGTGCGGCAATCATATGCTGCATGCTGAAAGGACGGAACAGACGGACGCTGATCATGCCGAGCTTGCGCCCTTCGCTGTTCAGCTTATCGATGGTCTCCTCGACCACCTGGGCACCGGAGCCCATCATCACGATGACCTCTTCGGCATCCGCCGCACCGTGATATTCAAACAACTTGTAGTGGCGGCCGGTCAGTTTAGCCAATTCATCCATGGTCTCCTGGATAATGCCGGGCACCGCATCGTAGTAAGCATTAGAGCTCTCGCGTCCCTGGAAGTAGACGTCCGGGTTCTGCGCGGTCCCGCGAATAAACGGGTTGTCCGGATTCAATGCACGGTTACGGTGGGCAAACACCATCTCCTCATCGATCATGGCGCGGATCTGCTCATCAGAGATGAGTTCGATCTTGTTGATCTCGTGCGAGGTGCGAAAGCCATCGAAGAAATTGATAAATGGGACACGCGCCTTGAGGGTGGCGGCGTGGCAGATCAAGGCCGAGTCGTGCGCCTCCTGCACCGAGTTGGAGGCGAGCATGGCAAAGCCGGTCATGCGCGCCGCCATCACGTCCTGATGGTCGCCGAAAATGGAGAGCGCCTGCGCGGCAATGGAACGGGCCGCTACGTGGAACACCGTAGAGGTGAACTCACCGGCGATCTTATACATGTTGGGCAGCATCAGTAGCAGCCCTTGCGAGGCGGTAAAGGTAGTGGTCAGGGCACCGGTCTGCAGCGCACCATGGGCGGTGCCTGCGGCCCCGCCCTCACTCTGCATTTCGATCACCTGCGGCACCTGGCCCCAGATGTTCTTCACTCCCTGGGTAGCCCACAGGTCGGAGAGCTCCGACATATCGGACGACGGGGTGATCGGGTAGATGGAGCAGATATCGCTCACCCGATAGGCAATATGGGCAACAGCGTTGCCGCCATCAACAGTAACCTGCTTCGGTTTTTTCTGATCACTCATACTCTTATCTCTTGTTTTCCGGGGCGGTGCCGGTGACGTTGGCGGCCGCGCTCTCCGGGATCATCTCGATGGCGTGGCAGGGGCACTGCTCCTGACAGACACCACAACCGGTACACAGGCTGTAGTCGTAGCGGTACTTCTTGCCCGGTCCCAGCTTGATAATGGCATCCTCGGGGCAGGAGCCGTAGCAGCCGTCACACTCAAAACAGTTACCGCAGGAGAGGCAGCGCTTGGCCTCATAGAGGGCATCCTTCTCCGAGATCCCCTTCAGGATCTCCTCGAAACCACCAATACGCTGCGACAACGGCAGATGAGGCTGTTTAGTCATCGGCGCATTGGTGCGATACCACAACTGCAGCTTCTCGTGCTCGACAATCGGATGCTTGGGGTGTGGGAGATAGCTCTCACCGCGCAGCCAGGCATCGATATAACGGGCCGCCTTCTTACCGTGCCCAGTCGCGATGGTCACCGAACGCTCACTCGGTACCATATCGCCACCGGCGAAAATCCCCTCGACACCGGTCATCATGTTGGCACCCACCACCACAGTCCCGTCACGCCCGAACTCAATACCGGGCACACGTCCGAGAAAACCGGTATCGGTCTCCTGGCCTACCGCCATGATCAACGAGTCGGCCTCCAGCTTCTCGAACTTACCGGTGGGCTGGGGACGTCCATCCTCGCCCAGCTCCATGATCTCGACCTCGATGGTGCCGCCATCGATCTCCTTGATGGTCCGCAGCCAGTTGATCTTGACCCCCTCCTCCAGCGCCTCGTCGGCCTCAAAGTCGTGAGCCGCCATGTTGTCGCGGTCACGGCGGTAGATAATCATCGCCTCATCCACCCCCATGCGCTTGGCCACGCGTGCGGCATCCATGGCGGTGTTTCCGCCGCCATAGATGGCAACGCGGCGACCGAGTTGTACCGGCTCGCCGTTCTCTACGCTCTTGAGGAAGGAGACTGCATCCATCATCCCCTTGGCATCGCGTGCCGGGATATCGATCTTCTTGGAGAGGTGGGCACCGACGGCAATAAAAGCGGCATCGAACTTGCCGGCAGCCATCTCGCTCTGTACATCATCAACGCGATAGTTGAGGTGGATTTTCACTCCCATCTCCTCTACGCGTTTAATCTCTGCCTTGAGCTCGGCACGTGGCATGCGGTAGGCAGGGATCCCGAAGTGAATCATGCCACCGGCAACGGGACCGGCCTCAAAGATCTCTACCTCATGACCCAGGCGAACGAGGTGATAGGCAGCGGAGAGCCCACTGGGCCCTCCCCCCACCACCAGCACACGTTTGCCACCGGGGCGCGCCTTGTATTCCGGCTTCCATCCCTGCTCCATGGCCATGTCTCCAAGGAAGCGTTCCACCGCATGGATGCTCACCTCGTTATCGGTGTAAGCACGGTTACAAGCAGTCTCACAAGGGTGGTAGCAGACCCGACCGTGAATCGCAGGGAAGGGATTGTTCTCAAGCAGTTTCTGCCAGGCGGCGTGATAGTTGCCGGCCTGTGCCAAATCCAGCCACCCCTGAATGTCCTCACCTGCCGGACAGGCGTTGTTGCAGGGGGGCAGATAATCCATGTAAACGGGACGGCGTGATCGCAACGCACCGGTGCCCTGGGCCACCGTGCCCGGGGATAGATTGGCGGTCATATCCTTGGAGTTCATAATAATCTCACTTAGATCAAAGAGTTACATCCCGCCCAAAGACAGGGATATGAAAAATTGTGGGCATTGTACATGACTGACCGGTAAATCAATACTGTGTATTAAAAAAAACAATACATAGATCACAGATAGTTAACTTTCTTCATTCTCAGATTGAAACGTTCAGCGTCACCCACTCCCAGGGAGGGAGCACCCAGGGTTTGGCGAAGGGCTGCTATGATTGTTTTATTGCCAATCAGGGTAGCGCCCATGCTCCCGGAAGAACCCCGAATCCTGCAGCTTTACCCTCACCAGCGGCGAGAAGTGAGCGTGAGGCAGCTCTATCTTCAGCATCAATTGCACCGCAAGGGCAGCAAGGAGCATCCCTTTGTCTATACCAACTATATCGTCACCCTCGACGGACGTATCGCACTGGAGTACCCCCACTCCAACCGCACCAGCATTCCTGCTGATATCACTAGCGAAATCGACCGTCGCCTTTACCAGGAACTGGCCGCACAGGCTGATGTCTTGCTGACCAGTGGCCGTTATCTGCGGCAACTGTACGCCGGCAACGCACAACACCCCCCACCAATTAGCGATGAATACCCCGATCTGCTGCAATGGCGCCTGGGACAAGGGCTGGAGAAGCAGCCCGCGGTGGTGATCCTTTCACGGAGTCTCGACCTGCCACTGCAGGCCATAACATCACTCAATCGCAAGGTCTTTGTTGCCACTGGGAGCGGCGCTGACAAACGCAAACTTGCAGTGATTGCAGAGACAGGAACATCGCTCCTGCTTAGTGGAAAGGGAAAAGACGTGGAAGGCTGTGAGTTGGTCGCCGAGTTGGGCATGATGGGCTACACCTGCATCTACTCCATTGCAGGGCCCGCCCTTCTAGACACGCTACTGCGTGCCGGAAAGGTCGACCGTCTCTATCTTACGCAAGTACACATGATCTTCGGCGGCGAGAAATACGATACCCTTCTTGAAGGCCCCCTGCTTGCTCCACCCGCCCGCTTTTACCTCGACTCCTTTTACTATGACAAGGGTAAATTTGAACGGCCCCCACAATCCTTTGCGGTGTTCGAAAAAAAGCCGAGTGAGCGATAGCAAGTTGCCGCTAAAACGTCGGATTTTATACTGATGCTCTTATGCTTTCATCAAGGGTTTCTTCAGAAACGGCTGCCAGTGGTTGATTACGAAGATGCAGCAACGTCCAGTAACCGAAAGCATTGACAGGCAGGCTATCAAGCAATGGCAAATCGGTCAGGGTAACGAAGTCTACCAAAGGGAATAGCGGACGGAAGCCTAGCAATTTGGCGAAGGGCGCCGCCAGGTTTTCCAACCAGTGAAGCCCATTGCCCTGTCGGCTGAAATGATTCACCACATAGATATCACCGCCGGGTCGGCAGACCCGCCGGATCTCCTGCATCATGGCATCGGGTTCCGGCACCACTGAGGCGACATACATGACCGCCACCTTATCGAAACTGTTGTCATCAAAAGTCAACTGTTGTGCATCCATGCGCATCAGTGAAACGTGGTCCCAGCCGGAGCGCTTCACCCTGATGGCCGCCTTCGCTAACATTTCACCGGATAGATCGATACCGGTGATGTGTGTGCTTGCAGGATAGTGATGCAGGGAAAGTCCGGTCCCGACCCCGATCTCCAGCACGGAATCACCCGGCCGGCACGCCATTTGCTCGACCAACCTCCGGCGCCCAGGCTCCAGCACCGGCCCAAAAACAAAATCATAGATACCCGCATAACGGCGATACGCTGAGACCACCGAATGTGTGTCCATTGTTTCCTCCAGGTGAGAGCTTTACGTGGAACACTGGTATGGCATGTCCGGACAGCAAGTGAGCTGCAGGGGAGAGCGAACAGGCCACTTAATTCATAAGAGTGAAATCAGCGTAGACGTCAAAACGGCGAGACTCAAACGGCGAGGGGGAAAAGGCTGAAGTTGAAGCCTGATGAAACAACTTAATCCACGGTCATTGGTGAAATTTGCTGAAAGGCGATTCAACGCAGAGGAGGCCGATAGGGAACAATACCGGTCGAATTGATTGCTTGATTGCAGACAGGCTGAGGCTAGGCGTCATCCCGGGAAAAGAGGTGAAGGGCAACAGGTGACGATTAACAAATTTACACACCCTGTCGCCCTCACACCCTTCAGCGTCTTGCCTTGGCCTGTTCGTAATAAGGCATCATCTGCTCGGCGAGCTTACGCAAGTTCTCCTGCCGGTTCGTCGGGCTGGGGTGGGTACTGAGAAACTCGGGAGGATTGGCGCCGCCGACCTGCCCCATTTTCTGCCACAGTGTCACTGCCGCCCTAGGGTCATAACCGGCCTTGGCTGCCAGTTCGATACCGATGCGATCCGCCTCGCTTTCAGAGGTACGGCTATTAGGCAGCTGAATCGCCAGGGTGGCGGCCACTGCACCGAGTGCCGTAGCCTGCTCAGGCTTGTCACTGGCGACACTGAGCACGCCCAGCCCGAGTGAAGTGGCCATGGCCACCGACATTCGCTCAGCCGTGTGGTTGGCAAGGGCATGGGAGATCTCATGGCCCATGACCTGGGCCAGTTCATCATCGGTCGGCTTTAGTTTTTGTAGCAGGCCGGTATACACCGCCATCTTACCACCGGCCATGCACCAGGCATTGACTTGCTCCGAGTCGTCAATGACCTTTACTTCCCATTCCCAGCCGCGAGTCACCGGACGCATGATCTTGGCCTGCTCGATCAAATGTTCGGTAATTGTCTGCACCCGTCGGGTAATCGCTGGATCGGTGACAAGTTTGCCCTCCTTACCCAGATTAGCAACGGTATCCATATAAGCCTGGCTGGAGTATGCGATCGCCTGATCTTCGGAGACCAGCATTAATTGCTTGCGCCCTGTCGGGCTTGTGGCGCATGAGGTCAACAGCATAATCAGGAGTGCAATCAATCCGTAACGATAAGTGTGCAATAACATGGGTATTGGCCCGTTAGGTGAATAGAATAAAAAATAGAAGTGATGGTATATCACGTCCAGTGCAGACTGCCACTCTCCCGGCGCCGGCGCAAGCCTCTGCCAATGAACGGTCAACCGGTTTCAGGCCAACTGTAATATCCGCACAACAAGAGCGAGCTTGTTTTTCGTTCCTGCACCCTACAACGCCCCTTCCCCTCATGGAACAGGCATCGCCCTCGTCACAGGCGCTACCTCTTGTCCCCGGCCGTAGACCTACCGTTAACTGGCACCGCATGGCATCCATGCAAACTCTCCGCTCCCGGCGGCAGCAACCAGGCCGGGAATGGTTGAAGGAAGGCGCCGCCGGGAGCGCCCGATGCGATTACGGCTTATCCCCAGAATAAATAGTGACATCTTTCATAACGGCAAACGACTCCAATAAGACTTCACTCAATCTCTCTCGTAAATAGCGGGTTTTACCTACCGGCAAAGACTATCGGTTCTGCTATGTTTCCTCACATGGAAACGAGACACATGACATCATCCAAATGGGCCCGCCCGAGTTCGAGAAAGAAGGCGCCTTGGGAGAAAACACGGAACTGTTCACCACCCGGCAAGCATCTTCGGATCCTCACCAAAGCGGAGCTTGCACTTCTGTTCAGGCTCCCTGGCTCCGAACTAGGACGACTTGGCCGCCATGGTGTCTTTCGTCGAGTCGGCATTGACCGTTATCTGCTGGACTACAACCGGTCTATCCTCCTGCTGAGTTGCCAGGACAGGCCGTTATTTCCCGGTTCGACCCGATGGCAGTCCCGCCCTGCCATGCCCGCGGCATCATCAACTGAACAGGCGCCTGAGTCAAAAGGACACAATACATCTCAAAATTTCGCCGAATTTTATCCCCTATATGAGCATTTCCTGAAGAACAGCGTCAACATTCTCAGTGTCCCCGACCTCCGGCAGGCCACCATGGCTGCGGGGATGTTTCTGATGGGAGGACTGCAGAACAACGAGCAGGTCGCCGTGGTGAGTTTCGAACATCCGGATCAGATGTTCAGGCGCTTTGCCGAGGCGGGGCTCAGTCTCGATGACGCACTCCAGGCAGAGCAGCTTATTTACCTGTATTACAAGCCTGACGTGGCACACAGTCTCACTCTCTCCGTTGATTACCGCGAACTCTTCCGGGAAGTAGAGCGGCTCGCTGGAGAAGAAGTAAAACGCCTGGTCCTGTTCAATGTGGACGCACTGATTAACGCCAATTCTGAACATTTGGTGCACACCTCATTACACCAATTGATCTTTGCCGCCAATCATTTTCACCTCACCCTTCTGGGTCTGTTCGTCGCTTCCGGTCACACAGGCGAGCTCCTCGATGAGGGCTGTCGCGCCATACTGCCCGGTTACTTCGTTTTGAAATAGGTGACCTCTGCAGGTTGCACACTTCTTGAGGTAAAGCAGAAATATGTCGACCAATACAAAACGACTCATACCGCCACGTCGAACCTTCATGGTGGCCAGTCTCATCTACCTCTCAACCGCCTTGCTGGCCGGCCTGGAAGTCTGGCCAACCCTGCACTGGTTGATGGTTGATTTATTGCTCGTATTGCTGGGAATAACACTGCTCAGACAACTGACCCTGCTCTATATCGCCTACCGCGAGAGCCCGCCGCCTCTCCCAAACCTTGAGAGCGAACCACCCTTGGTAAGCGTGCTCCTCCCCGCCTACAACGAGGCTACCGTGATTCAGGCGTCACTCCGAAGTTTGATGGCGCTAAGTTATCCGAATCTTGAGATTATCGTCATCGACGATGGCAGCCAGGACGACACCGCAGAAAAAGCACGTCAGGCGGCCAAGGAGAGCCATTTGCCGGTACGCGTTATCTCTCAAGCGAACAGTGGTAAGGCCGGCGCCTTGAACACGGGGATCATTCATGCTTCCGGTGACTATGTTTTGGTCGTCGACGCAGACTCCCGTGTCGAGCCCGACTCGCTGCAATATGGCTTGCGTCACTTTGCCGACCCGAAGGTCGGTGCTGTCGGCGGCTTCGTAGGAGTGGCAAACACCCAGAAATTACTGTGCCAGTTTCAGGCTTTGGAATACCTGCAAAGCCTCAACTTCGTTCGCCGGGCCTTGTCCGGATTGGGTCTGGTCACGGTAGTCCCGGGGCCCGTCGGTCTGTTCCGCCGGGATGCAATCCTCCAGGTAAGCGGTTATCGGGAGGGTGGTATGACCTTCGCCGAAGACGCCGATATTACCATCAGACTGCTGGTCGCCGGCTGGAGGGTGACCGGTGACCGTTCCATGGTGGCCGTCACGGAGGCCCCCGAGGGCGTATATGAATTACTCAGACAGCGCTACCGCTGGCGCAGAGGGATCTATCAGGCGTTTTCCGACAACATGCTCGGCCTGATAACCTTGCAGGGAGGTGTGGGGATTCCAATCACCTTGTTCATCGCGGCAGAGGCATTTGTTCTGGAAGTGGTGAATTTCGGTTTCACCGTATTCTTCCTCGCCCACTTTCTCCGTTTTGGGGAACTCGATCTGTTGTCCAGTTGGTACTTGGTCGTGGTCACCCTGGATGTGTTTACCCTGCTGTTTGTCTCTCAGGGATTCAGCCGTTTCCTGCGCAACCTGCCGTTATTTGTTGTACAGCGATTCAGTTATGCGTTTTTGCTCCAGGCCTGGAATGTTTTCGCCCTGGTGGATGAGTGGCGTGCTTCGGCCATGAGCTGGGACAAACTTGAGCGCCTCGGGCGACTGGAGGTCAATCAAAGATGAACCTGGGCTTAGTCGCCGGCCTTCTTCTGGCCCTGTTGATTTTCGCGGTCACCGTCGCTGCGATGATGTTCTACGTCCGACACTGGGCTACCCGCCAGACACAACAAGCCCCTGGGCCCCAGCACACTGAAGGGCGTTTTCTCAAACGCTACATCCCTCCTCCGCTACGCCCCACCTATGACAAGGAACGGACCAGCCTAACCCATCGAACCCTCATTCGACGGCGCACTGTGGCGCACCTGCTGAACATCGCCATTGTCGGTGTGGCACTGTTTGTGTTCAGTGGCACTATGGGCGTTAATGGTGACAGATTGCTGCTACCCATCGACCTAAGCACCGAGGAGGTGATGGCTCTGCAACCTGTGGGTGCCAGCTGGTCACCGATCCTGGAGCATCATTTACCGAACATGGAAGAACGGCTATCTGCGCTGCGCAAAAGGGGGATCGCTGTTGTAGTATCGCGTGCCGATGAGGACCGTGTGATTGGTGGACAACGTATCACTGCCATGGCGAAAGCCCATTGGCAACACTTTTTCGACCGCTGGAATATACCCTATCACCTGTGCGACTGGCACGAGCTCTCCACCTGTCTGGGCAAACGGATAGGACTCGTCCTGCCGGGAAGATGGCAGCTGAATAAGCTCCACCGTATTTTACAGGATGGTGCCAGCCTCCTTATGTACGGGCCACCAAGCTCAGTCCTGACGGAACACAGTTCACTCCTGTGGGAGGGTCTTACATTCGAACCGTTTACCCAAGGGACCGGCCGTCACCTGGCGTTACGTGGCGACCAACTACTAACACTAGGCTTTGATGCCGGCCTTATCCTTGAAGTAAAACGCGCCTTCAATGGCTATCGGGTGGTTTCCGACTCCCCTCAGGCGATCGACATCAGCTCGATGCATGTCGTCGGGGGATCGATAGACAGCCGCATTTATGCCAAAAGAATTGGAAAAGGGCGGCTGGTGTGGATGGACTACGCACCCGATGAACTCGATCATTGGACCGGCATCGACGTAAGCAACCTCTACGCAATTAATGCGGCAGTGTTCCGGTATTTGCTGAGTGAGAGCTACTCCAGCTGGGCCATGTGGCCCCAGGGAAAACGATTTGCCGGGATGCTCAGCGAGGATTCGGAGGACAAGTACCGATATGCAGGGAAAGTCGTTGACTTGGTGGAGCGCCACGGCTTCCCCATCACCTGGTTCATCTTATCCAATGAGGCCCAACACAACCGCCGTCTGACCCAGCGCATGGCCGGTGTGGGTGAGGTGGCCTGTCATGGCGATTCACATGCATCCTTCCCTCAGGGAGATCTGCGTAGCCAAACCGAGCGCCTGGCGCGCTGCGCCAAGGTGCTAAAGAAGATAACGGGCCGTAAATCAGCCGGATTTCGCCCACCGAAAGAGGAATTCAATGGCGATTCGATCAGCGCCGTGGCCAGCCTCAACATGAGCTACTACTTTGCTGACGCCGGTATCGATAGGGTGGTGCCTGTAGTCATGCGCGAGAATGGCGGAACCAGGCAACTGGTGTCGCTGCCGCGAATGGGCGCCGACGACTACGAGATGTGGGGTACGCTGAAACTCAACGGCAAAGAGAGCCTGCGCATCGCGGAAGATCAGCTCAAGTGGGTCAGCACCATAGGTGGTTTTCTGCCCTTCGATTTCCATACCCAATACATGGAAAAGGCTGAAAACCTAGCGGTAGTGGAACACTACGGTCTTCGTTTCCAGCAGCCGGACTGCTTCTTCGGCACAGCAAGCCAGATTGCCGACTGGTGGCGTATCAGGACGCTCCTGGTACAGGACAAGCCGATACCCGAAGAAGCACGCATGCGTTACCAACCAGTGCGGCTAAGGGTTGATGCCGAGGGCACATTGATGCGGGAGGAGACCTAGCCATTGTGACGGCATTCACCATGGCAGGTGGGGGCGGTCCCCGTCCTTCGCGCCTCCCTGCAATCCGTCAGCTCAGCCTGACGGATTCGCGTACCAGACAGACAACAACCAGCAAACGGCTGCTCCAGGCCGATTGCCGGATGTCACTGAAGGTACAGCCCTGAGAAGGTGTTCGTTGTCCCTCCATCAATGCATTTTGCGAGGGCAAATCGAGAGGACTCAGGAGAAGACACTGCATCGACTGGTGTCGACGCTAATTAGTTGAGGTGAAAAGTTCAGCCATGAATGACAAGAGCAATCTGCGCCGGAAAAGAATGTTCATACCAACAAATGAACGGTTCCTCACCATGTCCCTCGCCCTCCTGTTGGCCGGACAAGCCCATGGCCTGACGGGAGAAGGCTCGGATGATATTGCGGAACACAGGGATTTAATGTTTCAGGAACCGTTAGCTACAGATATCCATACAATCCGCCATAGTCTGACCATCGTAGCTCAGGAGACAAATGGAGAAGCAGCTGATGCTAAGGCCAACGATGCACCGGAGCAACTTGATGGGAGTACGATACCCCCACAGGAATCATATGAACTCTTCAACAGCGACATAGCGGAATCGGCCGCGGAAGAAGAGGGCTCCGCATCGGAGCGGGATCTCTTCGTTCTGGGCTTCTCCTCACTTAGCACCACGGATGACTTTGATGCTCGCACCGCATCACTATCCTACCGTAACCACCGCCGCGAATGGTTCTGGCCCTGGCAAGAGGCCACCACCGACACGCTTGACTGGGGGCTGGACGTTGAATACACCAACGGGGAGATAAGCCCAATCGAATTCGAGTCATACCATGTACAGGGAACACTGGGCGCCTACCTGACACAGGGAACCTATTTTGAGGCTCAGGTCGGGCGACACAATCTGCAGACCGATCTGGGTGACCGCACTGTTACGTCCCGTCACCTGACGGCTAGGTTCGGCGTGAAAAGTGATTTTAGCGCACGGTTGGAAACCAGCCGGGATTTCATTTATCCGGATGGAGCCGTCCCGGGAGGTATCACCGAAAAATTAACGGCACTGGAACATAGCGCCTCCTTCCGCTGGCGTGCCCACAACAGGCTGCGCATTCTGGGCCAGGGTCGCTACCGCGACTATGATAAATTCAATGATGAAAACGTATCTAAGCAGACGGAGATCAACATCCTCTACGGTCTCTATCCCTCCTGGCCATGGGTGTGGGCCGGGGTAGGCGCACAGCGACTGACCTACGACCGGCAAGTTCCCGCTTATTGGTCACCGGAGGAATTCATCGCCTATGGCCTGCGCTTTGACAGCAGCTTCCCGCTAGGAAAGCGGCTATCGGGATCCGCTGCGGCTAATCTTGATAAACTCGATGAGGACGGTTCGGAAGGGACCGGATATTACCTCCAGGCGGGACTGCAATATCGGCTTTACGGGGAGCTTTACGCCCGCCTTGATGTAGTCCAGTCAAAAAGCATTCAGCGCTCCTCTACCTGGACATCCGATAGTGTCTTTTTCCATTTAGGTGGTCCGCTATTTTGATATCAACAGGTAAATGCTGCCACGGGTCATGAAGTTGTTGGACAGAAACTCAGCGTATGGCCCTTCACCGAAGAACAGATCGGCACGAGCAGGTCCGGTAATGAAGTGGCCAATATCCTGATCGATGAAAAATCGCCCCATGATGTTAAAGTCAAGCTCCTTTGGATTGGATTCTGGCGGAATTTTATCGGCGGGCAATAGCGGGATGGGGGCAAGCACATAGGCGATGACCCCTTTGACAGCATAATAGGACGGGTCACTGGCAATGGATCGATTTGCGGTCAATGAAGCCCCTGTGCTGGCAATAGCCGGACGATCATTGACTTTGAAATAAACATAGCCGGGACAACTGGTTAAGATTTGGCGCACCTTTTCCGGATGCCTTTCCAGATAGGCCCGCTGATCCCATCGGGAACGTTGGTTTGATCGGAGCATGCCCTGGCTCACCATATATTCCCCCAAATTGGTGAACTCCTGTCCATTATCCGCGTTGTAGTGCAAATACTTTGAGTAACGGCGACCATTATCATGGACCAAGACCCTGGCGCCCCCCTCAATATGTATGACATAAAGGTCGAAGCGATCCGCGGCATAATAGATTTCATACCCTTTGCCATCGAGTTTGTGCTCAAAGTCAATATCATCGCGGCTGAATCGCCTTTCCCTGGCACTATCCGGGGTGCGATAGATGGGATAGCGGTATTTTTTTGTGCGCTTCGTGGATACCTCAATTGTGGGTGTATAGTAGCCTGTCAGCAGCGAGGCATCCACGAGATAGACCAGGAATTGTTCACTGATCCGCTTGCTCAGGGCATCATAACAGTGCGTTGGTAAATTCTCTGTTTTGAGGCACGATTTAGTCTCGGACAGCAGCAGGTTGAACCGTTCCAGAGATTCGCGCAATTCCCTGGTACGGTAACTCACCTGCCCAATCCTCAAGCCCTCCCGATCGCCTTCACGTCGAAGCACGGCAAGTTGGCGTTGAACAGCGAGTGAAAGCCCCTCCAGCTCGAGGTCATCAGTAAAACTCGGCAGTTCCTCTGCAGGAACGAGCGTCGCGGGCAGCGGCAGGCTATGAGCAGAGTTAGTCGTACATCCGGCAAGGAAGACCATTAACAAAAATGCTACTCTCAACAAAGAGGTGCAGGACACGATAGTCCTCCATTACGGCATAGAGAATCACGGAACAAGTATGGCACGGTTCCCCGACCTTCCACTCCAGCGAGCGGGTAATTTTTCTCTGCAGCAAAATTTCAGGGTAAATATTGTTTTCACGCAAAGTGTCAAATAAATGAAGCAGTTCACCGTTCTTCGAAACGGATACAGGAAAGCTGAGCCGACGTCACATCGGCAACAATCTCACAAATCACAAAGTACGCTAAGGTAAATCCCTTTCACCTCATGGGGAACGAATAATAATTCCCTGGTTTGTCTTCCGGCTTGGCGAGAGAGCAATCATTACAGTCGTGCAAATTCTGTCGAGGAACCAATTTCTTAGTGCTCTTTATTCGGCGACGGCTTTGACTTAGTCTTCGGCGCGCGTAGCATTGGGGCACTCTGGTTTAGGCCAGCCATTCAGAATCCGAAGTAGACTCCTACCGCTACATAACGGATTTCCTCCTCGAAAAACACCCCACTATTGGCATGTCCGTCGTACCACTCCAGCATAACCTGCAGATGATGCTGCCGGGCATCTCTGCCGCCAAACGATAAACCAGCCTTAACACTGACATCAGCATCAAAATCAAACTCTTCCCACGCCTTGATATCCATACCGGCTATCCAGCGCGCCTTATTACCAATCAGGCGGCGAGCACCGTAGTACTCGGTGCCAAGGTGTAGGCCCCATGATGTGACTACCGGGCTGTGACGCTGAACATACTCTGCGCCGGTATAGAGCCGCCATTTCCCATCATCATAGCTGGAAATAAAATCAACACTATTGGCAGTTCGTTTTCTTCGCTCCCCTGCCGAATCAGTAATTAAAACACTTTCACCAAGATGGGAACTTTCGTGAGACACCCTGGTACGAAATGACCAGTTTCCCTGACGCCAGGTCAGCGGCAGACCGATAAGATAGTCAACATCGATCATATCCTTGCCATCGTCTTCCATATCGAACCGCCCGATACCACCACCGGTAATATCCACCTGCCATCCATCATCTCCACACCCCTTGCTTCGGCGGTACAGCGGAAATGTCTCGCCAAAGCCGACGACACCAATATGATGGTTGCCGGTGGAACGCTCAACGCGGCGGTAGCTGAGAAAAAAACGAGACTCCTTGGGATCAGCGATGAACGGCTGAAACAGATGAGTCCGTGGAAAGAAATGATGTTTCCCGGTAATGAGATCATCCTCGGAAGCAGCCAGTAATGGGTAACAGTCAGGCATGCTTGCCGTTGAGGGTGCCATTGAGGTCATCAAGGCCAGACCGCATAAGCCCATCCAAGCACTCCGCAGGCCAGGAATTGCCTCTCCAGCCATCACTATCCCCTTCACCAAGGCAAATGCGCATCGACTGAAATTATAGAACGCCGTCAGAACCCTGCTGACATCTCAACCACGGCGACAACACCTTAATTGCCCTTGCAGCCTAAAAAGAGACGGCCGGTGTTGTATCACTGATGACTCTGAAGTTTGTTAACGTGCGGAAAACAGGGGGACAAATAAGTTTATATGACGTGGTATACCTGGCGGGCATGATTGAGCAGGCTCGCTAACTTTATCTGAGGTTTGAACAGGGGTGCGACGGTTTTCAACGATGCATGAGCTTGCCACCGTCAGGACCATATTTACGAAACGCTGTGGATATCCAACGTTCAGCGGAAGTCCCTAAGCCCTATGAATCTCACGGCGCAGGGCCATATGGTTTGTAATCATATTATCCACGCTGATACGGAGTTTTCGTTCAAAATCTCCTGCCAGGAGCACATGCAGCATACCGGTCGCAAATGCCCAGGTATCATGGGCGAGTTCGGCCGGCCCAAGGCCGAGTCCGGGAGGTAAACATCCTTGGATAGCCGCCCGCTGATAGGCCTTTTCAACCTTCGCCAGGAACTCAACGCCAGGGCGGTCAGCCTCCTCCTGGACCCTGGCGAATTCATCCACATACTCACAACGTAGCACCATAATGTCCAGTACCTGCCGTATGGTGGGAGACTCCTCAAGTACGCGGAACAGTTCCTTCAGCGCCGCTTCAATGGAATCAAGCGGATCAACAGCGCTCTCGGCAAGGAGGATGGCATCGATCCTCACGGTCAGCGGGTTGAACACGTCCTCACGCATCGCAAAAAAGAGTTCGGTTTTGTCCTTGAAGTGCCAGTATACGGCACCGCGGGTAAGTCCGGCTTCCTGGGCAACCTGCTCCATTGTCGACCGACTCACGCCATGACGATGAAACACCGCCCTGGCGGCATCAATGATCTGCTGCCGCGTACGGTTTGCTTCTTCCTTGGTTTTTCGGGCCATAGGATGTTCCTCCCCCCGCTTGGCCACAGGATGCCGGGCGGGTGATTGTTTAGAAAGTGTTGACAACTATACATACATACGTGAATGTATGTACATATTTCCCCTGGAGACTCCTATTATGAGTACCGCATTCCTCCCGAGACGTGCTGTTTGCTATCTCTCACTCTCTGCTGTTGTCATGGTGGCGCTGCTCGGCGGTTGTTCCAACCCGGAAACATCGGGTGGAACGCCGGGGGACGGCAGGGGAGCAATGCCTGTTACCGTGCTTGAAATGGCGCCCCGGACAATTCCTACCACCATCACTGTGATGGCACAAACAGAAGGAGCACGTGAAGCCGAGGTGCGGCCCCGTGTCAGCGGGATCCTGCTCAAGCGCCTCTACCAGGAAGGCGAGACTGTGCAGGCCGGTCAGCCACTGTTCCAGATAGACCGCACGAGCTATGAAATCGCCCTTGCAGAAGCTAAAGCCAGGGCCGACCAGGCAGCCCGAGAGGTGAAAAGGCTGAAAGGGCTGCTCGCAAGCAAGTCCGTCAGCCGGAAGACCTATGACGATGCCATTTCAAACCAAGAGATAGCCCTGGCAGCGTTACGCCAGGCACAACTGAACCTCTCCTGGACCACGGTCACCGCGCCGGTTTCCGGTACAACAGGACGGGCAATGACATCCGAAGGAAGCCTGATCTCGACCGGCGCAGACGTCCTCCTCACCTCGGTTTACCAACTCGATCCCATCTGGGTTCGATTCAGCCTAGCGGACAGTGATATGGCCAAACTGCCCCATGGCCGGCTTGCACCGGAGAGTATCAGCGCCATCGAGTTAGTCCTGCCAGATGGTTCTGTGTTTCCACAAAAAGGTAAGGTTAACTTCGTCGCCAGCACCATCGATCCCATGTTGGGTACCCGGCAATTACGCGCCGAGTTTCGCAATCCCGACAATCACCTCCTGCCCGGACAGTTTGTCCGTGCACGCCTGCTGCTGAGTGAACGTGAAGGGGTCTTTCTGGTGCCTCAGGTGGCAGTAATGCAGACCGACAAGGGACACGTGGTGATGACGGTCAACGAGGAGAACAAGGTTGCGCCACGGCCGGTACAGGCTGCCGAGTGGCAGGGACAGGACTGGGTGATTATTGGCGGCCTGCAGCCCGGCGATAAAGTGATCATCGACAATTTGATCAAGCTTCGTCCCGGGATGAGTGTGGCACCGATGCCGCAGGTCTCGGAACCGGCAGCCGGTGGCCGGAACTGAGTGGTGCGTTCACAATGACATCCAGATTTTTTATCAGTCGCCCCATCTTCTCCACCGTTATCTCTATTGTCGTTGTGATCGCGGGGCTGGTAGCGTCACAGGTATTGCCTGTTTCTCAATATCCGCAGATCGCCCCACCAACAGTGATGATACAAGCCAACTACCCCGGCGCTTCGGCTGAAACCCTGGCGCGGACCGTAGCCGCTCCAATTGAGGAACAGCTCAACGGTGTCGAGGGACTCTCCTACTTCAGCTCCTCATCCACTTCCAGCGGCAACATCTCCATTACCGCCACCTTCGAAGTGGGCACCGACGTAGACAGGGCGACCCAGGATGTGAACAACCGGGTAAAGGCCGCCGAGGCGCGCTTGCCCGAAGAGGTACGACGCAACGGCGTAGTCGTAATGAAACGCAACACCGACATCCTGATGTTTACGGCAATGTACTCCCCTGACAGCAGCCACAAGCGCCTATTCATCTCCAACTACGCCAGTCTCAATGTCGTCGATGAACTCAAGCGCGTGCCGGGGGTGGGCGATGTGATGATATTCGGCGCGCAGGATTATTCCATGCGCATCTGGCTGAAGCCGGATCGAATGGCCCAGCTTGGTGTCACCACCAGCGAAATCGCCGCCGCCGTGCGTGCACAGAACGCGCAGTATGCCGCCGGCAAGATCGGTCATGAACCCGCCCCCGCCGGCCAGTCTCTGGTTTACACCGTGACGGCAAAAGGGCGTCTGTTAACGCCGGATGAGTTCAGCGACATAATTATCCGCGCCGGTGGCGCGGAAGGTGTGCTACGAGTGAAGGATGTGGCCCGCGTGGAACTCGCTGCCTACAACTATGACCAGAATGTCACCGTAGACGGGAAACCCAGCGTCGCCCTCGGCATCTTCCTGCAGACCGGCGCCAATGCGCTGGAAGTTGCGGATTCGGTCCGCATCAAGATGGATGAGCTCAAGGAGCGGTTCCCCAGCGGAGTCGATTACCTGGTTCCGTTCGATACCACACAATTCGTCTCTGCCTCCATCAATGCGGTGGTGATGACCCTTATCGAAGCTGCACTGCTGGTGGTGGCGGTGGTCTTCATCTTCCTGCAGAACTGGCGTGCTACCTTGATCCCCATGGTGGCGGTACCCGTGTCGCTCATCGGTACTTTCGCGGGCTTGTGGCTATTCGGCTTCTCCATAAACACGCTGACACTATTCGCCATGGTGCTTGCCATCGGCATTGTGGTGGACGACGCCATCATCGTGCTGGAGAACGTTGAGCGTCATATGTCAGAACAAAAAATGAGCCCCTTCGACGCGGCAGTGACAGCCATGCGCGAAGTGTCAGGCGCAGTGGTAGCCATCGTGCTGGTACTGTGCGCTGTCTTTGTCCCCGTCGCCTTCCTCGGCGGCATCGCCGGTGTGCTCTATCAGCAATTTGCCGCCACCGTGGCAGTGGCGGTGGTGATCTCCGGAATTGTTGCGTTAACGCTGACGCCCGCTCTCTGTGCTCTGATCCTCAAACCCGGTCACGGAGAGTCGCGCCTGTTCCGTCCCTTCAATCGCGGATTTCAGAGTCTTACCCGACTTTACACCGGCACAGTAAAGGTCATTCTGCACCATCCATACTTGGGCATGACCGTGTTCATCGCCGTGATCGGAGTGACCGTTTTACTGTTCCGGATTATCCCCGGCAGCTTCGTGCCGAGTGAAGATCAAGGGGTGGTGATGTCTTCGGTGATGTTACCCGACGGCGCCTCGCTGCAGCGCACCATCGCTACGGTGGAGCGGTTCGGCAACATGGTCGCCGGTAATGAGGAAGTTGAACATGTGGTCGCCATCGCCGGTTACGATATCATCGGTGGTGGCAGCAAGAGCAACGGCGCTACCATGTTCACCAGATTTATCGACTGGGACGAGCGTGAGGCCACAGCGCAGGACCTGGCCAACCGGTTCATGGGTATGGGCATGGGGGGTCTGCCGGACGGTATGGCGATGACCTTCAACTTACCGGCCATTCGCGGTCTCGGTTCGGCCGGCGGCTTCGAAGTCTACGTGCAAAATCGTGTGGACGATGACCCCATGCGGCTGCACGAGGTGGTCCAAAGCTTCATTGGGGCGCTGAAGACGCACCCGGAGTTCACCCGCATCAGCACCTTTTTCCGCCCCACCTCGCCGCAGTTGTTCGTCGAGGTGGACGAGGCCAAGGCTTTGTCACTCGGCGTTCCGATTGCGAGCATCTATGAGACGCTGCAAAGCACCCTGGGAGCGCTCTATGTCAACGATTTCAACATGACCGGACGCGCCTATCGGGTGCAGTTACAAGCGGATTCCAGCTATCGTAGCAAGCCCGATGACGTCGGCAAGGTGTATGTGCGCAGCACGACAACAGGGGCAATGATCCCGCTCGCAGCGATCATCCGGGTTCAGAACATTGTCGGTCCTGAGCAGGTCGAGCGGTTCAATGGTTTCGTCGCCGCCAAGCTAATGGGCGCTTCGGTACCCGGCATCAGCTCCGGCGAAGCGATTCGGATCGTTGAGGATGTAGCCGCTGCCGCCCTGCCGCCAGGCTACAGGCTTGCCTGGAGCGGTGAGGCCTATCAACAACAGGAAAATGCCGGTTCCTCCATTCCGGCTCTGTTGTTTGGCGTGATTATGGTGTTCCTCATTCTCGCAGCCCAGTATGAAAAGTGGTCGTTGCCACTGGCCGTGATCATGTCGGTGCCGTTCGCACTCATGGGTGCACTGGCCTTTATTTTTGCCCGCGGCATGCCTAACGACATCTACTTCCAGATAGGGCTGGTGGTACTTATCGGGCTAGCAGCGAAGAACGCCATCCTGATCGTAGAGTTCGCAGCGCAGAAGTACGCCGAAGGCATGAACACGGTCGATGCCGCCATTGAGGCCGCGCGCCTGCGCTTCCGCCCCATTGTCATGACCTCGCTCGCCTTCATGCTTGGCGTAGTGCCGTTGGCCTTCTCCAGCGGCGCCGGTGCGGCGGCTCGGCAATCCATGGGTAGTGGTGTCTTCGGTGGCATGCTGGCGGCGACCTTCATCGCTACCCTGTTTGTGCCGTTGTTCTTCAAATGGCTGGAACGAGGTAAACAGGATTTACCGGTGGGTGATGAGGAGTGAAATCACCATTCTCCCTTGCGGATCTCCAGCGCCGGAAAAAAGGCTCCTGACAGTGGTCCTCTCAGGAGCACCGTCAGTGTGCAAAGGTCCACTCACTCCCGCCTGCCAATGCGACGAAAAAAGCCTCTCGAAATAGAGCAGGTATAATCTCTCAGGGGAAGACGAAATCCTCATTCACCTTGCCTGAAGCGCTCTCGCATCATCCATCACGTGCCGATGCTCTATACGCGGAGAACTGATCTACGATACATCCATCGGCAGCCAATCCCGCAACAGGGACATCGGGCCCCCCCGGCTTTCACCATTTAATGCTTACAGGTCGATTGGGATTATGGAATAGGGGACATCCCGGTTTTCCTGGACGCACAGGTGGAACCGGGCTCCCATCGGAGCAGGTTGATCTATGCTGGAATGAAACCCTTTCCAGACACGCTCATCCCGATGATTTTTTCCGCCACACTGTGCTTACAGTTCATCCTGGAGCGATCAGTAGTAGTCACCTTGTCGACACTTCGGGTGATGCTCGTGATTACCCTCAGTCTGCTGCCCGGTTGCACTAACGCAACCGTCGAATCCACCGCAACACTCACCGAAAGCCTGCATCTCTGGCTGCAAGAAGCCTCGGAGTGGCCTGACGCCAGACTGCAACATGAGCCGCTGCAAAGCTTTTATCATGCCCGCGGCTTCGCACCGATGTGGGTGAGCAACAGCGGTCCGCTGCCCCGTGCCGATGCACTTCTGCAGACCCTCAAAGAGGCCGAGCGGGAAGGGCTTGACAGGAACGCCTATCCCATCGAACTGATGGAGCATAGATGGCGGGCCAGTGATCCTTCGGTACTGGCACGCCTTGAACTCCAGCTCAGCAACGCCGCTCTAAACTATGGCCGCGATCTGCAGGTCGGACATGCCCCACCTGAAGAGAGCCACCGCCTTTGGCACATCCCGGTGACTGACTTCGATGGCGCTGCGCTGCTGGAGACACTGGCAAAAAGCGATGAAATCAGTCGTTCGCTTGCAGCACTTTCCCCCTCTCATATGGAATACCGGCGCCTGCGCAGCGCCCTGGCCTACTACAGGCAACTTGCCCTCCTCGGCGGCTGGCCAACGATTCCTTCCGGAGCCATCCTGCACGTTGGTGACAGCCGACCGGAAGTAACACTTTTACGTCAGCGATTGTTTATCGAGGGTGACCTGGTACTTGATGTCCAAAAGGAGGAACACACCTTCGATGGGATCCTCAGACTGGCGGTAGAACGATTTCAGGTACGCCATGGCCTTAAGGCCGATGGGGTGGTCGGCCCATCCACCCTTGAAGCAATGAACGTCAGCGTCGAACAGCGGATTGCACAAATCAAACTCAACATGGAACGTTGGCGCTGGTTCCCGCGCGATCCGGGCAAACGCTATATCCTGGTCAATATCCCCGGATTCCAACTTCGAGCCTACGAAGAGGGCAAGCCGGTCATGGTAATGGATGTCATCGTCGGCAAGCCTGATCGCCCCACCCCCATCGTCAGCGGACAGCTACACAGCGTGGTATTCCATCCCTACTGGACACCCACACCGACTATCATCATCAAGGACCTCATCCCCAAGCAGCTTCGCAATTCCGAATTTATGAGCAAGCGCAACATCAGGGTCTATCGAAACGATAGGGAGATCGACCCACGCACAGTGAACTGGCGCAAGATCGGCTTCAATTATCTCCCCTATCAGTTGCGCCAGGATCCCGATCCTCACAACCCGATGGGACGGGTTAAGTTCCTGTTCCACAACAAATTTGACGTCTACCTGCACGATACCCCGGAACGAGGGCTATTCAATTATACGGAACGCGCCTTAAGCTCCGGGTGTGTCCGTGTCTCACAGCCCGATGAGCTGGCCACGTTCGCCCTGGCCGGAAACGGCAATGGTTGGAACGAGAATGCCGTGCGTAAGGCCCTCACCGCAAAAGAGTCGCAAACCGTGACGTTGGACACGCCACTTCCTGTCTACTTTCTCTATTTTACCACTTGGGTCGGCAGCGATAACCGTGCCCACTTTCGAAACGATGTCTACCAGCTTGACGACACGATGCCTTCCTGCCCTGGATTTCAGGAACTCATCGCGAAAACTGTTGACTAAGTCATTGAGTAATAATGAATTTTAGAGTAAAGAGCAACCATGAGAAGTCCTTCCCGTCGAATATTTCTTAAAACCGCCGGAGCCACCGGTCTCGCCCTCGCTACCCCGCTGGCCAGCGCCAACATCATCCCCCCACACGTTGTCGGCGAGCGCAAACTCAAGCTTCGCAATCTGCATACCGGAGAGAAACTGAGCGCTACCTACTGGGAGGAGGGCGGCTACATCAGCGAGGAACTGGCGGCTATCGACCATGTTTTGCGCGATCATCGCTCAGGTGAAGCGATACAGATGGATCACGCTCTCCTCGATCAGGTCTACGCCCTGCAACAGCGCCTGGGACACAAAGGAACTATCGAGATCATTTCCGGCTACCGCTCACCGGCCACAAACGCGATGCTGGCCAGCAGATCCAATGGCGTCGCAAAAAAGAGCTTTCATATGCTGGGTAGGGCGATTGACCTGCGCATGCCGGGTGTAGAGCTGAAAGACCTGCGCAAGGCCGCCCTGAAGCTGAAGTCCGGTGGTGTCGGTTACTACCCCAACTCCAATTTTGTGCATCTGGACACCGGACGACCGCGCTTCTGGTAGTCATAAACCACGATTCCAAAACCCTGTGTCATATTCCAGTATCCGGTCAGGAACTCGTTGTAAATGATCGTCACTTACCCGATGAGCGCATTTCAGTCGTGATGACATTCTCATTTTGTGATGTCTTTACCCTATATACTTTTACGCTTAAGAATATTTGAACTCATCATATCCAGGGGGAACCATCCATGAAGATTATTATTTCAACATCCGCACTTGTACTGGCCTTACTGCTCAATGGTTGTGGCAAAGAAGAAGCCACTACCGAAAGCCCGGCTGTTGCCCCGGCAGCCGAGGTAACCACACCGGCACACGAAATGAACGAAGAGAGCGCTGCTGAAACCACCATGGAAGATGCTGCACAGGCAACAGGCGAAGCCGCCCAGGAGATCGTCGAGGACACCGCCACTGCGGTTGAAGGCGCCGTCGAAGAGGCGGAATCCGCCATGGAAGAAATGCAAGAGAATGTCGAGGAAACCACCGAGCAGCCCGCTGCTGAAGGTAGCAACTAAGACAGCACTGGTCATGCTATGGCATGGCCGGGAACAAAGAAAAGCCGGCTTTGCCGGCTTTTCTTTTGCCACCCCATCCGTTAACGGTAAGTGTAACAACTCGCAAAGGGCAAATAAGATACCGCACAATCGATTCAGTAGACCTGAATCTCCCCAACCTTCACACTGATTTACGCCGTTGGGCAAATCCGTTCCGTAATTGATTGAAGCAAAGCCAACTCCCCGCTCCGAGCTGGTTGCACCGCCTTGAATAGTCGTTATAGATAGCGTAGTTTTACGCCGCAACGACACATTTCAACGCGCAGACATCGCAATTACCCGGCCATGTCTTGAATAAACATTTTACCCACGGTGATTTGCTGACCAGGCCATGAATCTGCTTTTAATCATTCTGCTCCCCATCCTCGGCGCCCTCCTACCACCGCTGGCGATCCGTTTTGGCCGCAGTGCCAGCGCCTGGACGGCAGCGGTGGTGACCTCGGTGGCCTTGCTGCTGACACTGGCGCCGCTCATTGCGGTGTTCAGCGGCACACCGGTGGAAGCTCACTGGGCGTGGTTGCCACAAGTCGGCCTTGACATCCACCTCCGCATGGATGGCCTGGCGGCGCTGTTTGTATTATTGATCCTCGGCATCGGACTACTGGTGATTCTTTACGCGCGGTATTATCTTTCCGAAGCTGATCCCATGGGCCGTTTCTACGGGATGCTGCTGCTGTTCATGGGTGCCATGCTCGGTATCGCGCTCTCAGATCATCTGCTGCAACTGTTGGTTTTCTGGGAGTTGACCTCACTCAGCTCCTTCCTGCTCATCAGTTACTGGCACCACCGTGCTGACGCCCGCCGCGGAGCGCGTATGGCGCTTGCCATCACCGGTGGCGGTGGCCTGGCCATGCTGGCCGGTTTCCTGTTGCTAGGTCATATCGTCGGCAGCTACCAGATTTCAGTGATCCTCGAGGCAGGCGATCTCATTCGTGCCCATCCACTCTACACCCCGACCCTACTGCTGATCCTGCTGGGCGCTTTCACCAAATCAGCACAATTTCCGTTCCACTTCTGGCTACCTCATGCCATGGCTGCCCCTACGCCGGTGAGCGCCTACCTGCACTCGGCTACCATGGTAAAGGCAGGCGTATTTCTGCTGGCGCGACTCTACCCGGCGCTGTCCGGAACCGAGTTGTGGTTCTTTGTGGTCGGTGGCACCGGCCTCACCACTCTGCTGTTCGCCGCCTACACGGCCCTGTTCAAACATGACCTCAAGGGACTGCTGGCCTACTCCACCATCAGTCACCTCGGCCTCATCACGCTACTGTTCGGCATCGGCACTCCACTGGCCGCGGTAGCCGGTGTGTTTCACATCATCAACCACGCTATTTTCAAGGCCTCCCTGTTCATGGCCGCCGGGATTATCGACCATGAAACCGGCACCCGTGACATGCGACTGATCAACGGAATGTGGAAATACTTGCCGCATACCGCCACCCTGGCGATGGTTGCCGCCGGCGCTATGGCAGGTGTCCCGCTACTCAACGGCTTTCTCTCCAAAGAGATGTTTTTCGCTGAGACCCTCTATCTGGTTGAGCTAGGATCCTTCAGCTGGCTGTTGTCGGCGGCAGCGACCCTTGCCGGGATCTTCGCCGTGGCCTATTCGGCACGCTTTATCCATGACGTTTTCTTTAACGGCGAACCGGTCAACCTGCCCAAATACCCGCCACACGAACCGCCGCGTTACATGAAAATCCCGGTGGAGATCCTTGTCGCCCTGTGCCTGCTCGTGGGGATCTTTCCCGCCGTCACCGTAGCACCGCTACTGGCGCTGGCGGCAGGGAGCGTCCTGAACGGGCCGCTGCCCGAATACAGCCTGGCCATCTGGCATGGCATTAACACCCCCTTCATCATGAGCCTAATTGCCCTTGCCGGCGGGATAGCCCTCTACAGCCAGCGTCAGCGGTTATTCAATTTACGCGATCAGGTTTTCCCCATGCCCGACGCGCGCACCCTGTTCTGGCAAGCCATCGAATGGCTGATAGACGTAGCCCACTCGGTAACCGCACGACTTGAAAACGGTTCACTGCAACGCTATGCCGCACTATTACTGTTCAGCGCTGTTGCCGCGATCGCGCTCCCATTCCTCAGCGGAGAAGCCCCGCTTGGCGGTCCGCAGCTGCTTACTCCCATTGATACCATAACCTTGCTCGGCGCTCTGGTGATGATGTCAGCGGCGGTGAGCGTAACTCTTTGGCAACGACACCGCCTTACTGCCGTCGTCGCCCTCAGCGTAGTGGGGCTGGTCGTCTCTCTCACCTTTGTGCGCTGGTCCGCCCCTGACCTGGCGCTTACCCAATTATCGGTAGAGGTGGTGACCATCGTGCTGCTGCTGCTCGCCCT